>JANMDX010000230.1:0-60329 GCA_031376505.1 Acidobacteriota bacterium
ACGCCGTCGTGCCTTCCTTCATGTCGTCGGTGGACGCCGCGAGCCCGAAGAGCGTGGATTCCAGGTGCTGGGCTTCGGCCATGGGCATCTCGGCGCCGTGGTGGACCAGCTCGAGGATGAACTGCACCGCGATGGGTGCCTTTGATGCCAGCGTGCCGGCCAACGCCATCGCGGCGGCACGCAGCTCAGCGGCCGGCACCACGCGATTGACCAACCCGATTTCGTAGGCACGGGCCGCGCTGATCATGTCGCCGGTGAGCAGCAGCTCAAGGGCGATGCCGCGGCCCACCAGCCGCGGCAGACGCTGTGAGCCCGCATACCCGGGAGTCAGTCCAAGATTGACCTCCGGCTGGCCGAGACGGGCCGAATCGGCCGCAATGCGGATTGTGCACGCCATCGCCAGCTCGCATCCGCCACCAAGTGCAAACCCGTTGATGGCCGCAATCACGGGCTTGCCCAGTGACTCGATCGCTCCAAAGACCCGTTGGCCGGCGGCCGCGTGTTCCTTGGCCTGCGCGGGCGTCTGCGCCGCGAGCTCGTTGATGTCCGCACCCGCCACAAACGCCTTGTCACCGGCGCCGGTGAGCACCACCGCGCGCACGCCGGCGTCGGCGCCGAGGGCGTGCATCACGTGCCCAAGTTCCGCGATCGTCTGAGCGTCCAGCGCGTTCCGCTTTGCGGGCCGGTTGATTGTCACCAGCACCACCGCGCCGTCGCGTTCGATCAGCAGGTTGTCGTGGGTGGTCATCGCCGCCTCGATGCTGCGCCGGTCGAGTGGCGCGACCGGGCGATTATACCGAACGCCCAGACCGGCACGATGGCCGCCATCGCACCGAGCGCGTCGGCCAACGTGTCGGCGCTATCGGCTGTGCGCCCCGTGACGAAGCTCTGGTGGTACTCGTCGGTCACGCCGTACGCCGTGGCCACGGTCCACGCGGCGGCGGCGGCGCCGCCGGTCACTCCACTCAGCACACCACCAGCCGTGGCCCGCAGGGTCACGAGGCCGAGCACGCCGTACCCGAAGAGATGCTCGACCTTGTCGTTCCACCCTGCTGGAGTGGGCGGCGACGACATGCCAGACAGCGTGAAGATAAGGACCATGTACGCGGCCACCGGCCCCCACAGGCCGAGCCGTCGTCTGGCAGGTCCGGGCGGGGGCACTGGGGGGAGCGTCGCGGGGCCGCTCACAGTGGCAACGGATACATCAGCCAGCCGAGCGCCAGGCCGGCAAGAAGAAAACCCCCGAAAATTCGGATCCCGAAGGCCGCTTGCTCGCGCGGCGCGTCGTGGGCGATCGAGGCAAAGACCACGGCCACGAAAAACGCAAACAACGCCAGAAGCCAAAGGTGGCTCGTCATCACTTCCGCCCAGACGCCACATCGAACGCATCGAGCGCGACCAGCATGTTCAGCAGGCCGCTCACGATGACAAACGCATTGCCATACTCGTAGGAGGCATCGGTCACGACGCCGCGCCCGAGATCGAGCCACCCAGCCAGAAAGGCTGGCGCCCCGACTCCGCGAGCGGCCACGGCGGCCAGCGCCACGAGCGGCTGAGAAAAATCAAACGGGAACACCCGGCCAGACAGGCCCAGGCCGATCGCAAACATGGCCGGAATCGCGGCCAGGAAGATCAGGCCCTTCTGCCGCCGTCCAAGCAGCAGGTGGCCGGCGCCCGGAACCAGCCACGCCAGGGCAGCGGCGACCCAGGGGGAGACGGATGAGGCCCGTTCGGCCACAACGGCAGGCACGGGCGCTAGTGTAGCCCACCCAGCCTCGAAACCTTGGTGGCCGTTTCGCCGTCAAACGCCATTAGAAGGCTGAACACTGTTCAGAGATAATCAGTCCATGGGCATCAGAGAGCGGCACGATCGGGAAAAGCAGGCGGTGCGCGACGGCATCTTGGCCGCTGCCCGCGACCTGTTTGTTATCGAGGGCTACGCGCAGGTCTCCATCCGCAAGATCGCCGAGCGCATCGAATACAGCCCGGCCGCCATCTACAGCTACTTCCCGAGCAAGGACGACATCTTTTTCGCCCTGGCCGCAGAAGGCTTCACGCGCCTGGACGAGACGATCCAGGCGGCGGCCGGCGATCCCGACCCTCTCACCGATCTCCGCAACTCATGGTGGGCCTTCTACCAGTTCTCGAAGGACCAACGGGAATTCTTCCATTTGATGTTTGTGGACCGTTCGGTACCGGCCATCACCGCCCAGTGGCAAGGCTTCGACCTGCTGCAGCAGATGCTGGCCCACGTGGCGGCGCGCATCCAGCGGGCGATCGACGCGGGCCGGTTGCCGGCCGATCTGGATCCGCAGGTGGCGCTCCACGTCCTGTGGGCGGCCCTGACCGGCCCCGCCGTTCTTGGCTGCACGTGCCGCCTCGCGCCGGGCGAAGACTGCGACGCGCTGGCGCGCGACGTGCTCACGACGACCATCGCCGGCCTCGCCGCCGGCGCGGCACTGACGTTTGTCCCTTGTCATCCCCAGCGCCCGTATTCGACCTTTGCGTCCCCCACCTGGAGTCGCGTCCCATGAAGCCCACTGTCCCTTTCCTCACGCTCACCGCCAGCGCTGCCTTGTTGTTCACGGTCGCGTGCGCCGGTTCCTCCGCGCCGCAGGCCGCGGCGGTCGTGGCCGCGCCCGCCAGCGACGTTCAAGCAGTCACCGCCCAGTCTGGCACCATCGAAGCCACACTCGAGCTCTCAGGCAATCTGGCGCCGCGCGCGCGAGTGGGCGTGAAGCCCCGCGTGCCCGGCGCCCTCGAGCGCGTGCTCGTCGACATCGGCGCGTCGGTGCGCGAGGGTCAAACGATCGCGACCATCGACCGCCGCGAGATTGACGCGCAGGCTGATGCCGCCGAAGCCACGGTGAGCGTGGCCAAGGCTGGCGTAGATGCGGCCGACGCGGGACTGTCAAACGCCGCCACCGAACTTGAACGCGCTCACAACCTCTTTGACCGGGGCGCGCTGCCCCGCCAGCGCCTCGACGCCGCCGAGACCGCTCACAAGGCATCGCTGGCACAGCGCGAACTGGCCCGCGCCACGCTGGCACAGGCCGCGGCTGCGCAACGCAGAGCGCGCGAGGTCCAGCGCGACACGATCCTGACCTCTCCGGTGTCGGGGCACGTGGTCGAGCGCAACTACGACCCGGGCGCGATGCCTGGCGACCTGCCGGTGGTCGTCGTGGCCGACCTGCGCGTGTTGAAGCTCGAGGCCGGCGTGTCGGAACTCGACGCCGGGCGGCTCACGGTCGGCATGGCGGCGGAGGTCATCGTGCAGGCGCGGCCAGGCGAGCGCTACCGGGGCGAACTGGCGGCAATCGCCCCGGAAGTCAACGAGCGGAACCGTCACTTCCGCGTCGAGATCCGCGTGCCCAATCCCAACGCCGTACTGCTTTCGGGGATGTACGCGACGGCCCGGATCGTCACGGCGTCGGCCTCGAGCGGCGTCCTCGTGCCGCGCGAGGCGGTCACAACTCGCGCCGGCGCCAGGGTCGTGCTCGCTGTGCAAGGGGACATCGTCAAGGCCGTGCCCGTGACCGAGGGACTGAGCGACGGGCGGCGCGTGCAGATTCTGACCGGCCTGGCGGCTGGCGACATCGTGGTGGCCGACGCCCGGCGTCAACTGAGCGACGGCGCGCGGGTGCGCGCCTCGACCAACGACCGTCAGGCGAAGTAGAGACACCGCCATGTGGATTTCTGATACCGCAATCAAGCGCCCGGTCTTTGCGACCATGACGATCTTGAGCTTCGTCGTGCTCGGGCTTGTGTCGATGGGGCGCTTGGGCATCGACCTCTTCCCGGAGGTCAACTTTCCTTTCATCAACGTCGGCGTCGTCTTCCCCGGGGCCGCGCCCGAAGAAGTCGAGTCGCTCGTCACACAGCGTATCGAAGATGCGGTCTCGGGAATCAACGGCGTGAAGCGCGTCATCTCCACCTCCACCGAGGGCTTCTCGCGTGTCGGCGTGGAGCTGCGGTTGGAAGTCGATCCGCAGGCCGCCGCGGCTGAGGTCCGGGACAAGGTCGCCGCGATTCGCGGGCAACTGCCGCCCGACATCGAAGACCCGACGATCCAGCGCTTCGACGTCGCGGCTCTGCCGGTGATGATCTACGCGGTCGGGTCCAGTCTGCCCTCGGATCGCGTCCGTCGGCAGGTCGAGGATGCCCTCAAGCCACTGCTCGAGCAAATCGACGGCGTCGCCGCTGTAGAGATCAACGGTGGCCAGGTGCGCGAAGTGCAGGTCAACCTCGATCCCCGCCGCCTCGAGGCGTTGGGCATGCCGATCACCGAAGTGACCAGCAGGCTCGCCGCCGAGAACCTGGACCTGCCGGGCGGCAGCGTCGAACGTGACGGTCGCAGCGTGACACTGCGCACGAAGGGACAATTCCGGGATGCCGGCGAGATTGCCGACGTAATCCTGCGATCCGAAGGCGGCTCGACAGTACGGGTGCGCGATGTCGGCACGGTCGTCGACGGGTTCGAAGACCGCACGACGACGACCCGTCTCGACGGCGCCGACGCGGTGTCGTTCGCAGTGCGCAAGCAGTCCGGCGCCAACACCGTCGAGATTACCGACCGCGTTGCCGCCACCATCGCGCGGCTGGAGCATGACCATTCGCTGGCCGATCTGCAGATTCGCGCCGTCCACAACGACGCCGACTTCATCAAGGAGAACGTGCGCGACGTCCGCGGACACATCTTGTTTGGCGGCCTCATGGCTGTGGTGGTGATCTTCCTGTTCATGCGCGACTGGCGCTCCACGCTCATCACCGCGCTGGCGCTGCCCACCTCAGTGATCGCGACGTTCTTCTTCATGTATGTCGTCGGCTTCACCTTCAACATGATGTCGCTGATGGCGCTGTCGCTCGTCATCGGGATCCTTATCGATGACGCGGTCGTGGTGCGCGAGAACATCTACCGGCACATGGAGATGGGCAAGGATCCGACCACCGCGGCCCGGGAAGGTACGGCAGAGATCGGCCTGGCCGTGATGGCGACCACCTTCACGATTCTCGCGGTGTTTCTGCCGGTCGGCTTCATGACCGGCATCGTCGGCCAGTTCTTCAAGCAGTTCGCGCTCACGATCGCGTTTGCGGTCGCGATGTCGCTGCTGGTGGCCTTTACACTCGACCCGATGCTGTCGTCGCGCTTCGTGCGCTTCATCCCACCTGAAGAACGTCGTCGCACCACGGTCGGGCGGTTTCTCGAGAACTGGGGCGCATTCTACGACCGTCTCGACCAGCGCTATCACCGTCTGCTCGGCTGGGCAGTGGACCACCCCTGGTCGGTGGTAGCCATGGCCGCGGTCGTGTTCTTCGCCAGCCTCGGGACGCTGCGCGTCGTCGGCACCGAGTTCGTGCCCCTGGAGGACCGCGGCCAGATGGAGGTACTCGTCGAGCTGCCGCCCGGCACGTCGTTCAGCCAGAGCGAGGCGGCCGTGGCCGGCGTCGAGACGGTCGTGCGCGGCATCAACGAGGTGCGCCAGATTTTCACGACGGTGGGCGTCAACGGCGATCCGTTGCGGGCCCGGCTGCAGGTGAAGACGACTCCGAAGACGGCGCGGAAACGCGGAATGCTGGCCCTTAAGGCCGACGCACGTGCCCGTCTGGCCAACGTCCGGATGATGAAGGCGACCGTGACCGACCCCGAGTTCATGCAAGGCGCTCCCTCCGAGGCGCCGGTGAACATCTTCGTACGCGGCGACGACATGGTCGCGTTGCAGCGCCTGAGCGACGAGGTCGTGTCGAAGGTACGCCAGGTGCCGGGCGCGGTCGACGTCGACAGCAGCCTCGAAGGCGGGCAGCCGGAGATGGTGGCCCAGGTGAACCGCTCGCGGGCCGCCGACCTCGGCTTCGACATCGCGACCGTGGCCTTGCAGCTGCGCGGCATGGTCGAAGGCGTGGTGCCGACCAAGCTGCGCGACGGCGAGGACGAGTACGACATCCGGGTCCGGCTCGCGCCGGAGTTCCGGAACGACTTCGCCGTGATTGCGCGCACGCCCCTCTACTCGCCACGCGGCATTGCGGTACGCACCGGCGACATCGTCACGATGGAGCCAAGCGTAGGTCCGACCAACATCGAACGCGAACAGCGCCGCCGCCAGGCCAAGATCGCCATCGAACTCGACGGCCGGGCGCTGGGAGATGTCACCGCCGACCTCGACGTGGTCATGCGGTCGGTGGCGATGCCCCCCAATTTCGAATGGGGCTATGCCGGCGACGTCGAGATGATGCAGGAGTCAGCCGCCTCGATGGGCCTGGCCCTGCTGCTCGCGATTGCCTTTATCTACATCGTGCTGGCGTCGCAGTTCGAGTCGTTCGCCGAACCGCTCCTCATCATGCTGTCGTTGCCGCTGGCCGTCGTGGGCGCGCTCCTGGCAATGCTCGTGACCGGCAACAATCTCGGCATGCCAGCGATGATCGGCATGGTGATGCTGATGGGGCTGGTGACGAAGAACGCCATCCTACTGGTGGACCTGACCAATCACTACCACCGCGAGGACGGCCTCTCGGTCCGTGACGCCATCTTGAAGGCGGGCCCCGTGCGGCTGCGGCCGATTCTGATGACGACCTTCGCAATGATCCTCGGCATGATGCCCTCGGCGATGGCTACGGGCGACGGCTCGGAGTTCCGCGCCCCGATCTCGATTGCCACCATCGGCGGACTCATCACGTCGACGGCGCTGACCTTGCTGGTCGTCCCGGTGGCGTACCTGCTGCTGGCCCGTTTCATGGCCCGCCTGACAGCCTGGCGTGGCGCCTCACGACGCCGGATGGCCCAGGTAACGCGCGTCGCAGGCATGCTCGCGCTCATGGGCCTGGCGGGTTGGGCGTGGACCTCTACGGCCTACGGCCAGACGACACCTGGCGCGGCCCCGATGCCTCTGACGTTCGATCAGGCCATCGAGCGGGCGCTCACCGCCAACGAGACGTTGCGGGTGTCCGAGCAGGACGTCCGCATCGGCGAGGCTCGCGTGACCGAAGCCCGGGCGGCGTTTCTGCCAAGTGCCGCGCTGAGCTATCAGTTCCAGCCCCTGCAACGCTTTCCCGAGATCGTGATTCCGCCTGGGGTGTTCGGGCCAGAGGAGCAACGCTTCGAGGCGGCGTTCGTGCGCAAGAACGTCGTGCAGCTTGACCTCTCGCAGCCGCTGTACACCGGCGGGCGGTTGAAGAACGCGAGGGACCTTCAGCAGACGGTCCTAAAGGGCTCGTCGCTGACGCTCGAGCGGGCGCGGCAGGATTTACAGCTGCGCGTGTTGCAGGCGTTCTTTGGCGCACTGACCAACGAGCAGAGCGTCAGGGTCGCCGACGAAGGCATCACGCTGGCCGAACGCCAACGCGAGCTGGCACAGGTGCGATTCGAGGCGGGCTCGGTCGCGCGCCTCGACGTCCTTCGGGCCGAGGTCGACCTGGCCAATGCGCGCGCACGGCGAATCCAGTACAAGGCGGCGGTCGATCAGTCGCACCAGGCCCTGCGCTTGCTGCTGGCCCTACCGCAGTCACAGGCCCTGCAGCTGCTAGGCACGCTTGACGACGTGGCAGCGCTCGGCCCCCGCGACGCGTTGGCGACGGCCCTTTCCTCCCGTCCCGACCTCCGGGCCTTCGAGTCGCAGCGCCAAATCGCGTCGCTGTCGGCAGCGATCGCCAACGCCGAATGGAAACCGACCGTGTCGCTCATCGGCAACGTCGCCTATCAGAACGACGAGGCGACGCGGCTGCTGCGCCAGACAAACCGGAACTACACGTTCGGGGTGGCGCTGCGCCTGCCGCTGCTGGCCGCGCCCGGCGCGGCAGCCCGGCGCGCCGTCGCCGAGGCGCAGGTGCGCCAGGCCGAACATGGCCTCCGCGCGGCACTCGATGCCGGCCGGCTCGAATTGGAGACCGCATGGACCGACCTCGAGTCAGCGAGTGAAGTGGTGACCACCCAGCAGAAGGCGCTCGAACTCGCGCGCGAGAGCGTCGCGATCGCACAGGTCTCGTACGAAAACGGCGTCATCACCTCGGCCGAGCTATCCGACGCGCAAGTGGCGCTGCTGCAAACCGAGCATCAGCTGCAACAAGCCAAGTATGCTCGCATCGTCGCCGCCGCCAGGGCCAGGTTTGCCGCCGGTGTCTCGTAGCCCGGCAGCGGGCTAGTCCAGCGCGCCGAAATGGCGCGTGTAGCGCGCCACGAACTCAGGCCAGGTGTAAGCATGGCTCATGCCGCCCAGGTGCTCGAGCGCCCACGTAGCCGCGACGCTGCCCATCTGGGCACAGACCGGTAGGGGCCGGCCCTGCGCCATCCCCTTCATGAGGCCGCCGCGGAACGCGTCGCCGACGCCGGTGGGGTCGACGATGCGGTCCGGAGGCACGGCGGGTACGTCCACCCGGGTGTGGTCCGTATACACCGAACTGCCATGTTCGCCACGCGTGACAATCAGGGTGCTGGCCGCGGCCAGCACGTCCGCCTCGCTCATCCCGGTCTTCTGCCGGATGAGCTCGAATTCGTAGTCGTTGCAGATCACCATGTGCGCACCGGTGATGCCGTCCTCGAGCTGGGTGCCGTCCATGCGCGCGCACTGCTGGCCGGGATCCCAGATGTAGTTGACGCCCATCGTGCTGAGCTCTTCGGCGTACTGCACCATGGCGCCAGGATCGTTTGGCGAGATGATGACGAGTCCGTCGCCAGCCAGCCCCTCCACCGTCCGGAACGACAACTCGCCGGCATTTGCCATCGCGCCCGTATAGAACGACGCGATCTGATTGTTGGCCTCGTCGGTGCTGCAGAAGAACGACGCCGTGAACTTGTCGGCCACGACCTTCACACCCGTCGTGTCCACCCCGGCGGCGGTGAGCCACGCGCCGTAGTCGCCAAAATCCTGGCCCGCCGTGGCCATGAGTGCCGGCGTCTCGCCAAGTAGCGCCAGCGTGTACGCGATGTTGGGCGCGCAGCCGCCGCGGCGTTTGTCCATGGTGTCGACGAGGAAGCTCAGGCTCACCCGCTGCATGTGCTCGGGCAGCAAATGTTCGGTGAACTTGCCTGGAAAGGACATCAGGTAGTCGAAGGCGATCGAACCGGTCACGATGAGTGTCATGGAAAGGTCTCGTAGCTGAAGTCTAGGTCAGGAATCGTGGCTCGTGCGCCGCCCGGCCGGCCGCGCATCATACCGGGGAGGGGAAATAGCGGCCGATGATGGGCGCCAGCTCCTGTATCAGAGCGACCGGGACCACTTCGGGCCTGGTGATCAGCGCGGACCGGAGTGCATCCTTGCAGAGGCACGGGCGGTCGGCGCCCAGCCGCTCGACCGAGTCGGCGATTACGCGCTGGGCGGTCTTCGCGTTCTCCGTCAGGACAGCGACGATCATCTCGACACTGACCGCGTCGTGGTCGGGATGCCAGCAGTCGTAGTCGGTCACGAGCGCCATGGTCGCGTAACAGATCTCGGCCTCGCGTGCGAGCTTGGCCTCCTGCAGGTTGGTCATGCCGATGACGTCCATGTTCCATGACCGGTAGAGCCGCGATTCGGCCAGCGTGGAAAACTGCGGTCCCTCCATGCAGACATACGTGCCGCCGCGGTGCACCCGCGCGCCGGCCGCTTCCGCGCACGCAGCCGCGAGCCCGCGCAGCCGCTCGCAAACCGGGTGGGCAAACGCCACGTGCGCCACGAGTCCCCGTCCGAAGAAAGTGCTGGCCCGGCCCGCGGTGCGGTCGAGAAACTGGTCGGGAAATACGAGGTCGAGCGGCCGATACTCCTCCTTCAGGCTGCCCACGGCGCTGGCCGACAGGATGTGCGAGACCCCGAGCAGTTTGAAGCCGAATATATTGGCCCGGAAGTTGAGCTCTGACGGCATCAGCCGGTGCCCGGCGCCATGTCGGGCCAGGAATGCGACGCGCTTGCCGCGCAGGCTGCCGACCATATAGGGGCCCGACGGGTCACCGAACGGCGTCGCGACGACGCACTCCTCGCGGTCGGTCAGCTCGGCCATGTCGTACAGGCCGCTGCCGCCGATGATGCCGATCGCCACGCTCATCTTGTCTCCTATCGGCCCTAGAGCACACGCTCGACACTGCGCGTGCCACCGCGCTCACGCAGGATGCCGGCCGCCATCGACGCGTCGTGCTCGAAGAACAGCAGGTACGCCTGATCGATCGCCTCGCGCGCGAAGCCGCGCTTGAAGGCCAGCGTGTCGACCGGATACAGATCGTACCCCATGACCCACGGATCGGGAATGTGCACGGCCGTAGGATACATGTCAGCAGTGAAGACGGCGGTCTGGCGCTGCGAAGTGATCGTCACCACCTGGTGATGCGCGGTGTGTCCGCCCGATCGGCGGTAGCGAACGCCCGGCACGATCTCGGCGTTGTCGTCCACGAGGGTCAGCACGCCGGCGTCCACCAGCGGCATGAAGTTGTCGGACAGGTAGCTCGCCCGGTTGCGTTCGTGCGGGTGCGTGGCATCGTGCCACTCGCCACGATGGGCCACGTAGCGGGCGCGCGGGAATCGCGGCAGCAGGCGTCCATCTGCCAGCCGCTCGGTGAAGCCGCCGACGTGGTCAAAATGGAGGTGGCTGGCCACGACGATGTCGATGTCGTCCACCCCGAGGCCGGCCTCAGCCAGCGAGTGCGAAAGGTGATACGAGCGGTCGAGGCCGTAGATCGCCGCACTCTTTAGGTCCATCTTGTCGCCGCAGCCGGCGTCGATGAGCACGGTCGCCCCATCGGTGCGGACGACGAGCGGCCGCATGCTGAGCGGAATGCGGTGCCGGTCGTCGGGCGGCAGACGCGACTCCCACAAGGTGCGCGGCACCGTGCCGAACATCGCCCCGCCGTCGAGGGCGAGGAACCCGTCGCAGAGCGTCACGAGCTCGACATCGCCGAGCGCGATCCGTCCAACAGTCTTGTGCAGCGCCACGGCTTGCGGCCGGCCCGCGCGTACCCCGACGGCCGGCTGCTTCAATTCCACCAGCACGCCACCCGCGGCCGACGGATGGATGAACGCGACCAGGGCGCCTTCTGCGCCCGGCCGTGGCGCATCGTCGATGAGCCGCACGCCAGCGGCGCGCAGCTCATCAAGTGCAGCGCGGAGGTCGTCGACGGCCAGTGCGACATGGTGCAGGCCGGGGCCTCGCTTGGCCAGGAACCGCGCGATCGGCGACCCCGGCGCGGTCGCCTCGAGCAGCTCGAGCATGGCGGCGCCGGCCGGCAGAAACGACGCGCGCACGTGCTGGCTGTCGACCTGCTCGGTATGGGCCACCTGCAGACCGAGCCGGTCGCGGTACCAGGTCATGGCCTCGCTGACCGACGCCACGGCGATGCCGATGTGATCCAGTCGCACCTTCATGCGTGCTCCGGCGCCTGACCGAGAGCGCGGGCCATGACCGCGTTTGCGGCCGAGTGCGGATCGACCTCGCGGGCAGCAATGCGTGCGACCAGCGCGTCGAACTCGCCGGGCACGAGCACGTGCGACTCGACATGCGCCAGAAAGCGCCGCGCCAGCAACTCGCGCAGCCGGTATTCCTGACGCGCGGCCAGACGCCTGTGCCGGGTGCCAGCGGTGTGAGCGCGAAACGCCCGAATGGCCGCCCACAGTTCGGCCACGCCCGCGCCGGAGGTGGCCTCGGTGCGCACGATCGGCGGCCGCCACTGTCCGGCGCCGAACGCCTGCAAGGCGAGGTTCGACTCGATGGCTGTCACCATGCGATCGGCACCGTCACGGTCGGCCTTGTTGACGACGAAGATGTCGGCAATCTCCATGATCCCGGCCTTGAGCGCCTGGACGTCATCGCCGGTGCCCGGCACGAGCACGACCAGGGAGATATCGGCGGTGCGGACGATGTCCACTTCGTCCTGCCCCACGCCCACGGTCTCAACGATGACCATCGACTTGCCCGCCGCGTCGAGCACGACTGCTGCGTCCGAGGTGGTGCGCGCCAGCCCGCCAAGATGACCGCGCGTGGCCATGCTGCGAATGAACACGCCGGGATCGCTCGAGTGCGCCTGCATCCGAACCCGGTCGCCAAGCATCGACCCGCCGGTAAACGGACTCGAGGGATCGACAGCAAGCACTCCGACCGTCTCGCCGGCCGCGCGCGCAACTGTCACCATCCGATCGACCAGCGTGCTCTTCCCGGCTCCGGGCGGACCGGTGACACCCACGAGATAGGCTCCGCCGGTGTGCGGGAAGAGCTGGCGCACCAGCGCCGCGGCCGAGGGACCGTCGTCTTCGATGACCGAGATGGCCCGGGCCAGCGCCCGCGGGTCCCCGGCCAGGACGCGCTCGCTGAGGGGCACTCGGTCGGTCACGTCAGTGCGCCAGAAGCTGTCGCGCGATCACGAGGCGCTGAATCTCGCTCGTGCCTTCGCCGATGGTAGTGAGCTTTACGTCCCGGAAGAATTTCTCGGCCGGGTAGTCCTTGACGAAGCCGTAGCCGCCGAGAATCTGGACGGCGTCTTCCGACGCGCGCACGGCGATTTCGCTCGAATACAGCTTCGCCATCGACGACTCGAGCGTCATGCGTCGTCCCTGGTCTTTGAGCCAGGCCGCCCGGTAGGTGAGGAGGCGTGCGGCATGCACGCGCGTGGCGTGGGTCACGAGCTTTTCGCGAATCGGAGAGAACGTGCCGATGAACGCGCCAAACTGTTTCCGCTCGAAGGCGTAGTGGCGAGCCGTCTCGTACGCGCCCTGGGCCAGGCCGACGGCGAGCGCGGCGATGCCGATCCGGCCGGCGTCGAGGACTTGCAGCGTCTGGATGAAGCCTTGCCCTTCCTCGCCAATCAAGTGGTCGGCAGGCACCCGGCAGTCCTGCAGGATGACCTCGGCCGTCTCGCTCGCGCGCATGCCGAGCTTGTCTTCCTTCTTGCCCCTGACGAACCCGGGCGTGCCGCGCTCGACGATGAACGCCGAGATGCCCTTGCTGCCCTTGGCCCGATCGGTCACGGCCATCACGACCAGCACATCCGCCGAGGCGCCATGCGTGATGAAACTCTTCGCGCCGTTCAGCACCCAGTGCTGACCATCGCGCACGGCGGCGGTGCGCATCGACGCGGCGTCGCTGCCCGAACCAGCCTCGGTGAGACCCCACGCCGCCAGTTTCGCGCCCGTCGCAAGCGGGGTGAGGAACTCCGCCTTTTGTGCGTCGGAGGCGAACATCGCGATGTGGGCGGTGCCGAGCCCGTTGTGTGCCGCAACCGAGAGCGACACCGACGGGTCCACGCGCGCCAGCTCCTCGAGGGCGATGCAGTAGTCCACCGCCGACATGCCGGCGCCGCCGTGATGCTCAGAAATCTGAATGCCCATCAGACCCAGGTCGGCCAGCTTCGGCATCAGCTCGTGCGGAAAATGCTGAGCGTCGTCCCACTGGCGCAGGTGGGGGCGGATCTCGGCCTCGGCAAACGCACGAACGCTGCGGGCCAGGAGCTGCTGCTCGTCGGAAAGGGAGAAATCAGTCATCCGCGCGGACGCGCACCACCAGTGCCGCGATCATATCATCGGGGCCTGGAGGGTCCGGCCGTGTCACCGACACCTGCGGTTCTGCGGCACGACCGGAGCTGGGCCAGCCCGAGAAGCGTGCGGACCCATCAGGAAACCAGCGTGGGGGCAACCTCGGCGGCGCATCACGATCTCGATGGCTGGACCGCTGCGGCTGTGGGTGGACGACCGACTCGTCCCGCTGCGCGGCTCGCCCGTGCGCACGACCGACCACCGGCTTTACGCCGGCGCCCCTCGGGTTCTGAAGCGCGCGCCCGCTGCACCGCGTCAGCGCTTCGGTTTGGACAGCGGCGCGAGTGACAGATCGGCCAGCAGCGCCAGCGACAGCCGGGACGGCGGGCCGGCCAACGCGTCGCGGTACTTCACGTACTCTGGTTCCGGCAGTGCCGCCATCAGAAGGTCGAGCACGATCGACGGCCGATAGTCAGTCTCGGCCACCGGCGCGGCCAGCCAATGCACGTAGACAGCGTTGCCTTTGGCATCTGGCTCCTGGGCCTTGAACACCTGCCATCCGCCTGCACGAGCACGCGCCTCAGGCCCGGCGGCCGCCATGGCCGCCCCCAGCGCCGTGATCACGGCTTCATAGTCGGCCGTGCGGTCGGCCTTGACGAGCACCAGCACGAGTCCAGAGGTACCGGCCGGAAACGTAAGGCGGGCAGGATCGGCGGATACGGCCTGCGGCGCAGGCGGAGCGGCGGACGGGGTGGGCGTGCTGCCGGCGCTCTGGAAGAGCGCCAGCAGCCACACAAGGGCGGTCGTCACGAGGTGAGGCCCACGCGGGGCCTCGATGGAGCTACTGCTGCCCCATCGACATGAGTTTGGTCAGGGGGGTGATGCCACGACCGGCAAACGAGTCCTTGTACTTCTGGAAGAACTCCTGGACCTCGACCGGGAACACCTCGGCAATCAGTCGGCTGATGTCGTACTCCTGCCCTTTCACTACCGGATTGATGAACATGATGTAGGCCACGTTGCCGTTCACCGGCGTCGTGGCCTTGAACACGTTCCATCCGGCGGCCTGGGTCTTACGCTCCGCCTTCTCGCTCTTGGCGAGCGATTCCTTCACTTTGGCCAGCACCGATTCAAATTCGGCGGTCTTGTCCGGCTTGATGAGCACGGTAATCGTCGCCGCGTCGCCGTCCAGTGCCAACACCGGCGCCGCTGGGGCCGCCGCGTCCTGCGCAAACGCCGGCGCACCGGCGCACAATACGGCGGCCAGTGCCGCGCCCATCACGAACGGCCGGCTCACGGCCGGAGACATACCGAAAACTCGAACCATTGAAAAGCCTCCTTGCGGCGAAAGAACGCTACTCTACCGTAATTTCATGGCCGATGAAAATTGCCATGACGTCATTAGCTACCAGCATCCCCGTACGGGTCAAGAAGATCCGCTTGCCGGGTTCGTGAACCAGGCGTCCGGCCTGCACATGGGGCTCGAGCGCGTTCCCGTATCTCTGCCACACGTCCACCCCATATCGGAGTGCGATACCGGCAAGGTCCACCCCGTCGGCCAGGCGCAGCCCCATGAACAGCGCCTCCTCGAGCCGGCTTGCCTGGCCGCGGGCGACGCGTTCGGCCGCCACGTCCACGCCGGCGGTCACGCGGGCGATGTAGTCACCCGTGCCGGCCACGACGCGCCACCGCTCGCGGTCGCGTGCGCCGTGAGCGCCGGGGCCGAACGCCAGCCATTCGCCGTCGCGCCAGTAGTTCAAGTTGTGGCGGCTCTCGCGCCCCGGACGCGCGACGTTGGAAATCTCGTACTGGCGGTAGCCCGCACGCTCGAGCGTCTGCATCGCATCCAGGTACATGTCCGCGGCATCGTCGTCAGGCGCGACCGACCAGCCGGCCCGGGCCATCTCCTCGCGCAGCGGGGCGTTGGGATACACCTCCAGCAGGTAGAGCGAGGCGTGCTCGGGGCCAATGTCGATGAGACGCTCGACCGACTCACGTACGTGGGCCGGCGTCTGCTGCGGCAGCCACAGCATCAGGTCGAGGCTGAGGTTGTCGAATCCGGCGGCGCGGGCCAGTCCCACGGCCTCGGCGGCACGAGCGGCGCTGTGGAGCCGGCCCAACCGGCGCAGTTCGTCGTCGCGGAACGACTGCACGCCGAAACTCAGGCGGTTCACGCCGGCGTCCAGATAGCCGCTCAGCGTCGAGGCCGACACGCTCTCAGGATTGGCTTCGAGCGTGATCTCCGCCGAGTCTGACACGGCAAAAGACGCGCGGCAGGCCGCCAGAATGTCGGCGACCTCGCTCTCGGTCAGCAGCGACGGCGTGCCGCCGCCAAAGAAAATCGACTCGACGGCCACGGCTTCGGCATGCCGGCGGATGTCGGTCTGCAGTGCCGCCACAAACTGCGCCTTGACGGCCTCGTCGAGCAAGCCGCGGGTGAAGTTGCAGTAGTTGCAGATGGCGGCGCAAAACGGGACGTGCAGGTAGAGTCCAGCCACCGCACGGTCGCCTAGCCCGAGCCGCCCTTGCCGCCCGACCAGTTCAGATCGGCCGTGCCCTTGCCCCGCAGCGAGGCCCGCGCCGTGCCTTTCGCCCGCTCGGGGAAGCCGCCCTGGCGCCGGTTCCGGTCCGAGATCGGCGACTGCTGGTCGTAGCGCGCAAGGTCAGCCGGGGTGTAGTTGGGACCGCCCACCTCACGCACGTCCGGTCCTTCCATGTCGACCCAGTGGCACATCTCGAACAACCGCGACCGGGTGCGCGCACCAAGCTGCACGAACATGGAGTTGGGATTGGTCGTGTCGGCCGAGTCGTCGAGGTTGGTCGTAAAGATCGTCGGCCGCCGCTCGCTGTAGCGCGTGTTCACGACGAGACCGAGGGTCTCCTGCACCCACTCTGACGTCTTCTCGGCGCCGAGGTCGTCAAGCACGAGGATGTCGGCATCGAGCACCGGACGCAGCACGTCCATCTCCGACTCGCCTGCCGTCGCAAACGTATCGCGGACCAGCTTCAACAGCTCGCGCGTTTCATAGAAGTACCCGCGCGCGCCCTTGCTCGTGATGATCTCTTTCAACATTGCGACGGCCAGGTGGGTCTTCCCGACGCCGTGACGGCCACGCAGCAGCAAGCCCTTGTCGACCGCCGGAAACGCCTCGACAAACGTCCGGGCACGGCGATGTGCCTCGCGCAGCGAGTCGACGGTCTGTTCGAAGTTTCGCAGTTCGCAGTGCTGATAGCGCCGGGGGATACGGGCGTGCGTCAACTGGTGTTCGGCAATCGATTGGCGCCAGCACGCGCAGCGCCGCACGCGCGACACGCCGTCGATCACGTCCGACACCCACTGACTGTCTTGGCACAACTCGCACGGCATGACCGGCCGATTGTACACCCGACGCCGTACGGCGTCAGCGGCCGCGGCGCGCCGGCGATTCTGGCGCCGAACTCGCATCGGTCGTCACAGCCGCGGGCGGCGACGCGCGCACGAGATCGGTCGGCGACGACTTCACGAGCGCCGTGCTGAGCCGCTGCTCCCAGTCGCCCAAGCCCCGTGCGAGTTCGTGCTTCACATACTCCATGAACTCGTTGACCTCGCCCTGCATGCGCTCCATCTTCTTGCGCATGTTGAGAATGATCTCAACGCCCGCGAGGTTCACGCCAAGGTCGCGCGTGAGCGTCAGAATCGTTTCGAGCTGCACCAGGTCGTCGTCTGAGTAGAGGCGGGTGTTCCCCTCGGTGCGCGACGGGGTGAGTAATCCCTCGCGTTCATACAACCGCAGGGTCTGCGCGTGGATGTTGTACTTCTGCGACACCACGCTGATCATGAAGTACGACTTGCCGCTCGGCCGCTTTGCCATCAGCGCCCATCCTCGCTCGAAGGAAACCGACCGTCGCGCACGCTCTCGCGCTGCAACTGACCGAACTCGCGCAGCAACGTCTTCGACCGCTCGTCGAGGACGGGCGGCAGCATCACCCGGACTTCGGCCACGAGATCGCCGCGTTCGCTCCCGCGCGGCGATGGCAAGCCGCGGTCGCCTAGCCGGAACCGCTGCGCCGACTGCGTGCCTGGCGGCACGCGCAGCCGCACGGCAACACCATCGAGCCCTGGGAGCGTGATGCGAGCGCCGAGCGCGGCTTCGTGCAGCGCCACCGGCACCTCGACGTGCAGGTCGTTGCCCTCGCGCCGGTAGAGCGGGTGCGGCGCCACGGTGATCCGCACGTGCACGTCACCTGGCGCACCGCCGGTTCGGCCGGCATGGCCCAGCCCCGCCACGAGGATCATGGCGCCGTCGTGAACTCCCGGCGGCACGTCGATCGCGAGCGCGTCGGCTCGCGACTCGACGCCGCGGCCTCCGCACGCGCGGCAGGCCTCGGTCGCACGCGCTCCTGCGCCGCCGCAGCGGCCGCACGGCGTCGTGAACATCATGTGGCCCCGCACGACCCGCGTCGCGCCGATGCCCTCGCACACGGGGCATGCGACCGGCGCGACCCGCTCCGTGCCCGCGCCAGCGCAGGCGGCGCACGCGGCCTGCCGCTGCAGGGTCACCGTCCGCCGAGCGCCCCTGGCCACGTCCTCGAGCGAGACGGTGACCTCGACGTGCACGTCCGCGCCGCGGGCAGGCCGGTCGTCGCCTTTCGGCATGAACACCTCGGCAAACAGCTCGCCAAAGGTCGTGGACGGCTCGGCGTGCACCAGCGGCGAGAAGTCGAAGCCCGCGAACCCTGCGGCGGCAGCCGGCGACACGGTCGGCGCCTCACCGCGGTCGTAGCGATGACGCTGGTCTGGGTCGACCAGCGTCTCGTACGCAATGGCGATGTCGCGAAATCGGGCCGCGGCCTCGCGGTCACCGGGATTGAGGTCGGGATGGTACACGCGGGCCAGGCGCCGGTACGCTCGGCGAATGTCGCCGTCACTGGCCGCGCGGCGCACACCCAGCACCACGTAGAAGTCCATGCCTATCGAGTATGAAATCTGAGTCTCGTCCTGTCAACATTGGCCGCGATGGCGAGGCCGGCCCATTGCTATACTAAAGGCGCCAGCATCGCCCCGGAGTCCGGCGCTCCGATCAGGCCCGTCTGCCCCGTCGGTGGAGGTCGAACGTGCGTCCCCAGCTGCTCCTTCAAGTCCTCGCGCTGCTGTTTCCCTGCTTGTCGATGTGCGCGGCTGCCCAGGAGTCCGCGCCGCCCCTCGATACGCCGCCTCCGATCACCGTCGTCTATGTCGAGGGTCGCGTCGATACCGTCCGCGCCAACGCCGTGCAGCCGGCACACGCCCCCGACCTGCTCGATGAAGACGATCGCCTGGTGACAGGTGACGGACGCGCGGAACTCGCGTTTGCCGATGGCGCGCTGGTCCATCTCGACCGTGCGACCGACGTGCGCGTGGACCTGGGAGTGCGGCTCCGCCTCGTGCGCGGCCGCATCATCATCCACACCCCGCGTGACGGCGGGCCACTCGACGTGGCGACGCCGGCGGGCGTCGTGCGCATGCAACCTGACGGCGAGTACGACCTTGCCGCGAGTGACCTCGACGGCGACACGATCATCAGCGCCATCCAGGGCCGAGCCGTGCTCGAGGACGGCGACCGCGACGTGCCGATCGCGGCCGACGACGAAGCGCGCCTCGACCCGCGCGACCGGCGTCCCCGTTGGGCGCGCGCCGCGCGGCCCGACGAGTTCCGCCACTGGGCCACGACCCGAGTGGAGGCCACCACTCGCGCCGCGCGCACCTGGGATCTGCCGGCGCCGCTGGCGCCCTACGCGCCGCAGTTAGCCGAACACGGCCAATGGACCTCGCTGCCGCCGTACGGTCAGATCTGGATGCCCTCGACCGCGTCGGGCTGGCGCCCGTATACAAACGGCGAATGGCGCTTCACGCGCTACGGCTGGACCTGGATCGATACGGACGCCTGGGCGTGGCCCGTGCATCACTTCGGTCGATGGGGTCACCACGATCGGCACGGATGGTTCTGGATTCCACAACGCACCTGGGGACCCGCGTGGGTGGGGTGGGCCATTGCGGCTGACCACGTGGCTTGGTCGCCGCTTGGCTGGGACGCCCGTCCAGTCGTGGATTTTTTCGCCGGCGCACGCGTCGGGCCTGTGAACACCCGGGCAGACAGCTGGTCCATCCTGCCGCGACGCGATTTTGGCATGCGCTCGCCTGTGTTCCACCATCTCGAGGACCCGCGTGGGTTGCCTGGACCGGTGCTCGGTGGCTTCGTTTCGCAGCTGGTCGGCCCGAGGGGGCCCGCCGGCGCCTACGACCGCTTTACGCCTCGTGCCGGCCGAGGCACGAGGCCGTCGCCGGCCACCGGCCGCGACCGCGACTGGCGCAGCGCCCCTCAGCGCGATCTGCCGGAGTCGTTCGGCAGCGCCGCACCCGCGCGCCCCGTCGGCGCCCCGGCCGACGTGGGCTCCGGCGCCGGGCCGCGCCGCGAAGGCCGTGGGCGGCCAGGGCGGCCCGGGGACCCGCGGCCCATTGACGGCGCTTCCCCTCCTGGCGCCCAGGCGCCCATGGAACCCGGCCCGCTCCCCGACGGCCGCATGCGCCCACCGAACTCCATTCGCCCGCGCTACGACCCGCCGACGCCGGGTTCGACCGCGCCCAATGCGCCTCCGCCGTCGGCGCCCGTCATGGTGGCGCCGCCACCGCGCGGCGACGGCCTGAACAGTGACGGTGCCCGCGCACCTCGCGGCGGCGCCGTGCAGCGCCGCGATGACCCACGCGGTGGTGAGCCGGCTGAGGGCGGGTCTGACAGGCGTGGCGCTGGCGGCGCGAGGCCGGGCGACGCCGCGCCACGCGGCGAAGGGCAGCCCGCGCCCCGCACCGCGCCCGCGCAACGCCCGGGCCAGCCCGCCGACGGGACGGGCAGCTCCAACCGCCGCCGCCCGCGCTAAGCCGCCTCGCAAGAAGTGGCACAATAGCCGGAGCCTCGCCGCACTGGGGCTCTCGATGCCCGCGCTGCCCACACTCGCCCGTCACGCTGGACTTGCATTCCTCTTCGTGGCCGCCGCGCTCGCGGGCACAGCCAGCGGCGTGTTGTTTGCTTACTCCGACGACCTCCCCGCCATCTCGGCACTCGACACCTATCACCCCGACACCATCACCCGCGTACTCGCGCGCGATGGCACGATCGCTGGTGAATTCGCGGTCGAACGGCGCGTCGTGCTGCGGTACGACGAGATTCCGGTGCTCATGCGGCAATCCGTGCTTGCCGCGGAAGACTCGGGGTTCTTCGAGCACTTCGGCCTGAGTGTCACCGGACTGATGCGCGCTGTGGTCATGAACCTGGTGCAGATGCGCAAAGCCGGCGGCGCCAGTACCCTGACCCAACAGCTGGCTCGGAAGCTCTTCCTCACCGACGAGAAGACGTGGGAGCGGAAGGCCAAGGAACTGCTGCTCTCGGTGCAGATCGAGAAGCGCTACACGAAGGAAGAGATCTTCACGCTGTACTGCA
Organism: Acidobacteriota bacterium; assembly: GCA_031376505.1. Classification (GTDB taxonomy): domain Bacteria; phylum Acidobacteriota; class Vicinamibacteria; order Vicinamibacterales; family UBA2999; genus CADEFD01. The sequence continues at coordinate 20,873 of JANMDX010000230.1, forward strand.
ACCAGATGTACTTCGGCCACGGCGCCTACGGTGTCGAAGCCGCCGCGCAGCTCTACTTTGGCAAGTCGGTCAAGGATCTCGTGGTCGAGGAGACGGCGATGATCGCCGGCATCCTGCAGGGCAACGCGCGGCAGAGTCCGTATGTGAACCCCGAGGCGGCTCGCCGCCGGCGCAACTACACGCTTGACCGCATGGCCGCCGAGGGCTTCATCTCGACCGCTGACGCCACTGCCGCCAAGGCGCGGCCCATCGTGACGCGTGGCGACCCCGGGCGCGAGGCGTCATTTGCGCCCTATTACCTGGAAGAGGTCCGCAAGCACCTCGAGGCCAAGTACGGTGCCCAGCAGCTGTACGAAAGCGGGCTCACGGTCCGCACGCCGCTCGACCCGCGGCTGCAGCGGATCGCCACGCGTGCACTCGATGCCGGACTGCGGCGCGTCGACAAACGCCGCACAGGCTTTCGGAGGACTCAACCGAGCGTGATTCGCGGCGCCATCACCATGGCCGCGTATCGCCACGAGCGTTGGCTGCGTCCCCTCGTCGCAGGTGACATCGTGCCCGCACTCGTCGAACACGTCGATGCCGCCGGCACCGCGCCGGGTCACGCCGTCCTGCGAATCGGCGCGCTTACCTCGGAGCTCACCCGCGAGGCCTTTCAGTGGACCCGCCGCACGCACGCGTCGCAGGTCGTGACGGCAGGCGATCTCGTCGACGTGGAACTGCTGAGCGTGGATGCGGAGGCCCACACGGCGTCGGTGCGCCTGGAGCAGGCGCCGCTGCTCGAAGGCGCCGTCGTCGCGCTCGATAACCGCACCGGCCAGGTGCTGGCGATGGTGGGCGGCTACAGTTTCTCCCGAAGCAAATTCAACCGCGCGACGCAGGCGTTGCGCCAGATCGGCTCCACGTTCAAGCCGATTCTGTATACCGCCGCCATCGACCGCGGGCTCACGCCTGCGACCGTGATCGTGGACGAGCCGACCTCGTTCGATGCGGGCGCCGGGCAACCGGCCTACGCCCCGCGAAACTACGACGGCAAGTTCGAGGGCCCGCTGACGCTGCGCACCGCGCTCGAGCGGTCGCGGAACATTCCGGCCGTCAAGGTCATGGCGATGCTGGGACCGGCGCAGGTCGTGCCGTATGCGGCACGCTTCGGCCTGCCTGGCTCGCTGCCTCCCTTCCTGTCGTCGGCGCTCGGCGCGGGTGAGTCGACGCTCTTGGCGCTGACGTCCGCCTACAGCGCGTTTCCCAATCACGGCGTCCGCATGAGCCCGGTGCAGGTACTGTCGGTCTCCGACCGCGAGGGCCTCACCCTCGAGGAGCACTCACCGGTCGCCCACGATGCCTTGCGTGCCGATACCGCCTACGTGATGACGAGCCTGCTGCGCGGCGTGGTGCAGCGTGGCACCGCGGCGTCGGCGGCGTCGCTCAACTGGCCGCTTGCGGGCAAGACGGGCACGGTCAACGACTACACCGACGCCTGGTTCGTGGGGTTCGACCCCGAGATCACACTGGGCGTGTGGCTGGGCTACGACGAGAAGAAGCCTATTGGCAACAGCGAGACGGGGACGACCGCCGCCCTGCCGATCTGGATCGACATCATGCGCGGCTATCTCGACGGCCGCGACCGCGAGCACCCGCCGCAGTTCGAGGCGCCGGGCAACATCGTCTTCGTGCCAGTGGACCGCCACACCGGCCAGCCGGTGGACGAAGGCACACCGCAGGCGATCACTGAGGCCTTCATCACCGGCACGCAACCGAGCCGTTAGCGGGCCGTGCGATCGGTGCGCGTCAACAGATAGAGGAGTGGCCCGAACGATCCCAGGGCCAACGTGGCGACCAGCCACGGCCAGGGATTACGCCCTGCGGACCTGGCGTCGTGCCACATCCACACGGTCACCAGCGTGAGCGCGATCACGAGATCCGCGAACACCTGGCCCGCTCCGGTGCTCTCGAAGGCCGGCTGCAGAATGCCCAAGATGCCGTGCTGCTGGAGCGCAACAGCGCTGAGGGCGCCAAAGCAGACCAGGGTCATGCCAATAATCGTGCGTGCCATACCGTTCCTCCTGAATCGACTGGGCTCAGTATCCCGGTCAGGCGTGATCACCGCAATTACCTCCGAGGTCATTGCATTCCCGCACTCGCGGCCACGCTTAGGGATGCTCCTCTCGACCGACACGCTGCCCACCGCCCTGCCGCGGGTGCGCAAAGCGCGCCGCCTCAGCCAGTTGGAACTATCGATGCGCCTGGGTGTGTCGCAGCGGCACGTGAGCTTTGTCGAGAGCGGCCGAGCCCGGCCGAGCCGCGAGCTGCTCCTGGCGTGGCTCCACGAACTGGACGCACCGCTCACCGTGCGCAACGAGCTGATGCTCCTGGCAGGCTACGCCCTGGCCTATTCCGCCGCGCCGCTCAGCGCCCCTGCCATGGCCAGGCGAACGAAGCGCTCGAACACCTGCTGCGCACGCACGACCCGATGCCGGCGTTGGTGCTTGACGCGGACTGGAATCTGCTGCGCGCCAATCGTGGTGGCCGCTGGCTGGCCGCGACGCTGCTGCCGTGGACGGCGCACTTGCCGGCGGCAACCTCGGTCAACATGCTGGATCTCCTGGCGCATCCGGACGGCCTCACCACGGTGATTCTGAACCTGGCCGAGGTCGGGCCCACCCTGCTGGCGCACGTCCGCCAAAAGCGGTGGCGCATCCGTCGATCGGCCCACGGGTGGAGGCTTTCGCCGCGCGACCGCGCACCCGGCTCGGCGACCACGCTATGCATGCCGGTGCCGTCCGTCTCACCGCACCGGTGCTGACCGCTCACTACGCGACGCCACACGGCGAGTTGGCGTTCTTCAGCACCTTCACCACCTTCGGCACGCCCCTCGACATCACGCTCGCCTCGCTGCGCGTGGAGCACTTGTTCGCCGCCGACGACGCCACGCGCGCGGTGATCGCCACCCAGGTCGAGTGACACCGGCCGGATCGCCCGGCCTTGCCGCGCACAGGGGCGCCCACGCCGCCGAGACCGTCGCCCTATTCGTCGTCGTCCGGGGCCGCCTGCCCCAGCGTGCCCGCCGCTTTGGCCATCAGATAGCCCTTGATGAACGCGTCGAGATCGCCGTCGAGCACGCGGTGCACGTCGCCGACCTGCAGCTTGGTGCGGTGGTCCTTGATCATCTGATACGGCTGCAGCACGTAGCTGCGAATCTGGCTGCCGAATGCGATGTCCCGCTTGACACCGCCGATCTGGTCGAGCTTGGCCTGGTTCTCTTTCACCTTCATGTCGTACAGCCGCGCCCGGAGCACCTTCATCGCCACATCGCGGTTCTTGTGCTGTGAGCGCTCGTTCTGACACGACACGACAATGCCGGTCGGCAGGTGCGTGATGCGAATCGCCGAATCGGTCACGTTCACGTGCTGACCGCCGGCGCCACTCGAGCGGAAGGTATCGACGCGCAAGTCCTTGTCGTTGATCTCGATGTCGATGTCGTCGTCGATTTGCGGCCACACGTAGACCGACGCGAACGAGGTATGCCGCCGGGCGGCCTGATCGAACGGCGAGATCCGCACCAGCCGGTGCACCCCGGCCTCGGCGCCCATCAATCCGAAGGCGTTCTCGCCCTCGAGCAGCACGGTAACGCTCTTCACGCCCGCCTCTTCACCGGGCTGGAAGTCAATCACCTCGCGCCGGAACCCGCGCCGCTCCGCCCACTTGAGATACATACGGAGCAGCATCTCGGCCCAGTCCTGCGACTCGACGCCGCCCGCGCCCGGGTGAATGGTGACAATCGCATTGGCTCGATCGTGCTCGCCCGAGAGCATCTTCTTGGTCTCGGCCGCGTCGATCTCGGCTTCGAGTTCGGTGAGACCTCGTTCGAGGTCGGCCGCCACGTCCTCCCCACCGTCGGCCCATTCGAGCAGCACGCCGAGGTCGGCGATGCGCCGGGTCAGGGACTCGCGAAGATCGACATCGTCGGTGAGGCGCCGGCGACGCTGAAGCGCGCGCTGCGCCTCGGCCTGGTCTTTCCAGAAGTCAGGTTGAGAAATACGGGACTCGAGCACGGCGAGTTCATCGCTGCTGGTCGACCGGTCAAAGATAGCTCCGCAGATCGTGCGCCCGTTTCAGTAGGTCCGCCGAACGCCGAACCAGGTCTTCCTGCGAGTACGCCACCCTCGAACTCCTTCCGTGCCGCTTAACGCGCGTCGCGAGCGGCGACCAACCAGACCGCCGTCAGCACGGCTCCAACGAGCGACGCCTGCGCGACGATATCCCCAATTGTGGCATACAGGGTGCGCGACTGCAGGAACCGCACCTCCGCGATGACCACCGTCTCTTCGAAGACTTGCGTCCTGGCGACGGTCCGGCCGTAGGGGTCGACGACGCCCGAGATTCCCGTGTTCGCGGCGCGAGCCAGGTAGCGGCCTTGCTCGATGGCGCGCATCGAGGCCAGATCGAAGTGCTGGTAGGGCGCCGAGGAATCGCCATACCAGCCGTCGTTCGTGATCGTCGTGAGCAGTTCAGCGCCCTCGAGCACCGCCTGCCGGGCGAGGTCTGGGTAGACGACCTCGTAGCAGATGGCGGTGCTGGCCATGTGCTCGCCGACCGGCAGCATCGTCACGCGCTCGCCGGGCGTGAAATCCGAGACCCCCTCGACCAGCGGCCGCACGAAGAACAACAGTGAACGCATCGGCACGTACTCGCCAAAGGGCACGAGCTTGATTTTGCGGTAGACGGCCGCCACTGCGCCGGCGCGATCGAGCAGCATCGCCGAGTTGAAATAACGGTCTGGGCTGCCACGCTCGATTTCGTCGGTGCCGAACAACAGTGGCACGCCGGTGGCACGGACGAGCGCTCGGATGGACTCGGCCTCGACCGGGTCTTCGTCGAAAAAGTAGGGCGTGGCCGACTCCGGCCAGAGCACGACGTCGGCGCCGCCGGACGCCGCCTGGCGTGTGAGCACGTCGTACCGGCGGACAATCTCGCCGGCCATCCGCGGGTTCCATTTGTCCACTTGCGAGACGTTGGCCTGCACGAGCCCCACCGTGGCCGGCGTGCCTTCACGAGTGAGCCGCGCTTCGGCGACGCGCCACGAGCCCCAGCCTGACACGGCAGTCAGAAGCGCAGCCGCGGTAACTCCGCACACCAGCCGCTCGCGTGCGGCGCCCGTGATGGCCCGGGCGACGAGCACACCCTGGATCATCAGGAAGAACGACACGCCGTACACGCCGACGAGACTGGCCAGTTGCGCGATCGGCACGAGCGTGACGACGGCGCTGCCAAGCGGAATCCAGGGGAACCCGCCAAGAACGTGTCCGCGAGCGAACTCGCCGGCCACCCAGAGCGGCGGCGCCAACATCAGGCCGCGGGTGCCGAGTCGCCGCACTGACGCGGACAACAGGCCTGCGGCCACCGCCGTATAGACCGACATGTAGAGGGCGAGCGTCAGCGCCACCAATAGCGCCACGGGGCCGGCCAGGCCGCCGTAGGTCTGCACCACGGCGCCAGTCCAGTACATCGTGGCAAGGTAGTGAACCAGGCCCGCGGTGGCGCCTCGGGCCGCGCCCTCCCGAAACGTGAGCCCCGGATACACGCCGGGACGGCCCCGCCAGCCCGACAACGACACCAGCAGCGGCACGACGGCCACGAGGGCCACGGCCGCGTGGCCGTAGCGTGGAAACGACAGCGCCAGCAGGGCGCCCGACAGGACGGCTAGCGCGTAATCCAGGGCTTGAACTGCTCTTCCCGCTCGAGCCGCGCCGCCACTTTCTCGGCCTCGGTCCGCGTCTTGAACTTGCCCACCCGCACGCGAAACCCTGTTGGCTGTCCCGTCAGCGAAGCCACAAGATATGCGGCGTAGCCCTTGCTCTTCAGCCGCGCCACCAGTGCATCGGCCTCAGCTCGTTCGCGCAGCGCGGCAACCTGGATAGCGATGCCGTCGCCTTTGGGTTCCGCCGGGACCGGCTCGGCCTTGGCAGATTCGGCGGTGGTTCCGGCGGGCCCCCGCGTGGCCGCCTCGGCGGGCGTCTGGTTCGGAAGCGCCGCGGTCGAGGGAGGCACGACCATGGCCGGCTTGGCTGTAACAGTCGCCGCTTTCCTCGGAGGATCGGACGACGTCACGAGTTGCTCGCTGTCAGGGCCCGCCCCTGCCAGCCGGCTCGGATACGCAAGATCGTCGGCTTTGGTGGGGCCGGATGGGGGCGTCGCCGGCGCGATCGCGCTGGCGTCAGGCGGCGCCTCGGTCTCTTGCACCGCCGGCGCCTCGGCCGTCTGCACCCGGCCCTGCACGCCGCGGCCCACGAGTACGCCGCACAGAAAAATGACGACGGACACGACAGTGACCGCCATGAACAGGAAGACCAGCTGCTTCCCGTTGAGCTGAATTTCGCGAAGGCCGTCGTCGGACGTGGTCATGGAAAACGTGCGCAAACGCACGTGAAGCGTATCATGCAGGTCCGCCTGGGCGCGCGGCCCTCGCCCGGTCTGCAAGATCCGCGGCGTGCGCATGCTGCGGTTCGAGCACCAGTGCCCGCTCCGCCGCTCGCAGAGCGCCAGCCGCATCCCGTGCCCGCAGCAGCATTTCGCCCAGTTCGACCTGCGCGGCCGCGGACTCGGCGCTCCAGACCGCGATCTTCAGCGCGGTGATGGCCTCCTGCAGGAGGCCACTCCTGGCTTGCGCCCGTCCGAGCAACACCAGCGCCTCGGCGTCATACGGCGTCAGGTACAGCACCCGCTTCAGCTCTTGAATCGCCTCCGGATCGCGGCCCTCCCCGTAGGCTCGTCGCGCGGTGTCAAGATGGAACGCTGCGAGCTCCCGCTGGTCGCGCTCGGCGCCTGCGGCAATGGCCGACTCCATCGCCGGCGGCCCCCGGCGGCCCCGCTCCTTGAACCGCTCCAGACCCTTCGGCACGCCGTCGCCCGGCGCGGCGCTCTCCCACCGCGCCGACAGCCGGCGCGCCAATTCGCGCTCGCGATCGGCCTCGGGCCGTGATCCTGAGCCCGCCAGCGCGGCCGACAACACGAAGTGGGCATCGCCGTCCGCCGGATTCCGTCGGACCGTCTCGCGCAGCCAGTACGCGGCCGCCAGCGCGTCCCTGTCCTGCCAGTAGGCGTAGCCCAGGTTGAAGCAGTAGTCGGCATCAGCGGCGTCCCGCTCCACGGCCTGGTTGAAGTAGTACGTCGCGCGCCCCGTATGCGGCGTGGCGCCGCGGCGCAACTGCACGACGCCGAGCAGGTTGGCGACCACGGCCGTGCGCGTCGTGGCGTCGAGCGCCGTCAGCGCAGAGAACGCGTCGTCGAACCGGCCAAGTTCGATGAGCGACCAGGCCCGTCTCACACCAGCCTCCAGGCTCATCCTGTCGCCGCTCACGGGCGATCCGAGCGCCGCGAGCGCCCGGTCGTGCGCCCCGCGCGCCGTACGCATGTCCCAGAGCGATTGCCGCACGTCCTGATAGCCGCTCGACAACTCGAGCGCTTGCGACCAATAGCGTTCCTGCAGCTCGGTCGTCGAGGCTACGAGGCCACGGACGTAGAGTTCAAACGCTGGCACCGACGGCGCGATGCGCCTCGAGGCGCCAGCGCGCACGCTGCCATGGTCGTCGATGCCCGCGGCCAGCCGCACCAACGCCAGCAGCAGGTCCGTGACCGGCGTCGCCTCGACCACCGGTGCGTCCAGCCGAGCCGAGGCAAGGTCGAGCACCCTCGCCGAAAGCGTGAGGCCGGTCGAGCGCCCACCGACCCGGCCGGTCACGATGCGAGTCGCGCCCACGAGTTCGGCGACCTTGATGACCGTGGCTCGCGTCAGGGTCGTTCCCGGCGGCAACTGTAGCCGCTCGAACGCCGCCATTCGTTCGTCACGAGAGATCACGGTCAGCCCGCGCTCACCGAGCGCCGTCGTAATCCCCACGGCCGCACCCTCGCTCAGCCACGCCAGGCGCGCATCGAACTGCTCCAGCTCGAACGGCACGACGAGCATGACGTGCTGCTGACCGAGCGCGGGCAACGCCAGCGCAGTCGCGAGGAACGCCAGCGCGAGGCAAAGGCGTCTCATGACACGCTCCCTGCCGGGGCGTCTCCGGTCCCTGGCCGCCGAAACCTGACGAGCAGCCGGCAGGCGGACTCGCCGGTCGCCTGGCAGGCCTCGATGGCCACGTCGGCCGACACGCCCTGCAGTGCGAGGTGCCGCTCGAGCGCCGCGGCATAGTAGCGGCACGTCGGCCACGGCCACTGCGCGCGCAAGTCACAAAAGACCGCGCCGGTCACGGTGACGACGCCCGCACCGCGGCGGGATGTCACACGAACGACCGACGGGGCGAACGCCGAGCGCAGGAGCCGGCGGCTGCGGCGTAACGCCAGGCGCGCCCGCAGGCCGTGCGGGAGCAGTCCCAGCAGCCGCTGCGACCGGCCACTCTGGTCGTAATGCCACTCGGCAGAGTACTGCCCAGCGCGGGCCATGACCCGGTCGTAAGAGTCATGCCCCTCGTGCCGCATGAAGCTCAGCACGGCGCCGAGCGGCGCGCGCCCGGTGCGTCCGTCGCGCAGACCCATAGGCGTGAGCCAGTGCTCGTAGTACTCGAGCCGCTGCGGCAGCTCATCGCCGATGCTCTGGTGCAGACTCGCCACGAGGATGCGGCCGATCCCGCCGTCAGTCATCGCCGACACCGTCCTGTTCTGCTACCGTAGCGGACCTGGTGACTGCGTGGTCGGCGTTCATTCTCGCTGGGGGACTCGGGCGCCGGCTCTCCGGCCGCGTCAAACCCCTGGTCGAGGTGGGCGGCCACACCATTCTCGCGCGGCAGGTCGAGACGCTTGCCGCGCTCGGGCTGCGTCCGTCTCTCGTCGCGCCCGACCCTCGTCCGTTTGCGCACCTGGACCTCGAGGTGGTCAAAGACGACGTGACCGCCGGTGCGCTCGGCGGGCTATATACCGCGCTGCGCCACGCTCGGGAGTCCCACGTCGTCGTGCTGGCCGGCGACATGCCGTTCCTGTCGGCGCCGTTCCTGGCGCACCTCATCGAAGTGGTGGCGGACCATGATGCCGCCGTGCCGAACACCGGGGGCCTTTGGCACCCTCTCTGCGCGGTGTACCACCGGCGCGCCGCGGCGCAGCTGCGACGGGCCATCGACGACGGCCGCTGGCGCGTCATCGACGCGATCGCGCTGCTCGACGTACGCCCGGTGTTTGACGACGAGATCGCGCCGTTTGACCGGGATGGACGGTTGCTGCTCAACGTGAATACGCCTGACGACTACCGGCGCGCCGACCCGCGCGCGACGCTGTGACCCTGCCGCTCGTCTCCACGTGGCGAGGAGAGTACCCCAGCCAGCGCGGCACTGTCCACGGCCGCCCGGCCGCGAGACAGTAGCCGCCGCACCTCGTCTACCGCTAGGATCACAGCATCACCATGATGCTCCCGCTGCACGACCGAATCCGGGCCGGGGTCCGGACCGCGCTCCACGCCCAGTTCAAACTCGACCGCGACGCCGCGGCGATTCCGCTCGAAGTCCCTCCCAATCGGACGTTCGGTGACATCGGCTCACCCGTCGCCTTCGAGCTCGCACGCGAGCTTCGCAAAGCCCCCCGGGTGATTGCCCAGGAACTTGCCACTGCGCTCGGCGCCATCGACGGCGTGGCCCGCGTCAGCGCGGCGCCCAACGGATACCTGAACGTCTTTCTCGACCGTGCCGCATTCCTTCTGGAGCGGGTCGGGCCAGCTGCGCCGCAGGCGGCGGGATTCGGCCGGGCAAAGACCATCGTCGAGCACACGGCCATCAACCCGAATAAAGCCGCGCACATCGGTCACCTCCGCAACGCCTGCCTGGGCGATACGCTCGTGCGTGCCCTGCGATACCGCGGCACTCCCGTCGAGGTGCAGAATTACATCGACGACACCGGCGTCCAGGTGGCCGACGTCGTCGTCGGCTTTCGTCATCTCGAGCAGCTCGACCTCGAGGCCGTACGGCGGATCGCCGACAGCACGCGGTTCGACCATTACTGCTGGGACCTGTACGCCCGCGTCACAGAGTGGTACGACGGCGACCAAGGGCGCTTGGCGATTCGCGCACGCACGCTGCACGACATCGAACACGGCGTCGACCCCACGGCAGCGATCGGGGCGTTTGTCGCCGACCGCATCGTGCGGACCCACCTGGTCACCATGGCCAGGCTGGGCATCGACTACGAGCTACTCACCTGGGAGGGCGACATCCTGCGCCTGCAGTTCTGGGCGCGCGCCTTCGACCTGCTGAAGCAGTCTGGCGCAGTGTTCTTGCAGCCCGAGGGCCGGCTGGCCGGCTGCTGGGTGATGCGGATCGAGGAGGACGACGAGGCGCCGGCCGGCCTGGCGCCCCCCGACGCCCCGCCGCTGCCGACGGCCGCCGAAGCCATCAGCGACATCGAGGGCGAGCCGCGTGAGAAGGTCATCGTGCGCTCGAACGGCACGGTCACCTACGTAGGCAAGGACATGGCCTACCAGTTCTGGAAGTCGGGGCTGCTCGGCCGTGACTTTCTCTATCGGCCGTTTGCGGTGCGCCAGGACGGCGAGACGCTCTGGGCCACGACCAGCCACGCCGACCTCGCGATGGCGGTGCACCCGCCGTTTGGCGCAGCGGCCGCGACGGTGAACGTCATCGACGTGCGGCAGTCATACCTCCAGAAGCTGCTGAAACAGGCGCTCGTCACGGCTGGCCACGCGACGGCCGCCACCAACCACACGCATTTTTCTTACGAGATGGTCGCGTTGTCGCATGCCACGGCACAGGAATTGGGCTTTGCGCCACCGCCGGGGTCAGAGGAAGCCGCCAAGCCGTTTGTCGAGGTGTCGGGGCGCAAAGGCCTTGGCGTCAAGGCCGACGACCTGCTCGATCGCCTCATCGACAAAGCGTACGGCGAGGTCTCGCGCCGCAACCCCGAGATGGAGGACGTCGAGGCGCGGCGTACTGCCGCACGCATTGGCGTCGCCGCCGTGCGGTACTTCATGGTGAAGTACTCGCGCACGAAGGTCATCGCGTTTGACATCGACGAGGCGCTCAGCTTCGAGGGTGAGAGCGGGCCGTACCTGCAGTACGCTGTCGTGCGCGCCAACAACATCTTCCAGAAGCTGCGCGACCGCGACGCTCTCTCCGAAGCCGATGTGGTGGCCGCACTGCCATCGCTCGCGCCACACGCGCTCGTGGACGACGACGGCGCCGATCGTCTATGGTCGCTGGTACTCGAGGCGGCGCGGCTCGATGAAGTGGTGGAGCAGGTCGTTCGCACGCTCGAGTTCGTGGCACTGGCGAAATACGCCTTCGGCCTCGCCCAGGGGTTCAACGCCGTGTACCACGCGCTGCCGATCATGAGCGAAGAACGGACCGAGGTGCGCCTGTGGCGGGCCGCGGCGCTCGGCTACGTCCGTCACCAGATCACCGCGGCGCTGTCCACGATGGGCATCGACGTCCCCACGCGCATGTAAGGAGTTCTCATGCCGACGATAGCGATTGCCCACTGCCGCCGAATGACCGACTACCTCGAGTCGGTGAAACGAGCCGGCGCAACGGTGCTCGAAGTGTCGGCAGCCGACGACGCAGGCGCGGTCGTCGGCCGCGTGGATGGCGTGGTGCTGACCGGCGGCAGCGACGTGGCTCCCGACCTCTACGGCGCGGTGCCGCACGCGGCGTACGCGCCGTCCGAGCCCGGACGTGACGCCTTCGAAATCGCGCTCGCGCGCGCGGCGATCGCGGCGGGTCTGCCGATCTTCGCAATCTGCCGGGGCATGCAGGTGCTGAACGTGGCGCTTGGCGGCGACCTCGTGCAGGACATTCCGACCGAGGTCAACGGCGCGCTCAACCACGACGTGCGTGAACCGCGATTCGCCATCGCCCACGAGGTGTGGGCGTCGAAGGGATCGCGCCTCGCCACGCTGATGCAGGAGAAGCTCGAGGACGCCGAGAGCTGTCCGGTCAACAGCCGGCACCACCAGGCGGTGCGCCACCTCGGGCGGGGTCTCGAGGTCGTGGCGACGGCGCCAGACGGCGTCATCGAGGCCGTCGAGGGGCCAGGATCGTTTTGTCTCGGAGTGCAGTGGCATCCCGAGAACTTCTGGCGCACGGGCGAGTTCCGTCCGCTGTTCGAGGGCTTTGTCGACGCGTGCCGCCACTGACATCGACGCTTGGACGTGAGCGCGACACGCCACCGGAGCACGGGACGTCGACGCTGCAGTTGGGCGGCTGGCGCAATACCGATCACAACTGCTGCGTCGACATCCTGAGCCCCGGCGGCTGCGATGGCCGAGTCCTTGCGCTGCCGCTTCGCCTGTCGGCGGCTCAGCGATCCAGCGTGAGCACCGTCTCGACGTGCCCGGTGCGCGGGAAGAGGTCGAACGCGCGCACGTCTGACATCGCGTAGCCGGCGTCGATGAGCAGCCGCACGTCACGCGCGAGTGTGGCCGGGTCGCACGACACATAGACGACTCGCGGCACCAGGCTGGCGCCGATCGCGCGTGACACTTCGGCGGCGAGACCGGTCCGCGGCGGGTCGACGATGATCGTGTCGGCGTGGGCCGCAGCCGCGAGATCCAGTTCGTCCTCGACCGCCGAGTGGCGGTAGGACATGCCCGGATGCGCGGCGGCGTTGCGGCGCAGGTCGTCGGCCGCGGTGTCGTGCCCTTCCACGGCCACGACCGTCTTCCCCATCGCCGCCGCGATCACGCTGAACAGGCCCACCCCGGCATAGAGGTCGACCACCCGATCGCCGCCGACCCGGCCGAGGACTTCGCTCACGAGCAGCTCCAGCAGGAAGCGGTTGCCTTGGAAGAACGACCGCGCGTGATGCAGCACGGCGACATCTCGCTGGTGCGGTAGGCCGACGCGGTCGACGAGGTGCGGGTCACCCCACAGGTTGTGCTCCTTCTCACGGTCGGTGGCCGACCACGTGGCGGCGTGCAGGCCCTCGACCAGGCCCAACCCGGCCATGGCCTTGCCGTCGGCCTTCTCGAGTGTCACGTGCGCGGCCCGCGTGCCGCCGTCGGCCGTTTCGGCCCATTCGATCTCGGCGCTCGAACCGGCGCCGACGCGCGCCAGCGCGGCGCACAGCCGGCCGATCACGTCGGCGCTCTCGGGCGACATCTGCAGCGACGCCGGCACGTCGCACAACGTGTGCGAGCCTTCCTCGAAGAAGCCCCACTTGCCGTGACGCACGTGGATCCGGGCGCGCGTGCGGTAGCCATCGGCCGGGGAGTCTACGACCGGCACCGTCGGCAGCTCGATCCGGCCGATGCGCCGAAAGGCGTCGGTCAGCATCTCGGCCTTGATCGCGCGCTGACGCGCCGCGGTCATGTGCGCCAGCACGTTGCCCCCGCAGGCCACGGCCGCCTCCACCGCCACGCGGTCGGGCGACGCGTCGACCACCTCGACCACGCGGGCCCACACCGTGCGCCGCTGCACGCGCTCGACGCGGGCCACCACGCGTTCGCCGGGAATGGCGCCCGCCACCAGGACCACCGCGCCGTCGTGCCGCGCAATCATGCGGCCGCCCACGGCCGGTCGTTCGATCTGCAGGGTCAGGATCGTGCCTGGAGTCGTCATCAATCGAATGCCACCGTCGGAAGACCAAGGGCGATGCGCACGAGCCGGGCGCGGGCCGCCGCCTGGGCCGTCGCCCACTGCGCGGCATCGAGCCGCCCCCGGAAGGGCGACAGTTCGGTATCGGCATCGCGGCCGACGGCCGCGATGCGATCCTCGGACAAGGAGGCTTCCGCCTCGCGGACCAGCCGCATGTCGAGGTCGGCGAGCGCGGCGATGACCGCGTCGCGCGCTGCGCCGCGGGCCGTCAGACTGTCGCCGCGTAGCTGGTCCACGGCTTCGACGATCTCGCGCAGGGCGGACTGCAGAGCATCAGGCGCACGCTCCCTCGCCTGCAGGGCCGACAGCTGCGCCACGACCCGGTCCACGTGTGCAGCCAGCGTGCCGCGCCTCGGCCCTGGCGACGGTCGCTCCGCGGCGGTCACGCCGACGGCCCGCCGCCAGCGGTCGAAGCCGTCGAGCACATCGGCCTCACAGAACTCGATGCGCAGGGGGCGCCGACGCGGGCCCTTCTTCGTCGCGCGCATCACCGTCCGATCGACGCCCTCGCACACGATGGCCAGCGGGACTCCCGTTTCTGCCCACGCCTTCACCAGCTCGAACGCGGGGCCCACCACGCGAATGAGATGTCCTTCGTTGCGCCGGCACAGATGCGTCTCCACCGCACGACAGTACTCGTGGATGTCAGTCACGCCCGTTCCGGGAGTGCCACTCACTGCCATACGACGGCCCCTGCCGTGATGCGCACGACTCGATACCCCGTGTCGACCAGCAGCGCGCCCGCGTCATCGACACCCGTCGTCGTGCCTTCGTGCTCTCCGCTGCCATCGGTCCACGCCACCGGTCGGCCCACCAGGCCGGAGGCCCGCACCCGCCAGCGGTCCATGACTCGCGCATAGCGTCCGTCGAGCAGATCCTGATATCGCTGGGCCCACGCCGCCAGCACTTCGGCCAGCAGCGCGCCCGGCTCGGGCGCACGGCCCATCTCCTTCTCGATCGACGTGGCCCGCCCTTGCGCATCGGTCAGATACTCGACGTCGCGCACGTTGATGCCAATGCCCACGACGACGAACTGCCCGTCCCCTCCGATTCGGTGCCCCTCGGCCAACACCCCCGCCAGCTTGAAGCCGTAGAAGAGGTCGTTGGGCCACTTCAACGATGCTTCCAGTCCGGTGGCGTGCCCGACGCCTTCCGCGACGGCGAGGCCGGCCGCCAGCGTCAACAGGCCGAGTACGGACGGCACGCCGTCGGTCACGGGCGCCACCGGCGGCCTGACCACCACTGAGAAATAGAGGCCCGCGCCTTCAGGGGACACCCACGAGTGCCCACGCCGTCCGCGGCCCGCTGTCTGCTGCCCCGCCACCACGACGAGTCCGTGCGCGCCACCCGCGTCGGCAAGCCCCGCAGCGGCATCCATCGTCGACGGAAGGGCCCGTGCGTAGAGCACCTCGGACACGTGGGCGCCAAACCGGCCACGCTCGCGGGCGACGGCGGCTGCCAGTGGCGGAGGAAGGGGGTCCGATTCGAACACGGGGTCAGGACGTAGCCGGCTCGAGTTCGAAACTCAGATCGACCGCCGGCGCGGAATGCGTGAGCGCGCCAATCGACACGGCGTCGGCGCCGGTCGTGGCGATCTCCGGCAGGCGATCGAGCGTCACGCCGCCCGACACCTCCACACGCGCGCGGCCCGCTACCCTGGCCACCGCCTGGCGCAGGTCGTAGGTGGTGAAGTTGTCGAGGAGCACTGAGCGGGCGCCGGCCGCAAGCGCCTCGTCGAGCTCGTCGAGCGACTCCACTTCGACCTCGACGCTCAGACCGCCGGCGTGTGCGAGTGCCGAGCGTACCGCCGCCGTGATGCCACCGGCCAGGCGCTTATGGTTGTCCTTGACGAGGATCGCATCGTCGAGCCGCAGCCGATGGTTGGTGCCGCCGCCACACCGCACCGCGTACTTCTCGAGCGCCCGTAGCGTCGGCGTCGTCTTGCGCGTGTCGAGCACGGTGATGCGGCCGCCAGCCGCTTCGACGAACGCGGACGTAAGCGTGGCGATGCCCGAGAGCCGCTGCAGGAGGTTGAGCGCCGTGCGTTCCGCGGCGAGCAGCGCGCGCGCGCGTCCGGTCACGACGGCCACGACCTCGCCGGCGTCGCAGCGGGCGCCGTCGCCCCACCGCACCTCGAAGACGATGCCGGCGTCGCACTGCCGGAACACTTCGGCGCACACGTCGAGCCCGGCCACGACCAGTCGTGCCTTGGCGTGGATGGTGCCACGCGCCCTGAGCGACTCGTCCACCACCGCCGCACTGGTCACGTCACCGGCGCCGAGATCCTCGGCGAGCGCCCGCGTCACCAGGTCGCGATAGACCTCGACCGGGAGTGTGCCGATCGTCATGCCGGGGCTCCCGCGGGCGGGGCGTCTTCAGCGAACTCGACCTCGACGCTCTCGACGCTACCGGACACCCAGACGAATGCGGCGACGCCCGCTGCGGCCGCCACGTCGCGCTCGCCGAGCTTCAGCCGTGCGATCACCTCGGCGCGGTGATGCACCGTCGCCCGTGCGATCTTCGCCTTCATCGGCCGCTTGGCTTCCGACTTCTTCTTCCGCAGCTCCGACAGGAGCGCCTTCACGGCCAGCAACACGTCCTCGGCGGCCTCGTCCCGGCCACTCACGGCGAATACCTCGGCCGCGGTCGGCCACGCCGAGACGTGCACCGACCCGGGCTGCCACCACGACCACACTTCGTCGGTGACGAACGGCAGGTACGGCGCCAAGAGGCGCAGCATCACGCTGAGCGCGGTCTCCACCGACGTGGCGGCCGACCCTGCGGCAACCGGTCCGAAATCGCCGTAGCGACGCGCTTTGACCAGTTCCACGTAGTCGTCACAAAACTCCCAGAAGAACGTCTCGGTGTTCATGAGCGCTCTGGTGTAGTCGTAGTCGTCGAGCGCGCGCGTCGCATCGGCCACGAGCATGGCCAGCCGACTGAGCATCCCGCGGTCGAGCACCTCACTCACGGGCGCACCGGCGGCGCGATTGGCCAGCACGAACTTCGACGCGTTCAGCAGCTTCATGGCCAGTCGCCGGCCGATCTTCATCTGGCCGACGTCAAACGCCGTGTCCACCCCGGGGCCGCCACGCGCCGCCCAGTAGCGCACGCCGTCGCTGCCGTACTCTTCGAGCAAGCCCATTGGCGTGACCACGTTGCCCTTGGACTTCGACATCTTCTTGCGGTCGGGGTCGAGCACCCAGCCCGAGATGGCGGCGTGATGCCACGGGACGGAGCCGTTCTCCAGGTGCGCCCGCAGCACCGACGAGAACAGCCACGTGCGGATGATGTCGTGCGCCTGTGGGCGCAGATCCATCGGAAAGGTCGCCGCAAAAAGCGACGGATCACGTTCCCATCCCGTGACCAGTTGCGGCGACACCGACGAGGTCGCCCACGTGTCCATTACGTCCGGATCGCCGACGAAGCCGCCGGGCTGCCCCCGTTGTCCCTCGGTGTAGCCCTCGGGCACGTGGGTCGACGGATCGACCGGCAGGCGGTCCTCTCCTGGCACCAGACGAGTGTCGTGGTCGATGCTGCCATCGGCGCGCACGGCATACCAGACGGGGAACGGCACGCCGAAGAATCGCTGGCGGCTGACGCACCAGTCGCCATTCAGGCCGTGCACCCAGTTCTCGAAGCGAGTGCGCATGTACTCCGGGTGCCACTGCATCTCGCGGCCCCGGGCAACGAGCGCCTCCCGCTCGTCGAGCGTCTTGATGAACCATTGGCGGCTCGTGACGATTTCGAGTGGACGATCGCCCTTCTCGAAGAACTTCACGTTGTGCGTGATCGGTCGCACGGCGCCGACGAGGTCGCCCGACTCGACGAGCAACTCTGCGACTCGTGCCTGGGCCTTCTTCGCTGACAGACCTGCGAGCTGATCGTAGGCCGCCTGCGCCCGCGCCGCGTCGACCGACTCCCAGCCGGGCGCACCCCACGTGACGGCGCCAAGCGTGCCGTTCGGCTGAATCACTGCGCGCACCGGCAGGCGCAGCTCGCGCCACCAGGTCACGTCGGTGGTGTCGCCGAACGTGCAGATCATGGCGATGCCGCTGCCCTTCTCCGGGTCGGCGAGGGCATGCGCCAGCACCGGCACGCGCGCACCGAACAGTGGCGTGACAACCTGCTGGCCGAAGAGCGGTTGATAGCGGACGTCGTCGGGATGAGCCACCAGCGCCACGCAGGCCGGCAGCAACTCCGGTCTCGTCGTGTCGATCTCGACAAATGCGCCATCAGACGTGCCAAAGCGCAGGCGATGGTACGAGCCCGGCATCTCGCGGTCCTCGAGCTCCGCCTGGGCCACCGCGGTCTTGAAATCGACGTCCCACAGCGTCGGCGCTTCGACCTGATACGCCTGCCCCCGGCCAAGCAGCCGCAGGAACGCGAGTTGCGACACGCGCTGGGCCGGCGGTGCGATGGTGGCGTAGGTCATCGACCAGTCGATCGAGAGCCCCAGATACCTCCACAGGTGCTCGAAGACCTTCTCGTCCTCGACCGTGAGCCTGATACACAGCTCGATGAAGTTCGGCCGTGACACCGACATGGGCGGCTTGGCTGGCGTCGCGGGGGCCACGAACCCGGGGTCGTAGGGCAGCGACGGTTCGCAACGCACGCCGTAGTAGTTCTGCACGCGCCGCTCGGTCGGCAAGCCGTTGTCGTCCCAGCCCATCGGGTAGAACACGGCCTTGCCACGCATGCGCTGGAAGCGCGCGACGATGTCGGTGTGGGTATACGAGAACACGTGACCGACGTGCAGCGACCCACTCACCGTCGGCGGTGGCGTGTCGATGGCATAGACGTCGGCGCGCGGGCGAGTGCGGTCGAAGCGGTAGGTGCCCTCGCGCTGCCACCGTTGTGTGAAGCGGGCTTCGAGCCCCTCAAGGACAGGAGACTCAGGGACGACAGGCGGAGGATGTGTGCTCATGTACGGTGACTGGCGGGGCCGCGCGGCCCTCCGAAGCCTCTAATCGTACCGAGTCGTCACTGCCCGCGCAACCGGCGAGCGTGGAATCTAGCGCGCCAGATGGGCCGATCGCATCCGCGCGATCTCTTCCCGCACGAGCCGCTCCGACACGTCGGCCACGACCAGCCGCGCCACCTGCTGCACGAGGGCCGGCGCCAGTTCGCGCACCAGCCGTTCAGCCGCTTCCGAGGCCGCCGCCGGCGCGAGGCGTTCAACGGCGGCGACTGCGGAGGCAGCCGAGGTGGCCGCAAGGTCGTCGGCGCGCGCCGCAACCATGGCCTGCACGGCGTCGGCATGACGTCTGTCGCCACTCCAGATCGCCGCCACCCGGGCCGCGACGCGTTCGAGGTCATCGTCGCCGAGGACCACTGGAGTTTCGTCGCGCGAGGCAACCGTCGACGCCGCCCGCCCTCCGCCAGGCTCAGGCCCACCGGCCGAGGGTGTGGCGCCGGCCTGCTGAGCCGCGCCGTGGGCCACGGACGGCTGCGAGGACCGCGGAGCGCGAGCCGTCCGCAGCGCCTCGCGAATGGCCTCGATCAGCTGCAGCGAGTCGAGCGGCTTCCGGAGCACGCCGCGAACGTCCGCCGCGGCGATGGCGACGGCGTCAACCGTGTCATGTTGCCCGGCCATGATCAGCACCGCGGCCGGGCGGCCGGCCGAGGTCGCCTGCACGTGCCTGGCGACCGCCACACCATCCGGCGGAGCCATCGACGCGTCGACCAGCACGACCGCCGAGGCCTGGGCATCCCACGCGTCGACGCCCGCCTGCCCGCTCGTGGCCATGACCAGCTCGACCGGTTGGTCCGCAAACGTCATTTCGACGACCCGGCGGGTAATGCGACTCTCAGAAACGACCAGCACACGCGGCGTCACGACGGTCATGGCTCAGGCCCTCCAACCGCCGGGTCGGTGCAAGCTTCAGGCCGTCAGGCGTCGTCGCGGGCGCGCGCGTGGGCGTTGATGAAATCCACAATCGCCTGCATGGGCGTGCCTGGGATGAACACCCCGGTGATGCCCATGGCGTGCATTTTCGGGAGATCCTGGTCTGGAATGATGCCGCCCACCACCACGAGCACGTCGTCGAGACCCTGAGCCGCAAGCAGCGACATCACCTTCGGGCAGATATGCATGTGCGCGCCTGACAGAATCGACAGCCCGATCACATCTGCGTCTTCCTGAAGGGCGGCATTGACGATCATCTCGGGCGTCTGCCGCAAGCCGGTATAGATGACCTCCATCCCCGCGTCGCGAAGCGCGCGGGCAATCACCTTGGCGCCCCGGTCGTGCCCATCAAGACCTGGCTTGGCGATGACGACTCGTATCTTTCGGTCCATGTGTCTTGTCCTAGCCGCTAGCCGCTAGACCCTAGCCGCTAGATGACCGGCGTCTCTTCCCACTCGCCCCACACGTCGCGCAGTGCGTCACACATCTCGCCCACCGTGGCGTACACGCGCACACAGGCGAGAAGCGGCTCCATCGTGTTCGTGGTTCCGCGCGCCGCCAGCTTGAGCGCGTCGAGCGTGCGGGCCACGGCCGCGTTGTCGCGCGTGGCCTTCAGATGCGCGAGCCTAATCAACTGCGTCTCGGACGCGGTGTCGTCGATATAGAGGATCGGAATTGGCGGGTCGTGCTCCTGCACGAACTCGTTCACCCCGACGATCACTTTTTCCTTGCGCTCGACGGCCTGCTGGAACCGGTACGACGCCTCCGCGACTTCCTGCTGAGGATAGCCGCGCTCGATGGCCTCGACCATGCCACCCATCCGGTCGATCGTCTCCCAGTACTTCAGGGCCCCCTCTTCCATCTCGCGCGTAAGGGCCTCGACGAAGTACGAGCCCCCGAGCGGGTCGACTACATTGGCGGTACCGCTCTCGTAGGCGATCACTTGCTGCGTGCGGAGAGCGATGGTCACTGCCTCCTTCGTCGGCAGCGACAGCGCCTCATCGAGGGAGTTGGTATGCAGCGAGTTGGTGCCGCCGAGCACCGCAGCCAAGGCCTGCAGGGCGGTCCGCACGACGTTGTTGTATGGCTGCTGCGCGGTGAGCGACACCCCGGCCGTCTGGGTGTGGAACCGCAATTGCCACGAGCGAGGATCGGTGGCACCGAAGCGCGTGCGCATCGCCTCCGCCCAGAGCTTGCGCGCGGCGCGGAATTTCGCGATCTCCTCGAAGAAGTCGCTATGCGAATTGAAGAAAAATGAGATCCGTGGCACGAACTCGTCCACCTTCAGCCCGGCGTCGACTCCGTACTGCACATACTCAAGGCCGTCGCGCAGCGTAAACGCGAGTTCCTGGAGCGCCGTGGACCCGGCCTCGCGGATGTGATAGCCACTGACCGAAATCGTGTTCCACCGGGGCACTTCCCGCGCGCAGAACTGAAAGATGTCGGTGATGAGCCGCATCGAGGGCCGCGGCGGGAAGATGTACTCTTTCTGGGCGATGAACTCTTTGAGGATGTCGTTCTGAATCGTGCCTGAAATTTTCCGCCAGTCGGCCCCCTGCTGCTCGGCAACCACCAGGTACATCGCAAAGATCATCGACGCCGGCGAGTTGATGGTCATCGACGTCGTGATGTCGGCGACGGCGATGCCGTCGAACAACCGTTCCATGTCAGCCAGCGAGGTGATGTTGACGCCACACTTGCCCACTTCGCCGAGCGACAGCTCGTGGTCGGGATCGCGGCCCATCAGGGTCGGGAGGTCAAAGGCCACACTCAGGCCAGTGCCGCCGGCAGCGACCAGCTCCTTGTAACGGGCGTTGGTCTCTTCCGGGGTGCCGAACCCTGCGAACTGGCGCATTGTCCAGAGCTTGCCGCGGTAACCACTCGGATGGATGCCGCGCACGTACGGGTACTCGCCTGGATTGCCGATATCGGTGGCGTAGTCGAGGCCGGCCAGGTCCTCTGCCGCGTACAGGCGCTCGACGGTCCGGCCGGAGATAGTCGTGAACAGTCCTGAGCGCTCGGTCGCCTTCTTCACCGCTGGTTGGAGCACTTCGCTGGCCGGCCGTGCCTTGCCGTCAGAAGGGCTCTCGACCGCATCAGACATCGCGCTTCAGTATAGAGGATCGACTTCAGGGGGCGGCCGCGGGGCGCGCGCCGTCCATGCATCTGCCGCAGAGGCCGATGCCGACACATCCTCTCTGGGCATTCGAAAGATTCGCAATTGACATCATCTCTCCACCCGCGCTAGGTTTGATCGTTTATTGCGCCCCTTTTGCCGCCACGGTGGCGCCGGGCGACACGAGGTTCATAGCGCATGGCGACACACGGTACCGTCTTCGGGGCAATGCTTCAGGAGTTCGAGGGGGCTGCGCGGATTCTGAATCTCGATCCTGGCATCTGGCAGATCCTGACTCATCCGAAGCGTCAGATCGTCGTCTCGTGTCCCATCCAGCGGGACAGCGGGCAGATCGAGGTGTTCACCGGCTACCGCGTGCAGTACAACATCACGCTCGGGCCCGCCAAGGGTGGCATCCGCTACCACCCAGGTGTGACGCTTGATGAAGTCACCGCGCTGGCTGCCTGGATGACCTGGAAGTGCGCCGTGGCGCAGGTGCCGTTTGGGGGCGGCAAGGGCGGCATCATCTGCGACCCGAGCACGATGTCGAAGCGGGAGATCGAGGCCCTGACCCGCCGCTACACGGCCGAGATCATCGATGCGATCGGACCCGAGAAGGATGTACCGGCGCCTGACGTGAACACCGATGCGCAGATCATGGCGTGGTTCATGGACACCTACTCCATGCACGTCGGGCACACGGCCACGGCGGTCGTGACCGGCAAGCCGGTCGAGATGGGCGGCTCGCTCGGCCGGCGCGAGGCGACGGGACGCGGCGTGATGATCATCGCGCGCGAATCGGCCAAACACCTCGGCTTCGAACTCAAGGGCTCCACGGTCGCCGTCCAGGGCTTCGGCAACGTGGGATCGATCGGCGCCGAACTGATGCACGAGCATGGCGCGAAGATCCTCGCCGCGACCGACTGGAAGGGCGGCGTCTACAACGCGAAGGGACTCGACATGCCGGCGTTGCTCGCGTGGTCCGCCGAGAACAAGACCGTCGCCGGGTTCCCCGGCTCCGAGCCCATTACCAACGAACAGCTGTTCGCGCTCCAGGTGGACATCCTGGTGCCGGCCGCCCTCGAGAACCAGATCACCGCCGACAATGCCGGCGCCATCAAGGCGAAGATGGTCATCGAGGGCGCCAACGGTCCGACGACGCCCGCCGCGCACCAGGCCCTGCACGCTCGCGGCGTGTTCGTCGTGCCCGACATCCTGGCCAACGCCGGCGGCGTGACGACGTCGTACTTCGAGTGGGTGCAAGACCGCCACGGCTACTTCTGGTCGCTCAAGGAAGTCAACGAGCGGCTCGAAGAGAAGATGGTGCAGGCCTTCGATGCGGTGCTCGCCACGGCCAAGCAATACAACGTCGACATGCGGGCCGCGGCCTACATTGTGGCCATCAACCGCGTGGCGACGGTCACGCGGATGCGCGGGATGTACGCCTAGCTACCCAATCATCCGAAACGCCACGAGCTCGGTGGTATCGGCGCCGTCGGCGCTCTTGACGGCTACCTCGATCAGGAACTCCCCCGCTGGCAGGCTCGCGAGCGGCACTTCCAGCGTGGCCGCCTCACCGGGCGGCGGGGGCACGACCGGCAGATCCAACATGCGATCGCCCTGGCGATTCAGCAGCCGGGCCGAATACGTGACGCCTCCGGCCGCCGAGCCGGGCGCGACCGCATAGAGACGCAGCAGCAGGCGTTCGGTACGGCGGAACTCGCGCGTGGCGGTCGGCGGCGCCGCCGCGTCGGCCTTGATCGCCTGGAACTCGCGGGCGTTGCGGGCGACGTAGATGCGCGGCGTGGTGAGCCGCGGCTTCGGCTCGGTGAAGTCGGGCACCTCGATAGTGCGGTCGTCGGTGTCCAGCACGTCGTCTGGTCTGGCTTCAATCGACATCCGCAGGCTCAGTTTGCCGGGCGGCACCTCGATCTGCACCGTGCCGCGACGCGCGGCAGCGACCGCAGTCCCTTCGGGCACATCGTCGCCGACCTGACCCTTGAAGTAGCTTTCGCCGCCTGGCGACGCCGCGGTGAGCATGACGCGCCCCACCGCCGACCGGCCGCTGCCGGGCGTGGGCGGCACGCCCTCCCATACCAGCGTGACACGCGTCTTGCCGTTATCGGCGGGTCCCAGGCCTACCCATGAGCGAATCAGGCGACGATCGCCGGTGCTGGCAATCCCCGCCAGCGACTTGCTGACCGCGGGCGGCGGGCCAGGCTTGGGCGGCGCCACCGCACGGGCGTTTTCCGTGGCGCTGAGCGCCCAGTACCCGCGGCGCGCGCGCACTTGCACGCCGGGTCGGCGGATGCGCACCTTGATCGGATGAAACTTGCCGTCACTCCGCGATTGCGTCGAGTTGTACCCGAGCAGATAGTACGCGCTCGAGTCGCGCACGATTTGTTGCATCCCCTTGGCCAGGTCATTGCGATTCACGATGGCCCGGCCGTCGGTTTCCTCCGCCAGCACGCGCAGCGTATTCTGCGTCTGCCGCAATCCCTCCTGGCTGGCGCGCCCCATCACGTTGTCCTGGATGTCGAACTCGCCGGTGGACAGGCCCCGCGGATCAACTGCGTAGATCGTGGTGTTGCTGCGGTTGGCCGCGTCGAACACGCGCTGCAGCTCGGTCTGCACGTCGAGCTCGGCGGCAAACCTCGCCCGATCTTCGTTGAGGTTGTTGTCGCCAGCCAGAGGATTGTTCCGGTTCGGATTGCCGAGTCCTGGCGACGTGGCGACCGGGCCTCGCAGCTGCGGCGGTAGCATGGCGAGATACCCTTCGCTCACGAGCACGATCGCCTTGCGGCCCTCGCGCAGCGCGCCCAGTTTCACCGACAACCCCTCGATGGCCGAGAGCGACACCTGTCGCCGTACTCGTTCGACCACCTCGGTCGGATAATTCGCGTAGCGGTCCTCGAGCGCGTTGCGCGGCGTGTAGTCGTACTTGCGGCCTTGAAACCGCTCGATGGCGTTGGCCAGTTGCTGATGGTCGCGCGTCAACACGACGCTGTCGAGTGGACTGAGCGGATACATCACCGACACCAGGTCCTTTGGACCGAGCTGCGTCTGCACGAACTCGACCAGATGCTTGCGCGCGGCCATGCTGCTGCCGAGCCTGACGTGGTAGTCGTCAAGGAAGAACACGAAAATGCGCGCGTCGTCGTTCTGTGCCGCCGTTTCCTCGTCGGCGCGCGTTTGCAGACGCCCCGGTGTCTCGACCGGTGCGACGGTATCGATCTTCACGAGGCGAAACGTCTCGATGGCCTGCCGGGTGTCGTCTTCGATGATCTCGAAATCGTCCTGGGTCAGGTCGGTAATGGGATTGCCCTGCTTGTCGGTCGCAATGACGTCCACCCGCACGAAATTGACGCCCGCGCGGAACACCGGCTGGCCAGACGCCGCCGGGTCGGCGGTAGGGGCTGGCGCAGGGGGCGGCGGCGGGCCAGGCGTTTGAGCGGGGGACGGTGCGGCTTGGGGCGCCGGGTCGATGGCGTGAGCTCCCACGGCGATGCCCGCGGCAATCACGGCGGCCGAGAGCAACGCGACGGCGAGACGAACCCTGGTCGACAACATGGGCGGCACACCTCGGAGGGGCAACTGGCTGGCGCTAGGCCGATGATAACATCGACCGCAGGGTCGTCTTGACCCGCCATTCACGCCGACCGCGCCCGCCGCGCGCGTCCGAGGTGCCTGTGACCGACGCTACTGCCGCTCCGCCGCCCGCCGCCACGCAGCTGTCTGGCGACGAACGCATGTTTGCCGACAGCGTCTACGCGTTCGCCCATCGCGAGGTGCGGCCCCTCGTGCGCGAGATGGACGAAAAGGCCGCCATGCACCCGTCGCTGCTGCCCAAGCTCTTCGAGCTCGGCATCATGGGCATCGAAATCCCCGAGGAATTCGGTGGCGCCGGCGCCACGCTGTTCCATTCCGTCCTCGCCGTCGAGGCCCTGTCGCGGGTCGACCCGGCGGTGGGCGTACTCGTGGACGTGCAGAACACGCTGGTCATCAACGCGATGGTCCGCTGGGGCAACAGGGAGGTGAAGGCCCGCTGCCTGCCGCGGCTGGCCGAGACCACCGTGGGCGCGTTCTGCCTGTCGGAAGCCGGATCGGGTTCGGATGCGTTCGCGCTCACCACGCGTGCCGTCGACGCCGGCGACACCTATCGCCTCTCGGGCCGCAAGTTGTGGATTACCAACGCCAACGAAGCCGGTCTCTTCATCGTGTTTGCGACGGTGAATCCCGACGCAGGGTACAAAGGCATTACCGCCTTCCTCGTGGAACGCGGGATGCCTGGCTTCTCGGTCGGCAAAAAGGAAGACAAGCTTGGCATTCGCGCCAGCAGCACGTGCGAACTGCTCCTCGACGATTGCGCCGTGCCCAAGGCGAACGTGCTCGGCGAGGTCGGCAAGGGATACAAGGTGGCGATCGAATCCCTCAACGAGGGCCGCGTCGGCATCGGCGCGCAGATGCTCGGTCTCGCCCGCGGCGCGTTCGACCACGCGGTCGCGTACGTGAAGGAGCGCTCGCAGTTCGGCAAGACGATTGGCGAGTTCCAGGGCGTACAGTTCCAGCTGGCGCGCATGGCCGCCGACGTCGAGATCGCGCGGGTGCTGACCTACAACGCCGCGCGGCTGCGGGACGCCGGGCAGCCGTTTCTTCAGGAAGCGGCAATCTGCAAGCTGGTCACGTCCGAAGTGGCCGAGCGGGTGGCATCGGAAGCCATCAATCTGTTTGGCGGCAACGGCTTCGTGCGCGACTACCCCGTCGAGAAACTGTACCGCGATGCCAAGATCGGCCAGATCTACGAAGGCACCTCGAACATGCAACTGGCCACGATCGCCAAGCACTGCCTTGGGTAACCTGGAGGATGACGACATGGCAATGGTGTTGACGCTGCCCGTGCAGGGCATGAGCTGCAGTGGCTGCGAGAACGCCGTCGCCCGCGCGGTGGGCGGTATGGCTGGCGTCTCCAGCGTGACTGCCTCTCACAAGGACGCGCAGGTCGTCGTCAGCTACGATCCTGCGCTGGTGGCCCCCAGCGCTATCTCTGCCAAGATTGCGCGGCTCGGCTATGCGGTCGAGGGCGCCTAGCCTGGGAGCACGGCGCCCGCCACCGCGGCCTGCGCGTCCACCGCGTCGCCCAGCACCCGGGCGGCCGTGGCGGCATCGCGGCTGATTCGCTCGAGCACGGCGCCCGGTCGCGACGCGTCACGGTCGGTCGCGCGCTCGGCGGCGGCAAGAGCCAAGGCGACCGCCTCGAGGGCCTGCAGCCGGGCCATGCCCCGCGCTGCCGACGCGGTCCCGCCGGCACGTCCAGCCCGCGCGGCATCCCTCAGCAGCAAACGCGCCGCGTCGCACGCGGTGGCGGCGTCGGCGAGCGGCGCCTCCGCCGCCTCGTTCGGCACGCCGGTTGCTCGCGCCGCACGCAGCGACGTGGTCGCCTGGTCCGCCGCCGCCCTCGCCAGCCCGATGAAGATGGCGGTCACCGCGATGTGCCAGCGCGCATCGCCACTCAGCCGCGCGCGCAGGCCATCGACGTCGACGCCGCGCAGGCCAGGCCATTGCGGCCCTGCGTCGGCGGCGCCAGTTCCCAACGCACCGCCTGCGGCCATCAGCGCGGTCGCTGCCGAGGCGACTGCCAGTTCTTCGACGACGGCGACAAACGTCACGTCGTCGCGGCCGGCTTCGGCCGACATGACCCCCCGTGCCCCCTCCTGCACCGCCTCAGGAACATGGCCAGTGCCGTCGATGTCGGGCGCTGCCGGCGACAGCCGGTCGCGGGCCCATGCGCGGGCGCGGTCGACGTGTACGGTGGCCGCCGTGGCCAGGTCGAAGTTCACGGGCGCGCCTCGTAAGACGAGGCCGCCGCCAGTCGCGCGAAGACCGGCCGAAGCCGGTCTGCCGTGGTGAAAAGGTCCTCGGGAAGCACCCGGACATTGCCGACGACCGGCATGAAGTTGGTGTCGCCGTTCCAGCGAGGCACCAGGTGCACGTGCACGTGGTCCACGATGCCTGCGCCTGCCGGACGGCCCAGATTGATCCCCACGTTCATCCCTTGTGGACGGTACGTCTCGGTCAGAGCGATCTCGGCCAGTTGCGTCAGCCGCGCCATCTCGACCAGTTCATCGTCGTGCAAGCCGGCGAGCGTAGCCACGTGGCGCTTGGGCACGACCATGAGATGACCGCCGTTGTAGGGGTAGAGATTCAGGATGACGAAGCCGGTCCTGGCGGTGTGGACGATGAGCAACTGCGCATCGGACTCGGCCGGCGCGAGGCAGAACACGCAGCCGGCAGGCTCGGCCTCCCGTGTGACATAGGCGTGGCGCCAGGGAGACCAGAGACGTTCCACGATGGGCCTCTCGATCAGAGGCTGGACGCCGCGCCTGGCGGCGCGAATCCGCCCGTGGCGTCACCGCCCTCGCGATTGATCAGGTCTTTCAGTTCCTTACCGGGCTTGAAGTACGGCACCCGTTTGGGCGGCACGTCGACTTTGTCGCCGGTCTTGGGATTGCGGCCCTTGCGCGGCTCGCGCTTGCGCAAACGAAAGCTGCCAAAGCCACGCAGCTCGATCTTCTCGCCGCGGTGCAGGGCATCGATGATGCTCTGAAAGACGGTCTCGACGATGACCTCCGAGTGCTTCTTCGTAAGGTCGGAGACCCGCGACACTTCCTCGACGAGTTCGGCCTTGGTCATGGTTGCCTGAATAGCGGCTGGGTTCTAGCGGCTAGCGGCTAGGAAATCACGTTGTCCCGTGTGACATCGAGACAGCCTAGCCGCCAGCCGCTAGTCCCTAGCCGCTGACCCGCTACTTGATCTTGAAGTGATCGCCCAGCGTCGCAGAGCCGTCGCCCTGCGAAGCCGAGTAGCTTTCCCAGTCGGTCCGGACTTCGTCGGACTTCATGGCACGAATGCTCAGGCCAATCTTGCGTTCGGCCGGACTGAGCTTGATGACCTTCATCTGATAGGAGGTGCCCACCTGGAGGTCCACCTTCTCCCCGCCCTGCGTGTCGTCGAACTCGGACACGTGGATAAGGCCCTCGATGCCTTCGTCGAGCTCGACAAAGGCGCCGAAGTTGGTCATCCGTACTACCCGGCCCTCGACACTCTGTCCCACCTTGTGGCGGGCGAAGAAGTCTTCCCAGATATCGGTGGCGAGTTGCTTGAGGCCAAGCGACAAACGCTGGTTCTCGGCGTCGATGCTGAGCACCATCGCCTCGACCGAGTCGCCCTTCTTCAGAACCTCGCTCGGGTGCTTGATGCGCTTGCTCCACGACATGTCACTGATGTGGATGAGCCCGTCGATGTCTTCTTCGACTTCCACGAAGGCGCCGAACTCGGTCAGGTTACGGACCTTGCCGGTGATCTTCGTGCCGACGGGATACTTCCCAACCAGCTCGTGCCACGGATTGCTCTCGACCTGCTTGAGCCCGAGCGAAATCCGGCGTGCCGCAGGATCGACGCCGAGCACCATGGCCTCGACGGTATCGGCCACATTGAGAATCTTCGACGGGTGCTTGACCCGCTTGCTCCACGACATCTCGCTGACGTGGATGAGACCTTCGACGCCGGGCTCGAGTTCGATGAATGCGCCGTAGTCGGTGAGGCTCACGGCCTTCCCGCTCACGCGCGCGCCGGCCGGATAGCGATCCATCACCGTCGTCCACGGGTCGGCGACCAGTTGCTTGTGGCCGAGCGAGACGCGCTCGGTCGCCTGGTCGTACTTGAGCACCACCACTTCGATGTTCTCGTTGACCTTCAGCACTTCCGACGGATGGCCCACGCGGCCCCACGACATGTCGGTGATGTGCAGCAGGCCGTCGATGCCGCCGAGGTCGATGAAGGCGCCGTAGTCGGTGATGTTCTTCACCACGCCGGTGAGCACTTTGCCTTCGGACAGGGTCTCGAGCGTGTGCTTCTTCTTTTCGGCGTTCTCTTCTTCGAGGAGCACCTTGCGCGACAGCACGATGTTGCCGCGCTTCTTGTTGACCTTGATGACGCGCATCCGGAGTTCCTGTCCGCGCAGCGCGTCGAGGTTGCGCACGGGGCGCACGTCGATCTGACTGCCGGGAAGGAACGCGCGGACGCCGATATCGACCGCGAGGCCGCCCTTGATCCGCTCGATGACACGGCCGATGACGACCTTGCGCTCCGCAAAGGCCTTCTCGACTTCGTCCCAGATCTTCATCTTCTCGGCTTTTTCGCGCGAGAGGACGATGTGACCGTCGCGATCTTCGGTGCGTTCGAGCAGGACGTCGACCAGGTCGCCCGCCTGCACCATCACCACGCCGTTTTCGTCGAGGAACTCGTTGACCGAGATCACGCCCTCGGACTTGTACCCGACGTCGACCACCACTTCGTTTTCGTTGACTTTGAGGACCGTGCCCTTGACGACTTCACCTTCCGCGATGTTCCGGAAGCTGTTATCGTAAAGGTCCAAGAGGCGGGAGAATTCCGCCGGGTCCATATCCTCGTCGAAGCCACCGTGAATCTGCGGGGTGGCTTTGAGGGTGTGCCGGCCCGCGGGCTGAGAAGCTCCCGGGGTCGGCGCGCCCTGGGGCTCTTGTGCCTGCTCTTCGTGCATTGCCATTGACGTGCGCGTCCTCCTGACGTCTAGATTTGCCGGTCGGGGTAAGCGGGGGCCGGCGCCCCGCGATTTGTTGCGCCGCTGAACCCAAGGGTTCCGTAGGCGTAACCAACAGAATTTACGTCACTTAAGCTGCACTGTCAAGAATTCCGAGAGGACGCGACATGGCAAAGAAACCGGCCGCAAGGCGCAAGACCGTGGTGAAGAAGGCCAAGAAGACTGCGAAACGCGCGATCGCGACCAAGAAACGTCCGGTCGCAAAGGCCAAGAGCCGGGTGAAGACGAAGCCGTCCAGGCCGGTTGCGCGCACCAAGGCGAAGCCGAAGACGAAGGCCAGGCCGAAGACGAAGGCCAAGGTCGCGCCCAGTCGCAAGATTTCGTCCCCCGCCAAGGTCGCGAGGCCGGCGCCTAAGAAACGGGAAGTCAAGAGGCCGGTCGTCAAAAAGGCTGTCGCCAAGCGGGTGGTCGCCAAGAGGCCGGTCGCCAGGAAGGCCGTCGCGACGACCGTCGTCGTCAAGCGGGCCGTCAAGCCGGCGTCAGGAGCCGCGCCGGCGCGGAAGATTCCGTCCCTCGACCGCGAACGTCGCGTCGTGCGCGAATCTGACCTGCCGCCTTCCCCGCCCTCCAGCCTGGTACCGCAGCGGCACGCGAGCGCCGCAAGCTCCGGGGCCGACGAGATGCGCGTGAAGCTGGCGCACCACACCTCTGCGGGCCCGGTGCTGACCGCCGGCGATGTCGACGCCAACTGGGAGGCGGCCGAAACCGCAGGCGAAGGCGCGCCAGGCGGCGAAAATCCCACGCCGGACCAGAACGAGGTCGAGGGTATCGGCAAGGCGCTCGGCGTCCAGTACGACGACGACGAGGAACTGCGAGGCGGTGATGAGATCGCCGACCGCGACCACGATCGCTGGGAACTCGACCCGGCATCGTCTGAAGACTTCGAGGACCGGTAGTGCAGGGACTAGGGACTAGGGACTAGAGCGTGCAGACGTCACGCTGGACAGAACTCCGTCTTTGGAGCGATGCGTAAACA
Source organism: Acidobacteriota bacterium (assembly GCA_031376505.1). Lineage (GTDB taxonomy): Bacteria > Acidobacteriota > Vicinamibacteria > Vicinamibacterales > UBA2999 > CADEFD01. Next base: position 52,097 of record JANMDX010000230.1, read on the forward strand.
GTTGGATGCTGGCACGCCCTGGTCCCCTAGTCCCTAGTCCCTAGTCCCTAGTCCCTAGCGGTCGCGCGCCAGCGCCAGCACCCGCGCGACCACATCCTCGACCGGCATGCCGGTGGTGTCGATGTACACCGCATCGTCGGCACATACGAGCGGCGCCACGCTGCGCGTCGAATCGGACCGATCGCGCGCCGCCAGGTCCTCGGCGATGTCAGCCACGCTGCCCTGCTGTCCGCCCGTGTGGGCGGCGTCGGCCGCGCGCCGGCGCGCGCGCTCGTCTGGCGACGCGTCGAGATAAACCTTCAACCCGGCGCCCGGAAACACCACGGTGCCGATGTCGCGCCCTTCCATGACCACGCCGCCGTCGCGCCCGAGCGCGCGCTGCCGCTCCACCAGCACTTCGCGCACGGCAGGGTGACGCGCGACGACGGCTGCCGCCTTGTCGATGTCCGGGGTGCGGATGGCCGCCGTGACATCGCGGCCGTTGATGCACACGACGCCATTGGCCATGTCGATCTGGGCATCGCGCGCGATCTCCACCACCCCGGCGCTTTCGAGCGGAAGACCCCGGTCGAGCGCCAGCCGGGCTACGGCCCGATACATCGCACCCGTGTCGACGTGCTGATAGCCGAGGGCGTGGGCCGCAGCCCGAGCGACGGTCCCTTTTCCCGCACCCGAAGGGCCGTCTACGGCAATCACCAGGCGCTTCACGACCGGGCAGTGTAACATGCGCCGTCGTGATGAATTCCCGGGCCGTCCGCGCGGTGATTGTGGTCGCGATCGTCCTCGCCGGGGCGACCTGGATCGCGCTGCCGTATGTCGATGCGGCGTCGTTCATCGTGCGCGCCGCCAACTTGACCGACGGGGCGCCGGGCCGAATCGCCGCCGCGCGCGCCCACACCACAACCCGCGAAGAGCTGCCGCCGATCGTCACTCGCCATGGTGCGGTGCCCGCGCGCATCTACCGCGCGGCAGGGGCCACCCGCACGGTGCTGCTCGTGCCTGGAGTGCACATGGACGGCATTGATGAGACCCGGCTGGTGGGCATGGCCGAAGATCTCGCCGCGACCGGGTACGCCGTGGTCACCGTGGCGCCGCCCGATCTCCGGCAGTTCCGGATCACCCCCGCCAACACCGACGTGATCGAAGACGCCGCCTTGTGGATCGCGCGTCAGCCGGCGCTGGCGCCAGACGGCAAGGTCGGCATGGTCGGCATCAGCTTCTCGGGCGGCCTGTCGGTGGTCGCAGCGGGCCGGCCGGCGCTGCGCGATCACGTGGCCTTCGTGATGTCGTTTGGCGGTCACGGAGACTTGGCCCGCGTGATGCGCTACCTGTGTTCGGGCGGCACCCTCGACCCGCCAGCGGCCACCGAGTTGGGCGACGCTGTGACCGGCGCGGCCACCCTGGTGACGCGTCCGCCGCACGACTACGGCGTCACCGTCGTCCTGCTCTCCTTTGTCGACAGCGTCGTGCCCGCCGATCAGGTCGAGCCGCTCCGCGCGGGGATCGGCATCTACCTCCGCGCGTCGTCGCTGACGCTGGTCGACATGGCGCAGGCCGAAGCAGAGTTCGCCCACGCGCGCAGCTATGCCGCCACGCTGCCGGAACCGGCACGCACGCTCATGACCCATGTGAACAACCGGGCGGTGGACAAACTGGGTTCCCTGCTGCTGCCGGTGGTCGAAGGCCTGGGCGCCAGCGCCGAGGTGCGCGCCATGTCCGCGGAACGTGTGCCGGCGCCGCGCGCCCCCGTGTTCCTGCTGCACGGCAGCGAAGACTCGGTCATCCCGCCAGTCGAGACACTGTTTCTGGCATCGCACCTGCGCGGCCAGGTTCCGGTGCGGGCGCTGCTCAGCGGGCTCATCACCCACGCCGAGGTGGATCGCTCGGCCGCTGCATCCGATGTGTGGGAACTCACGCGCTTCTGGCGCGAGCTGATGCGATACTAGGAGAGGTCCGCGTCGCGGGCGCCCAGAGCAGCTCGGGACTAGCGCTCGCGGCCAGGAACCAGACTGCACATGCCACCTCGCACACCTGCTCGACGTCCGTCCACGCGTCCCGGCGGCCCCGGGCGTCCTGCCCCCAGGGCAAGCGCGCCGCCTCGCACGCGCGCGCCGCGCGGCGCCGCCTCGGCCCGTCCGGCGCGCGCCGAGGAACGTGTGCCCGTACGTGCCCGCTCGCCCAAGCCGGCCGAGAGCGACGACCGGCCTGGCGCCATTCGTCTGCAGAAACTGCTCTCGGCGGCTGGCATCGCCTCCCGCCGTTTGGCCGAAACGCTGATTGCCGAGGGTCGCGTCACCGTCAACGGTGCGGTCGTCGACACGCTCGGCACCAAGGCCGTACCAGGGCAGGACGACGTGCGCGTCGATGACCGTCGGGTAAAGCCCGCCGGCCGTCAGCGCTACATCCTGCTCAACAAGCCGCGCGGCTACGTGACGACGCGCCAGGATCCAGAAGGCCGGCGCACGGTCATGGACCTCCTCGGCGGCGTGCGGGAGTACGTGTATCCCGTCGGGCGGCTCGACTACGACACCGAGGGGCTGCTGTTGCTCATGAGCGACGGCGATCTGGCGGCCAAGCTCACGCATCCCCGCCACGAGGTCGCGCGAGTGTACGAGGCCATTGTAGCGGGCGAGCCCAGCGATGAGGCGCTCGACGAACTGCGCCGCGGTATCTTTCTGGATGGGCGGCGTACGGCCGAAGCTGGCGTCATGCGCGGCTCGACCGTGAGCAAGGGCCGCGAGCACACGACCAAGATCGTGCTGACGCTACGCGAGGGACGCAATCGCCAGGTGCGCGAGATGTGCGCCCGCATCGGCCACCCGGTGCGCACGCTGCAGCGCGTCCGGATGGGCCCGCTGACGTTGCGGGGGCTGCCCACCGGACACTGGCGCGACCTGTCGGCGGAAGAAGTGGCGTCGCTGCGCGCCGCTACGCGCTAGTGTCCCGGAACCGAAGTTCGCTGACATCCTCCGGGCGGGGCATCCCGCGTCCCACCCCACCGCGCACAGACCGCGCGGCGGGGGCCCCGGCTCGCGGCGTTGCTCCTCTCTCAAACATGGCCAATATTCTCGGTCGTCGCGCCTGGCGATCCGGGCGCCGCGCCTGGATCATTTGTCACCGAACTTCGGTTCCGGGGCACTAGCTCGGCGCCGACGGGCTTAGTCGTCGTCTGCGCCTGGCGACGCGGAGGGGTCGTCGCCTTCTTCGAGCGGCAGCATCTCGTCAGGCACGGGCGTCTCCATGAGCAGCGCCGGCGGATCGAAGCCGAGTGCCTGCACCATATCCTGCATGTTGGGCAGGTCAGCCAGGTCCTTCAGGCCAAAGCGGATCAGGAATTCCTTGGTCGTGCCGTACAGGAATGGTCGCCCGACCACGTTCTTGCGCCCGACGATCTTGATGAGGTGCCGCTCGAGCAACGTGGACAGCACGCCTGAGGTGTTCACCGCGCGAATCTCGTTCACTTCTGCGGCTGTGACCGGCTGCCGGTACGCAATCACCGACAGCGTCTCGAGCGCCGCCACCGACAGTTTCTGTGCGCTGCGTTCGTGGAAGAGGCGCCGCACCCAGTCGTGCAGTTCCGGCCGCGTCGTGATCTGATAGCCTCCGGCCACCTGCGCCAGATGCAAGCCACTCGGCCGGTCGTAGCTGGTAATCAGGGCGTCAATCGCCGCCTGCACGTCTTCCGTCGGCTCGTCCGACAACAGCTTCATCAACAACTTCGGCGTCAACGGCTCGGGAGACGCATAGACGAGCGCCTCCACGATGGCCTGCAACTGCGCCAGGTCCATGCGCGGCCGCGTGTCGGCGTCGGTGCCGGGCTCGATCTGCCCTCCAGGCTCCGCACCGTACTGCGGCTCGTCCTGCGAGTCCTGACCCTTGGGAGGCTCGGGCGCGATCGTGTCGTCGGGCATCTCGTCGGGCATCTCGTCGCTCATGCGTCCTCGTTCTGGCCCTCGTCGGCATCGCCATCTGCGTCCGCAGGCTCGTCATCGGGCGGCAGAGCGTGCGCCGAGGGTGGCGGCACATCATCGATCGCCTGTCGGTGCGCGTTGTATTCGTCTTCCGGATCGTGAATCGGATGCGGGGCGTCGCTCGGCCGCGCCCGCCGGTAGATCCGGATGGCGCCGGAGCCGCCGGGCTGAAACGCACGCACCAGTTTCAAGCGGATCATCTCGAGCAAGGCCAGGAACGTCACGATGAGCTCGCCACGCGACGCCACGTCGTCAAAGAGCTCTTCGAATCCGCATGCCTCGGTGTCCGACAAGCGCCCCAGCAGCTGCTCGATTCTCGTTTCGATCGACAGCTGCTCGGGCGGCAGCACCACGTGGGGCTGGTCCTTCGAGCGCTCGAGCACCCGACGGAACGCCGCGAGCAGGCCGAACAGGTCCACGTCGAGCTCGGGTTCCACCGGCTCGCCGGCAATCTCCTCGACCCGGATATCGGGCCGCGTCCACTGGGCATTCCGCAACGTCTCGCGCTCGTGCAGCAACTCGGCGGCCGCTTTGAAGCGCTGGTGGTCCAGCAGGCGCTGGACGAGCAGGTCGCGCGGGTCGATCTCGTCGCCCGGGTCGGCCGACGCCGTCTCCTGGCGCGGGAGCAGCGACCGGCTCTTGATGTGGATGAGCGTGGCCGCCGTGACCAGGAACTCACTCGCCACGTCGAGATTGAGTTCCTGCATCAGGTTCAGGTACGCGAGATACTGGCCGGTGATGAGGGCGATGGGAATGTCGTAGACATTCACTTCGTTCTTCTTGATCAGGTGCAGCAGCAGGTCGAGCGGCCCTTCGAACTGCTCGAGGCGCAGGGGAATCGCGTCGAGCTGCGACTCGAAGCCCTCGCCCGCAGAGGCCGCGCGTGCGTCGTTAGTAGACAAGCTTCACGGCCTCGCGCGCGCGCTGCATCGTCTCCACGGCAGTGATCCGCGCGGTGCGCGAGCCCTCCATCATGACCTCACGCAGGTAGCCCGGACGCGCCAGCGCGGCCGAACGGCGCTCGCGGATCGGCTCCAGTCGCAGGTTGATCGCCGCTGCCAGCTTCGTCTTGACCTCGACGTCCCCGACCTTCCCAGCCTCATACCGCGCTTTGAGATCTGCGACTTCCTCGCGATTGGGGTTGAACACGTCGTGATACACGAACACCGGGTTGCCCTCGACTGTGCCGGGGATGTCGGCGCGCACCCGCTTCGGATCCGTGTACATCTGCCGCACCTTCTTCACCACCGTCGCGGCATCGTCGGAGAGGTCGATGGTGTTGTTGTAGCTTTTGCTCATCTTCCGGTTGTCGAGCCCCGGCAGGCGCGGCGTCGGCGTGAGCATCGACTGCGGTTCCACGAACACCGGACCGTAGAGATGGTTGAACCGGCGCACGACCTCGCGCGACAGCTCCAGATGCGGCACCTGGTCCTCGCCCACCGGCACCACATTGGCGTCGTAGATGATGACATCGGCGGTCTGCAGGAGCGGATACCCGAGAAAGCCAATGCTGCTCAGGTCGCGGTCGGCGAGCTGCTCGGTGAGTTCTTTGTAGGTCGGCACGCGCTCGAGCCACGGAATCGGCGTGACCATCTGCAGGAGCAGGTAGAGTTCGGCGTGCTCGGGCACGAGCGATTGCACGAAGATCGTGCTGCGCTCCGGATCGATGCCGCAGCCGATCCAGTCGGCCACGTTGTCGGCGGCGTTTGCCACCAGCTCGGACGTCTCCGAAAAATGACTCGTCAGCGCGTGCCAATCGGCCACGAAGTAGAACGCGTCGTACTCGTCCTGCAGTGCCACCCAGTTATCGAGGGCGCCGACGAGATGTCCAAGATGCAGTCGTCCCGTCGGGCGCATGCCCGACACCACACGTTTCGTCGTCACAGCAACCAGTCCAGGATGAATGACTGCACCGGGCGCACCACCTGGAACAGCACACCCGACAGCATCAGCGCGTAGAGCACGAAGATGCCATACGGGCGAATGCGGTCGATGACCGCGGACATCGATGGCGGCAGCACGCCCATCAGGACGTTGCCGCCGTCGAGCGGCGGGATGGGAAACATGTTGAACACCGCGAGCAGCACGTTGAGCACCACAAACATGCCGATGCCGTAGGCCGCCAGACCGAGTTCGCCGTCACCGCCACGCATGAGCCCGAAGACCCCGGCGCCCGCTAGGGCCATCAGCAGGTTGCTGGCCGGACCGGCCGCGGCGATCAGCGCGAAGTCGCGCCGCGGCGCGCGCAGATTCCTGAAGTCGACAGGCACGGGCTTGGCCCAGCCGATGAGGGGCAGGCCGGTCGTGATCGCCACCAGCGGGAAGACTACCGTGCCGACCGGATCGATGTGCACGAGTGGGTTCAACGACAGGCGCCCGAGCAGGCGTGCGGTCGAATCGCCCAGGCGGTTGGCCGCCCACGCATGCGCGGCTTCGTGCACCGTCAGCGACACGATGAGCACGGCCAACTGCAGCCCGATCTGAAGGAAATCTACGTCCGCCAAAGCGCACAAGCGTACCACAGGCCGACAGGGGCCGGCATCCGTCAGGCCGTGGCGCGCCCGGCTGGTCAGGACGGCGTGGGCTTCCGGGCAAAATGCGTCAACAGGGCGTCGGCACACCGCTGGCCCACGACCGGTACCAGATCTTCGCGGGTCGCCCGCCGCACGCCCGCCATGCTGCCGAAGCGCGTGAGCAGGGCGCGACGCCGCCGCGGGCCGACGCCAGGAATCGAGTCGAGCTCTGACGTCAGATCGCGCTTCGTCCGGGACTGCCGGTGGAACGCGACGGCGAAACGGTGCGCTTCGTCGCGGATGCGCTGCAGGAGCAGCAGCGCCGGGCCCGTGCGCACAAACGCCACGGGCTCGTCGGCATCACGGGTGAACACCAGCTCGTCCTTCTTCGCCAGCCCGATGGCCACGAGATTCGACAGCCCCACGCGTTCGAGCGCCGCGTAGGCCGCCGAGAGCTGGCCCTTGCCGCCATCGACCATGAGCAGATCCGGAAACGGCCCGCCGGCCGCAACGAGCTTCGAGAACCGGCGCTGCACAACCTGCGACATGGCGGCAAAATCGTCCAAAAAGCGGGGACCAGCGACCAGGGACTGGGGACTGGGGAACGCGCTGGTCCCGATCTGACCCGCTGCCTGGTCCCTAGTCCCTGGTCTCTGGTCCCCTGTCTTGATCCGATACTTCCGGTACTCACCCGTGGCCATGCGGCCGTCTTCGCATACCACCAGCGACGCGACCGTCTCGCTTCCCTGCAGGGTGGAGATGTCGATGCACTCGATGCGCCGAGGCAGCGCCGGTAGCGCGAGCGCCTGCCGCAGGTCGTCGAGCGCCTGCAGCCCCGGGCCCCCGGTGTCTGCCCGAGTGCGTGCCGACACCTCGGCGTTGCGAGTCGCCAGCTCGACGAGGCGACGCCGATCGCCGCGCTGCGGCACCACCAGCTTCACCTTGCGTCCGCTGCGTTCCGAGAGCCACGCCTCCAGGACGTCCGGGTCCTCGATCGCCACCGGAACATACACCTCGCGCGGCGCGTCGTGGGCCTCATAGAACTGCTGCAGCGCCGCCGCGACGACCGCCTCCTCCCCGCCGAGCAGGCTGCTGGCGTGACTGTAGAGCGTGATGCGTTCCACGACCCGGCCGCGCCGGATCTGGAACACCTGGATCACGGCACCGCCCTCGTCGATCGCCAGTCCGAACGCGTCGCGGTCGCCAAGCTCCGCCGTCGCCATTTTCTGCTGACGGGCACCGAGGGCCTGGACCACGCGCATGGCGTTGCGATGCTGACCCGCTTCCTCGAACCGCTCCCGTCCGGCGGCGTCGCTCATGCGGCGCTCGAGATCGAGCGCCAGTTCTTCGACCCGGCCTTCCAGCAATAGCCGCACGTCCTCAACCGCCCGGTCATACCGCTCTGGCGAGCACAGCGCCTCGACGCACGGCGCCAGGCAGCGCTTGATGTCGTACTCGAGGCACGGGCGTGGGCGGCGGCCAGTGATCACCTCGTTGCAGGATCGCAGGCCGAACAGCTTATGGCTGAGCGCCATCGTGCGCCGCGCCAGTGACGCGGGCAGAAACGGCCCCGCGTAGACGTCGCCGTCCCGCGCCACCTGACGGGCCACCAGGACGCGGGGAAACGTCTCGCTCGCCGTCAGCCGCAAGTAGGGGTAGTTCTTGTCGTCGCGGAGCAGGATGTTGTACTTCGGCGCCCGACGCTTGATGAGGTTGTTCTCGAGGGCCAGCGCCTCCACCACCGAGTCG
>JANMDX010000256.1:0-73531 GCA_031376505.1 Acidobacteriota bacterium
CCAGATTGACCCAGGCACTGAGGGACGCGGCGCGTCCGGCCGAGACGGCCTCGTTGCCAGCCTCCAGCAGGTGCGGGTCGACGGTGACCGTCAGCCGCTCTTTGGGAATCCTCATACTTCGATACTACTAGCCTTTGAACAGCAGTTCTACCGGCCGGGCGCCGGTCGAGGCGCGCGTGGTGCCAGTGGTCGTGCGGCAGTGGGCCTACCTCTTCGCGTCAGGGTTCCAGTTCATCAGCACCGTGATCGGCACGGCGGCGCTGTCGAGTTCCGTGTTGATGAGGAAGCGTCCGTCGGGGGCGACGTCGTATTGCCGGCCCTGAACCGCGTCCACGCCGCCGCCAACGACGCGGGTGGAGAAGAGCAGCGCTGGCGCGCCTGGTTCGAGCGTCGTGCCCGTCACGGCAATTGGCGCCGCCATCATTGCGCCCTCCGGGTTGAGGAAATACAGTTCCTTGCCGTCGGGCCGCCAGGCGGGCATGATGCCGCCGGCCGTGGACACCTGCCACTGGCCACCGGGCTTGTCCGCCGAAGCGGCACGCGAAGGCGGAACGAAGGGCCGCACGTAGATCTCGTTCCGTCCCGACTCGCCCGACATGTAGGCCACCCACCGGCCGTCGGGCGAGAACACGCCTTGCAGCTCGCGCGCTGGGGTCTTCAGGACCACCGACGGCGTCCGGTCGCTCGCGTCAGTCGAAGGTCGAAGGGCCATCGACACGACCCACAGATCGAGGTCCGTCTGCGGGTCGAGGCTGTGGAACAGCAGGAAGCGGCCGTCCGCCGACCAGCTCGTGGGGTTCTTGCACGCTGCGGTCCACGACGACGCGACGGCCGTCGGGGGATACGCGAGGATTGAGGAGACTGCCATCCACGTCGCCCACGGTGCCCCTTGCCGTGCCTGAGCGGTCTACCCACGTCAGCTGCCGCCGGCTGATCGCGACCGGCCGATACGCCACGAGCCCTGTCGCCGCCACTGAGACACCAGCGACGCCGTCTGCTACGGTCACCGGTTCGCCCACGAGCGAGGTCTTCGACAGGTCGAACCTCTGGCCCATGAGCGTGCCCGCCCTCAGCCACAACAGCGACCCGGACGCATGAAACGCCCCTGCGCCGTTGGACGGCGTCAGCCGGACGGCGGGGCTCCCGTCGAGTGTGCCCACGTAGCTCCCGGCCCCTTCCGCTGCGCCGCCCACATCGAACAGGAACCGGCTGCCGTCAGGTAGAAAGTGCGGCGTTCGGTGGACCTGCTGCTGAGGGCCGAGTGTCGTCACGGCCGTCGCCACGCCCCCACTGGCGGAGACGCGCATCAAGGGGCCTGAGGTGCTCGGCGCAAACAGGATGACGCCGTCCTCGTTCCACGCCCCGCCTCGAGCGGAAGTGACCGGAGCCAGCGTCTGCGGCGCGCCGCCGCCGAGGCCGAGTCGCTTCAGCGCACCCCCGGCGAAGAAACCCACCGAGCGGCCACTGGGGGCCCAGAAGGGGAACGTGGCCCCCTCGGTTCCCGCCACCGGCTGCACCGTCGTCGTCGACAGGGACCGGAGCCACAAGCGCGACGGACCGTCACCCGAGGCCACGAAGACGATCTGCCGGCCGTCGGGCGACAGCGCAAAGGACGCGGGGCTGTCGGTGCCTGGCGTCGAAATCTCCAGACGAGTTTCTGCCGGCGTGGGTGGTGGCGTCTCGCGCAGATGCCGCAGCGCGGGAACGGCGAGCGCAGCGGCCGCGACCACTGATGCCGTCGCGACCAGCCATGGCGCTCGCCCGCGAGCCGGCGCTGACGACACTCCCGTCGTGGTCGCACTCTCGACGGCCGACGGCGCGGCCATGGCGTCCTCGATCTCGAGCCGCGCATCGGCGGCGTCGGCGAGTCGCCGCTTGCGGTCCTTCTCCAGGCACCGGCGCAGGAGCGTGCGGATCGCGGCGGGCGTGTTCACCGGCAGTGCTGTCCAGTCCGGCTCCTTACTTACCACCGCGGCGATCGTGTCGGTCGTGTCCTCGCCCTTGAACGCGCGCTGCCCGGTGAGCATCTCGTAGAGCACGGCGCCAAACGCCCACACGTCCGCGCGCCGATCGACGGGCTCCCCTTCGCCTGCTCCGGCGCCATGTAGGCCGCCGTGCCCAGGATCATCCCGCGCATCGTCATCGCCGGACTCGTGATGGTCGGCGTGTCGGTCGCCGCGGCACGCGACGCGGACGCGGTGTCCATCGCTTTCGCGAGGCCAAAGTCGAGCACCTTCACCATGCCGTCGATGCGGACCTTGATGTTCGCCGGTTTCAGATCGCGATGGACGACCCCTTGCTCGTGCGCGGCTTCGAGCACCTCGGCGATCTGCTTCGCGATCGGCAACGCTTCATCGAGTGGAATCGCGCCGCGGGCGATGCGCTGTGACAGATCCTCGCCCTCGACCAGTTCCATCACGAGCGCGTGCATGACCGCCTGCGCTGAGCCCGCCTGCCCTGAGCTTGCCGAAAGGGTCGAAGGGGTGGACTTCTCGAACCCGTAGATCGCGGCGATGTTGGGGTGATTCAGCGACGCCAGCGTTTTGGCCTCGCGCTCGAACCGCGCCACGCGCTCGGGGTCCGAGGCAAACGTGTCGGGCAGAATCTTGATGGCCACCTGGCGACCCAGCGTCGTGTCCGTCGCGCGATACACCTGGCCCATGCCGCCCTCGCCCAGCAGCGCGGTGACTTCGTAGACGCCGAGGCGCGTGCCAGGGGTCAGGGCCAAGGTGCGCATGATTACACAGGCAAGGCAGCGGTGACGAAGCGATTCCTCGTCAACGCTTCACACTGGTCAACGGCACGAACTGCGTGCCTGGCGCAGTGCGCGGCGGGGTCCCGGGCGTCGGCGCGATCGCATCGACGCGCGTCTTGAGTTCGCCGTGATCGAACTTGAGCTGCCAGTACATCTCCGTGACCTGCCGCGCGGCGCGCGCGGCGCCACGCGCCGCAGCCCATCCGGCCCCGGCCGCCACGAGCGCCAGCGCTGAAACGATCCACGACCAGTCCATCGAGTCGCCTCCTGCGCCCAGTATGCGCCAGACGGCCGTCAGAACTCCCGGCTGACCTCGTTGCCCGGGCGCTACGACCCCCTATACTGAGCGCTGCATGGCGCCTTCACGCAAGACCGTCCTGGTCGTCGACGCCGACGAGACCACCCGCGAACGTCTCGCGACCATCCTGCGGCGCGACTGCCGCGTGCTGCGCGCGAGCTCCGCCGAGAGCGGCCTCGGCATGATCGGACGAGACGGCGTGGACCTGGTGCTCGCGGACCACGCCTTGCCCGGCGTGAGCGGGCTCGACTTCCTGCGCATCGTGCGTGAAAACTACCCGATGGCCGAGTTCGTCATGCTGGCCGACGGGCCCGACGTGGATACGGCGGTGGCCGCCGTGAAACTCGGCGCGTACCACTTCCTGGTGAAGTCCGCACCCGCCGAGACCGTGCTGTCGATCGTGGCGCACGCCGCGGAACGTCAGGACCTCAACCGCCAGGTGTTGACGCTGTCGGCGGAGGTGCGCGACCAGAGCGGCGATCGCGAGTTCGTCTCGGGCCCGAGTCCTGCCACGCGCGAAGTGCTCGAACGGGTGCATCAGGTGGCGAACCTGCCCGCCACGGTGCTCATCCAGGGCGAGAGCGGCACGGGCAAGGAACTCGTGGCGCGCATGATTCACCGGCACTCGGAACAGCCCGATGGGCCGTTCATCGCCGTGAACCTGGCAGCCATCCCGCGTGACCTGGTCGAGAGCACGCTCTTCGGCCACGAGAAAGGCGCCTTCACCGGCGCGGTGCGTCAACAGATCGGCAAGTTCGAGCTCGCGCACGGCGGCACGCTCTTCCTCGACGAGATCGGCGACCTGAAGTTCGATCTCCAGGCCAAGCTCCTGCGCGCGATTCAAGAAGGCGAGATCGAGCGCGTCGGCGGCGGCAAGCCCATCAAGGTGCTGTCGCGACTTGTGGCCGCCACCAACGTCGACCTGCTGCGCAGCGTGAAGGAAGGCACCTTCCGCGAGGATCTGTACTACCGCATCAACGTCATCCCGATTCGTATCCCTCCGCTCCGCGAGCGCATCGAGGATCTGCCGGAACTCGTGCAGTTCTTCCTGGCACGCTACAACACGCGGTTCCGCAAGCACGTCCAGGGCGTGGCCGCCTCGACGCTGGCCATGCTGCAGAACTACTGGTGGCCGGGCAACATTCGCGAGCTCGAGAATCTGGTGGAGCGCCTGGTGGCCACCTGCAATCACGACTGGGTGACCGACGGCGACCTGCCGTTTGAATTGCAGGTGGCTGATATCGATCGCGGCGCGGGCACGGCTAACCTGCTCGACCGCGCGCTCGTGACGTTCGAGCGCAACTTCATCATCCGCGCCCTCGAGCGCAGCCGCTGGAACGTGACACAGACGGCCCGTTACCTCGGCATTCCGCTGAGCACGCTCAAGTTCAAGCTCGACCGGCTCGAGATCAAGGACCTGGCGAAGAAGATTCGAGGGGGCGGCGCCTAGCCGAGGCGACAAGCGGGTTCACACGAAGCGACGGGGACTCTCGTCCCCGCCGTCGTGATCACCCCGGGGGTGGGTGTGCTACTTGCGTGGAAGGACGGCGTCCTTCAGCTGCTTGACGATTCGCGCCTTCACGACCGTCTTGGCCGGAATCTTGATGGGCTCGCCCGTCGCAGGATTGCGGCCCATCCGCGCCTTGCGCTTCTGCACGACCAGCTTGACCATGCCGGGCATCACGAACTCGCCCGAGCGCTTGAGTTCCTTCTCGCAGAGCGCGGTGAGCTCGTCGAACACCTCACGCACCTGCGTCCGCTTCAATTCGAATTTCTCGGCGAAGTGGGAAAAGAGCTCCGACTTGCCCATTCTGCGCGCCTCTACCATGTGGTCGTCCCCCTGGTTGCCGCCGCGCGCCTCTAATGCCTCGCCCGCACGTCCGCGCGCGGCGACGGAGGGTGCGGAAAAACCTGTGTAAAATCAGGGGGAATCCTAGCGCGCGCGCCGGGACGTGTCAACGAGGAGGTTGGCGCCCTTGACGCGAGGAGGCTGGTGCCCTCCGAAAGCCCGTGACGGCGGGTGCTAAGATCGTGCGATGTCAGCCGCGGCCTCCCTCGAGACGTTTCCCAATCCGCGGCCCGAGCGCCACTACGAGATCGCCATCTCGTGCCCCGAGTTCACGTCGATGTGCCCGAAGACCGGCCTGCCGGATTTCGGCACCATCGAGATTCGGTACGTGCCCGACGCGGCCTGCCTGGAACTGAAGGCGCTGAAGTACTACCTTCTGAGCTTCCGGAACCAAGGCATCTTCTACGAGGCAGCGACCAACCGCATCCTGGACGATCTCGTGGCGGCGTGCCAGCCGCGCCGCATGACCGTGGTGGGTGACTTCACGGCTCGAGGCGGCATCAGCACGATCGTGACCGCGACCTTCGAGCAGGCCTAGCCGACGTCATGCCGCCGGCAAGGCGCGCGACACCATCGCGCGCGCGAAGGTGTCGAGTTCCGCCCGAAGGGCGCCGGGTCTGAGCGTGGACAGCGGCACACCGGCGTTAAGGGCCGCGGCCACCGTGCGGTAGTCGCTCGTGAAGCGATGGTCGATGTGGCGCCCGAGCGCCTCCTCGATCTCGCGAAGCGGCACCACTTCCGTGTCCGAGGTGCGATTCAGCACGTAGCGCACCCGATCATCAGGCACGCCCGCCAGACGTACCAGGTCGCGCAGGCGCTGCAGGTTCCGCAGGCAGGGCACGTCGGGATTCGCCACCAGGTGCACTTCATCGGACATGTGTAACGCGGCGGCCGCGCAGGGACTGAGAGTGCTGCCCGCGTCGACGACGACATAGGCGTAGCCGCGCCGCAGCGTATCGATTGCGTGCTCGATATCCGGCGCGTCGATCGCGCCCGGTCGGCCGAAATCCGCCGCCGCGGGCAACACGTCCAGCCCGCACGCATGATGCGCGAGCATGTTTGGCACCGCTTCGGGCCCGATCCAATCGAGCTGGTCGAGCAGATCGAGCAGGGTGAACTTTGATCGCACGCCCAGAAACAGGCCGACGTCGCCTGTGCCCGGCTTCAAGTCGACGATGACCGTTGGCAGTCCGGTGACGCGCCGCAGCTCCGCGGCGCAGTTCACCGCGAGCGTTGTCGTACCGGTTCCCCCCTTCGTGCCCAGGAACGAGACCACCATGTGGGCGACGTGATCGCAATGGATGTGCCACACGCGCGACTCACCGCCGGCCAAGTGTTTGCGCGCGATGACACGAGCCTGCGTCCCTCAGGCCCAGACACGCGCCTTTCGGTTTTGTAACCAGACGGATCATTTTGGGCCAGTGGCGGCCGAGCCGGCTTTGCGGTGGCGCGGAATGTGCCCGATTCGGCGGGGATGCACGCGAGGCACACGGATTGCTCTGCAACGAGCAGGTTCCTCCCATATGCCGAAACGTCCCCCGTCGAACGAACGCGTTCCGTCCCCCGACCGTGGGTCTTTGACCGACGAGTGGGGCATCTACGATCCTGCCAAGGCCGGCATGCAGGCCTTGTATGCGAGGCTGGGCCGGCCCGTGCTGCGCGAGTCGGCCAAGAAGGCGCGTCTGGAGCGTCGCCGTAGCTTCCGGCCCGAACGTCCCAACGACGGTGTTGGGCTGGCCATCCAAGAGGCGATGCTCCGCGCCGGGGTGATGGAGCCGAAGGAGGACCCGAGCGTGCCGATGTCGCCGGCCCGGGCAGTCCGGGTTGCCCTCAAAGCGACCAGGCCGCCGAAGGCCGAGGCCACGGCTGAGACAGCGTCGTCGTCGACCAATGCTGCCGCGCAGGACCTGGCCGCGTTTGACGCGCCCAAGCGCCGGCCCGCCCGCCGCGCGAAACCCTCGACCGCAGCGACCGCGGAAGCCGCGGCGGTGCCCGTCGAGGAGTCGAGCGCGACCTGTGTCACCGAGACTGAACCGCCGCACAGGACCAAGGCGCCGCGCAAGACCAGGGCCCGCGCCAAGGTGGAGCCGCCGTCCATGGCCGCCGCGCCGCTCGCGCCAGGCCCGCCGGCGCCTTCGCCGCGACGTCCACGCGGGCCGGTGCCGCTTGCCGCCTGGGCCCACGCGGTTGCCGACCCGCCGAAACCAGAGACGCGCCGCGGGGACAAGCGCGGGTTCTGGAAGAGCCTGTTCCGGATGCCGACCGACGTGGCGCTCGTGGAGTACGCGCACGGCTGCCGCATCCACCGTCTGCTCATCGAGACGTCCGCCGACGTCACGCTGCTTGATCTGCTCTAGGCTGAGGCGGGCCGGCCCGATTCCCAGGGCTTCAGCGCGGCGTACAGCGTGGACAGGATCGGCGCGGGCACGCCGAGTGCCTGCGCGCGCCGCACGGCGGCCCCGTGCAGCGCCTCTACTTCGATGGGCTTGCCCTGCTCCAGATCGACGAGCAGCGATGACCTCGTCGCCGCGGGGATGCCGTCCATGTACTCGCGCAGCGAGTCGAACCGGTCGCTCGAGATCTGCACGCCTTCGGCCGCTGCGATGGCTGCCACTTCGCGGGCGGCCGCGTAGAACACCTGCCGCACGTGCGGCAGGGCCCAGAGCGGCCCGATGGGCAGGCGCGCCGTGCCCGTGACACCCGCAAATGGCACCAGGTAAACGAACTTGTCCCAGACTGGCACGCGCGCGTCAGGCACCGCGCGCACTTGAATGCCGGCCGGAGCCAGCACGTCTGCAATCGCCTGCACCCGCGGCGTGATCGCGCGACGCTTGCCGAAGGCCTCACCGAAGATGATCGAGCGGTGCACGCCGGTCTCGACGATACGACCGGGCGCCTCGACGGCGGTGGCCACGTAGGTCGTCCCGCCGAGCACATGTCCGGCGCCGACCACGCCGGCCACGTCGGCGGCACTATCCACGCCGTTCTGCAAGGTCAGCACGACGGTGGCGGGACCGACGAGCGGCGGCAGGAGTGGCAGTGCCGTGGCGTTGTCATACGACTTCACGGCATAGAGCACGAGGTCGACCTGGCCAACCGCCGAGGTGTACTCCTCCGCACGGCAGCGAACGGCGAAATCGCCCAGCGCGGCGCTGCGCACTTCGAGACCGTGGGCCCGGATTGCTGCCAGGTGCGCCCCCCGCGCGATGAACACGACGTCAGCGCCCGCCTGTGCCAGCCGCGCGCCGAAGTACCCGCCCACTGCCCCTGACCCGACGACGGCTATGCGCATGTGGTCCAATCAACTCGCGAGGTCCGGGACCATCCCGGCCGCCCTCGTTCTATCACACGGGTCCAGGCGCCGGAGGTTGGCGTGCCAACGGGAACCATCCCCGGCGCGCCGCCGTCTATACCGTCGCCTCGCCTGTCTCGCCGCATCAGGAGTTTCTCTTGCGACATTGGTTCGCCGCAGCTCTACTGGTCGCCCTGGCCGCCTCACTGGCTGCGCAGCCGGGTACGGCGCGCGAGACCGACCTCGACCGGTTCATGGCGGGCGTCCTGGCCAAGCGCGACGACAACTGGAAGAAGCTGCAGCAGTACATCCTCGATGAACGCGAACGCGTCGCCGTGACCGGCCCGGCCGGCCTGCGCCTGTTCGGGATGAGCCGCGACTACCGGTGGTTCATGAAGGACGGCTTCTTCATCCGCAGCCCCCTGGCCGCCAACGGCGTGGGCGTTGGGGACGCGGAGCGCCGGCGCTACGAGGCCAACTGGCTGAAGGAGCAGCAGGCCCGCGACGAGCGGCGCCGCAAGAAGCAGATCGCGGTGGGCAACACCGAAACCGCTGGCGTCGAACCCGAGGCGCTCGGCGACGTGCTGCGCCAACAATCCGAGCCCGAGTTCGTGTCGGCGGCCTACTTCCTGAAGTTCAAGTTCGACCCGGGCCGCTACGCGCTGGCCGGTAAGGAGCAGATCGACGGCCGCGAGGTGCTGCGGGTCGAGTACTACCCGACCCGGTTGTTCGACGACCACGACTTCGACGAGGCGCGCGACCAACGCCGCGCTGACACGCCTTCGAGCCGGCGCGAGCGCCGTCGGGAGCACGAGGACGCCGACGAGCGCTTCGACCGCCAGATGAACAAGGTGGCGCTCGTCACGCTGTGGGTACTGCGCGAAGAACGCCAGATCCTCCGTTACGTGTTCGACAATGTGGACATGGGCTTCCTTCCTGGCCGCAGCGTGCTGCGGGTTGACGGCCTGACGGCGTCGATGCAGATGGGCGAGGCGTTCCCTGGCGTGTGGCTGCCCAAGACGGTGAACGCGCGCATGCGCTTCGGTCTGGCCGCCGGTCCCGTGGACGCGGCGTATGACATCGAATACTTCGACTACAAGCAGGCGGGCGTCACGGTGAAGGTACGATGAGCGCGGCGGTCGTCGCATGGGTGCTCGTTGCAGCGACCGCGACCGCTGGGGCCACCCAGCCTGCCGATCCGCCCATCGTGGAGATTCGCGTGCACGGCAACCACGCGACGCCCGATGCCGACGTGCTGAACGTGAGCGGCCTGAAGGTTGGCGATGCGGCGAGTGACGCGAACCTGGAGGCGGCGAAGGCCCGGTTGGATGCCAACGGACGCTTCGCCACGGTCGCGGTGCGCCGGCTCGCCCGGTCCATCGACGATCCGAGCGACATCATGGTCATGCTGCTCGTGGAGGAGGTGGCCGGCGCCAGCCAGGACCTGCCCCGTCCCGGCTGGCTGAGACAGGCTGGCGCCGGCCTGATGTGGCAACCGGTGGTGCGCTACGAGGAAGGGTATGGCTTCACCTACGGGCTCCAGCCCGCCCTGGCGGACCTCTTCGGCCGCGACAGCCGCGTGCTGGTGCCGCTCACGTGGGGCGGCGAACGCCGTGCCGGTCTCGAGCTGCGTCGTGGCGTTGCGGGACCCGTCGTGTCGCGAGTCGTCGCCACGGCCGACGTCCACCGCACCGAGCATCCGGCCTTCGACGTCGTCGAGCAGCGGACCAGCGTGCGGGTGCGCGCCGAGCGATCTCTTGGTTCGAGCCTGCGTGTGGGTGCGGCTGCCGGTCACGACCGCGTGCGCTTTGGCGACGAGCGAGGCGAGGTGACCAGCTACGCGGCCGATCTGGTGGTCGACACGCGGCTCGACCCCGCGTTTCCTCGCAACGCCGTGTGGGGACGAGCGGAACTCGCGCGCCTCGACGTGGCGACCGGCGTGCGGCGCCGGCACACGGTCGATGCACATGTGGCCGTCGGCCTCATGGCGGGGTCGGCGCTGACGGTCAGCACGTTCCAGATGTCGGCCAGCGGCGCGCTGCCCGCCTACGAGCAAGCCTTCATCGGAGGCGGTCCGTCGTTGCGCGGTTACCGGCGCGGCTACCGGGTGTCGGACAACGCGGCGGGCGTCTCGGCGTCGTGGGCGATGCCTGTCGGCTCGCCGCTCGACGTGGCCCGCACGGGCGTGCGCGTGTTCGCCGACTGGGCCGGGGTGTACGACGCCGGTACGTCCTGGCGGGACGCTGAATACGACCGCGGTATCGGCGCAGGCGTGTTCGCGCAGGCCGCCGCCTTCACTACCGGTGTCGACTTGGCCCGGGGCAACGGGCGCTGGCGGCTGCACTTCCGGATGGGCACGAAGTTCTAGGGGCCCCGGCCCCTAGTAGTCCCTGCTCGTCAGCACGTACTCTCGAATCGCCTGCGCCAGGCCGGCCTCGTCGTTCGACGCGGCGATCGGCAGGCCCAACGCCAGCAGCTCGGGTTCGGCGTTGCCCATCACGACGCCGGTACCCGCCCATTGCAGCATGTCCACGTCGTTGTGGTTGTCGCCGATGGCGAACACGTGGGACTGCGACACGCCGAAGTGGGCCGCCACCTGCGCGAGCGCGCCGCCCTTGGTGGCACCAAGGGCATTGACGTCAACGAGCGTGAAGTCACGTGCAGGATAGGCGGTCACCGACACCGACGCGCCCTCGGTCACGCCCTCGGCGCCAAGCGCCTCGATGAGCGACGCCATGGCCACGGAGGGTCCATTGAACGCCACCTGCACCGGGTCGTGGTCCTCGCAGGCAGACTCCAGATCGTCTACGGTCTGCACCAGGTGCCGGATCTTCTTGTAGTAGCCGCGGCGGTTGGGATGATCCCACGAGAGCGTGTCGACCATCGTCTGTCCCGCCCCGTCGCGGTCAAACTGCACGAGCGTCGAACTGCGCCAGGCACGCGTGCCTGCAAGCACGCGACGGGCCGTGGCACGCGGCAGGTGGCGGGTCGCCAGCGTGGGCCCGCCGCGCACGCGCGCGACGGCCCCGTTGTACGCCACGACCGTGAGTGGGTCGGGCAGGCCAATCACCGCGGGCAACGCGAACGGATAGCTGCGACCGGTGATGACGACCAGGTGAATCCCCCGCGCGGCAGCCTCATGAAGCGCCGCGAGGTTCGGTTCTGGTACGTCACCATGACGATTGAGAAGCGTCCCGTCGACGTCGAGGGCGATGAGTCGAGTCACCCGGTGATGCGCTTCACGAATGCGTCGTATGCCTCTGGGTTCTTGGCTTTCATGTGGGCGGCGTACTCCAGCCCGACGCGCTCGAGGTTGGCCATGTACGACGGGTCCTTGTACCCATCACGAATCCCTGCCAGCACGGGCCGCATCCGCTCGAACACGAGGAGCAGCTCGCGGCCACTCTGGAAAAACAGGTCCTGGTTGAGCACTCCTGTCACGACAAACGACGCCACCATGTCCCAATAGGAGATGACCATCCGGTACGACGCGTTCTCGCCGCTGCCAGGCGGCACCAGCGTCGCCAGCTCTTCCCATGTCTTTGGGCGGAAGTGCGCGGTAAACCACGCGCGCGCTTCGCGCATGCGGTCTTCGCGGCGCATTTCGTAGAGACGCAGTATCAGATTCGCGTCGTCGTAGGTCGGTCGAGCGGTCATCACGGTTCGCCCCCAGGGAAATGAAACAGCCTGCACTACAATCATTGAGCCATGAATTCGTGGGACCAGTTTACCGGGGCCAACGCCGGGTACGTACTCGAACTCTTCGAACGCTACCAACAGGATCCGATGTCGGTCGACAGCGACACACGCGCGGCGTTCCTCGCGTGGACTCCGCCGGTCGTGGGCGCACCCGTCGCGACCGCGGCCGCGAATGCGACCGATACGGCGGCGGCCATTGCCGCGGTCACACTCGCCGAATCTATCCGGCGCTACGGCCACCTTGCGGCGACCCTGGACCCTATCGGCTACCACCGGCCGGTCGGCGATCCCTCGCTGCACCCGCACGCGCACGGCCTCACCACCGACGCCCTGCGCGCACTGCCGGCGAGCATTATCGGCGGGCCCGTCGCGGCCGGCGCCGCAAGCGCGTTCGAGGCTGTCGAACGGTTGCGGGAGGTCTACTGTGCCACGAGCGGCCACGACTTCGCCCAGGTCTTCGTGCCCGACGAGCGCGTGTGGCTGCGCCAGTCGGTCGAAGCACGACGTTTCCGTCCGCCGGCCGATCCGATCGAGAACCGCGAACTGCTCAACCGGATTACCCAGGTCGAAGTGTTCGAGCGTTTCCTGCAGCGCACATTCCCCGGCAAGACGCGCTTCTCGATCGAAGGGCTCGATCTGATGATTCCCGTGCTCGATGAGATCATCGCCGACGCGGCCGCCTCGGGCGTGCGCCACGTGATGATCGCCATGGCGCACCGCGGACGGCTCAACGTGCTCGCGCACGTGATGCGAAAGCCCTACGCGCAGATCCTCGCGGAGTTCAAAGACCCGCTCTTCTCGCGCAGCAGCCGGATCGACCTCGGCTGGATGGGCGACGTGAAGTACCACGCCGGTGCCCGTGTGGAAGATCCCGATCGTCCCACGACCCTCGTGATCACGATGCCGCCCAACCCCAGCCATCTCGAAGCGGTCGATCCCGTGCTCGTGGGCATGACGCGGGCCGCCGCCACTTCGGTCGACGCGCCCGGCGCGCCACGGCTGCGCACCAATGAGGTGCTCGGTATCCTGATTCACGGCGACGCCGCCTTCCCCGGCCAGGGCATCGTGGCGGAGACCCTGAATCTCTCGCGGCTCACCGGCTGGGACGTCGGCGGCACGATTCACATCATCGCGAACAACCAGCTGGGCTTCACGGCCGAGCCGCACGAGTCGTTCTCGACCAGCTACGCAAGCGGCCTCGCACGCGGCTTCAAGGTGCCCATCGTGCACGTCAACGCCGACGATCCGGTCGCGTCAATCGAAGCGGCGCGGTTGGCGTGGGCCTATCGCGAGCGGTTCGGCCTGGATTTCCTGATCGACCTCGTGGGCTATCGCCGCCACGGCCACAACGAGGGCGACGAAGCGGCGTTCACGCAGCCGTTGCTCTACCAGCGCGTAGCCGAGCATCCCACGGTGCGGCAGCAGTATGCCGCGGCGCTCGTTGCGGCCGGCGCCCTGCCTGCGGCAGCGCCCGACGAACTCGTGGCCGCTCATGCCGCGCTCATGGAAGGGGCCTACGCAAACCTCCAGCCAGAGGCCCACTACGTGCCCGAGGTGCCGGTCGTGCCGCCAAGCGGCGCCGCGGCGCGGGTGGTCACGGCGGTGCCGCTCGCGCGGCTCGTGGCGCTCAACGAAGCACTGGCCCAGGTGCCAAGCGGCTTCACGGTGCACAAGAAGCTCGAACGCGGGCGCGAGCGCAAGAAAGCCATGCTGGCTGCGCCGGCCGAACGGACCATCGACTGGGCCGCCGCCGAAGAACTGGCGATGGCCTCGGTGCTGGCCGACGGCATCGCCATTCGCTTCACCGGCGAAGACGTCGAGCGCGGCACGTTCAGCCACCGCCATGCGGTACTGCACGACGCCGTGACGGGCGAGCGTCATACCCCGCTGCAGGCGCTGCCGCAGGCCACGGCGGCCTTCGAGATCCACAACAGCGCGCTCTCGGAGCTGGCCGTGATCGGCTTCGAACTGGGCTACAACCTGCAGGAGCCCCGACGGCTCGTAGTGTGGGAGGCACAGTACGGCGACTTCATCAACGGCGCGCAGACGATCCTCGACGAGTACCTGATGTCGGGTCGGGCGAAGTGGGGCATGGCGCCCTCGCTCGTGCTGCTGCTGCCGCATGGCTACGAAGGACAGGGCCCGGATCACTCGAGCGCTCGCGTAGAGCGCTTTCTGCAGCTGGCCGCCGACCTCAACGTGCGCATCGTCAACTGCACGACGGCCGCGCAGTACTTCCACGTGCTGCGCCGCCAGGCGTTGCTGCTCGGCACCGACCCGCTGCCGCTCATCGTGCTCACGCCAAAGAGTCTGCTGCGCCACCCGCTCGTGGCATCGGCGGCGCAGGACCTGGCCGAGGGCGGGTTCCAGAAGGTGATCCAGGACGAGCAGGCCGTCGCGAGCCCCTCGAAGGTGCGGCGCGTGGTCGTCTGCAGCGGCAAGGTCTATGTCGACCTGGTCGGCAGCGAGCAGCGCAAGAACGACACCAGCGTGGCGCTTGTGCGCCTCGAGCAGCTCTATCCGTTCCCCTCCGAGCAGTTGCGGGACGCGCTCGAGCGGTACTCCAGGCTGCAAGAGGTGTGCTGGGTGCAGGAAGAGCCCGAGAACATGGGCGCATGGGATTCTGTGCGGCCAGAGTTGGAGCAGCTGATCGCCGGGCGCTGGCCGCTGCGGTACGTGGGGCGGGTGCGCAACTCGAGCCCGTCGGAAGGCTCGGCGGCGTGGCACCACGTCAATCAGCGTGCGGTCGTCGCGCAGGCGTTTGAAGAGAAGGCGGACGTCGGCGCGGCCAATCGAGTGATGTCCAAGCAGGTGTAATTGCGCAGCGGCTAGCGACTAGCAGCTGGCGGCGAAGGGATGCGACAGTGAACATCGTAGTGCCGGAACTCGGTGAGTCGGTGGTTGAGGCCCGCATCGCGCGGTGGCTCAAGAACGAAGGCGATCAGGTGGCGCTCGGCGAGCCGCTGGTGGAGCTCGAGACCGAGAAAATCGACCTCGAGGTGAGCGCCGATCGGGCCGGCGTGCTGACCAGCATCAAGCATCAAAACGGCGCCGACGTGAAGGTTGGCGAAGTACTGGCCGTGCTCGATCCGTCCCAGGCCGCAGCCGTGCCCGCGGTGGTCACGCCCATCGCGGTGCCGGCTTCCGAGGCTTCCGCGGCCTCGAGTACCCCGAAGGCCACGCCCACGGCCAAGAATGTGGCGCGCGAGCACGACGTGAAGCTGGAGGCAGTGCCGGCCAGCGGTCCCCGCGTGACCAAGCAGGACGTCCGCGAGTTCGTGTCGGGGTCGACACCCGCCCCATCCGCGCCGGCCAAGGCCGCTCCGGCGCCGCGGCCCGCGGCGCCGCGGGCGGCCGGTGAGCGCGTCGAAGAGCGCGTGCGTATGACGAAGCGCCGGTCCACGATTGCCCGCCGGCTGGTCGAGGCGCAGCGCACGGCGGCCATGCTGACGACGTTCAACGAAGTGGACATGAGCGCCGTCATGGCCCTGCGCGAGCGCCGCAAGGAGGGCTTCCAGAAGAAGTTCGGCGTCGGCCTCGGCATCGCGTCCTTCTTCGTGAAGGCGGCGGTCGGCGCGCTCAAGGCATTCCCTGAACTGAACGCCGAGATTCAGGGCGATGAAGTCGTCTACAAGCGGTACTACGACATTGGCGTGGCGGTCGGCGCCGAGGGCGGCCTGGTCGTGCCGGTGCTGCGCAACACCGACCAGATGTCGTTTGCCGGGGTGGAACTCGGCATCCGCGATTTCGCGGCGCGCGCGGGCAACGGCACCCTCACGCTCGAAGACTTGAAGGGCGGCACCTTCACCATCACCAACGGCGGGGTCTTCGGATCGATGATGAGCACGCCGATCCTGAATCCACCGCAAGTGGGCATTCTGGGGCTGCACAAGATCGCCGATCGCGCCATGGCCGTGAACGGTGAAGTCGTGATCCGCCCGATGATGTACCTGGCCCTCAGCTACGACCACCGTCTGGTCGATGGCCGCGAGGCCGTGCAGTTCCTCGTGAAGATCAAGGAATACATCGAAGATCCCGCCTGGTTGCTGGTCGAAGGCTGAGGTCAGTTGCAGTAAGATTGCCGGGCCTCCCCAGAGGTCCGGACCGTGGAATCACCTAGCGCAACCATCCTGCTCCATGCGTGGCGGGGCGGCGAGGCAACCGCTCTCGATCGCCTGCTGCCGCTCGTCTACGACGAGCTTGCCCGCATTGCCCGCGGCGCGCTGCGGTCGGAGCGCCCGGACCACACGCTGCAGACTCGCGCACTCGTCCACGAAGCCTATTTGCGGCTCATCGACGCCGACGTCTCGTGGCAGGACAAGGCGCATTTCATGGCCGTGGCCGCACGTACGATGCGGCGCGTGCTGGTGGACCATGCGCGCAGCCGGCGCCGGCAGAAACGCGGCGGGGGCGCCGTGAAAGTGGAGCTCGAAGACGTGGCCGCAGTCATCGCGGCGCCCTCGGTGGACGTCCTCGACCTGCACGACGTGCTCGAGCGGCTGGCCGAGTTCGACGCACGCAAGGCCAGCATCGTCGAGCTGCACTTCTTCGGCGGGCTGAGCTACGACGAAACCGCGGAAGCCGTGGGCGTGTCGGCGGCGACCGTGGACCGCGAGCTGCGGATGGCCAAGGCGTGGCTCCGCCACGAGCTCACGATACGCGGCAGCGCCGTCGAGTAGCCGCGACGCCTTCGGGCGGAAGGGAGTGGTCGTATGACCCCCGAACGTTGGGCGGCCGCACAGGCGTTATTCGAGGCGGCCCTAGCCTGCCCCGACGACGCCCGGGCCGCGCTCGTGGATCGCGAGGCCTCCGACCGCGAGCTAGCCGAGCTTGTGCACGGCCTGATTGCTGCTGACATCGAAGAACACGCGGGACGACCCCTCGTCGGGGTCATCAGCGATGCGGTCGCCGAGGCCACCACCACCCCGCGCCCGCCGCTCGAGCGCCTGGGGCCTTACAAGCTCGTGAAGATGCTGGGCGAAGGGGGCATGGGCGCCGTCTACCTGGCGGAACGCGATGACGACGAGTTCCTGCAGCAAGTGGCGATCAAGGTGGTGCGCGGGCTGCTCGATCCGGAGCGCGTGCGCCAGTTCCGCGCCGAGCGCCAGATCCTGGCGTGGCTCGAACACCCGAATATCGCCCGCCTGCTCGACGGCGGCACGACACCAGAGGGCCTCCCCTACCTGGTCATGGAGCAGGTGGAAGGCGTGCCGATCGATCAGCACTGCGACACGCAGCAACTGTCGGTCGAGGATCGGCTGCGGCTGTTCTTGGAGGTCTGTGATGCGGTCAGCCACGCGCACCGCAGCCTGATCGTGCACCGCGACATCAAGCCCAGCAACATCATGGTGACCGCCGAGGGCGTGCCCAAGCTGCTCGACTTCGGCATCGCGCGCCTCACGCTTGAAGGCGCGCCGGATGCGCCGGCCCCGCCCCAGGGGCGGATGCTGACCCCCGACTACGCCAGTCCGGAGGTCGTGCGCGGCGAACACGTCACCACGTCGGCCGACGTGTATGCGCTCGGCGTGCTGCTCTACGAGCTCATGACGGGTGCCCGCCCTCATCGCTTTGCAACGATGACGAGCGCGGAGATCGAGCGCGTGGTGTGTCACGTGACGCCGAGCCGCCCGAGCGTCGCGGCCGTCGAGCCCATGCCGCGCGCTTCGGAGCCGGCTGAGCGGGCCCGGGTGCGGCGGTTGACGCCGAGCCGACTCAGTGCGCGGCTGGCAGGCGACCTCGACGCCGTCATCGGCATGGCGCTGCACAAGCAGCAGGCCGAACGGTATCCGTCGGTCGAAGCACTGGCCGCGGACCTCCGGCGTCACCTCGATCACCGCCCCGTGCGGGCCCGCGAGGCCACCTGGAGGTACGTGGCCGCGCGCTTCGGGTCGCGCCACCGCTTCGGCGTGGGCGCGGCGGCGTTGCTGCTGCTGGTCGTCGGCACGGCGGCCGTCGGCTTCTCAGTGCAAGCCGCCCGGCTGGCCGAAGAACGTGACCGGACCGCGCGCGAGCGCGATACGGCGCAGCAGGTGGTCTCGTTCCTGACGGGCCTGTTCGTCGTCTCTGACCCCGATCGGACCGGAGCTGAGCCCATCACGGCGCGGGAGCTGCTCGACCGTGGCGCCGAGCGCCTCGACACGGAACTGGCGGGGCAGCCGGTCGTGCAGGCCCGTCTGCTCGGCACCATCGGCACCGTCTACGGCAGCCTGGGCATCTACGATCGGTCGGCGGCCCTGCTCGAACGTGGGCTCGAGCTGCGCCGCTCGACGCTCGGGCGAGACCACGAAGAGACTGCGACGTCCATGGAGGAGCTGGCGGAGGCCTACCGCGAGCTAGCGCGCCTCGAGGAAGCCGAGACGCTGCACCGCGAGGCGCTGGCGTTGAAGCGGCGGGTCGGGGCCTCGCCTTCGTCGGTGGCCTCATCGCTCAACAACCTGGGGCTCACTCTGAGCGAGCGTGGACGCTACGGCGATGCCGAGCCCCTGCTGCGCGAGGCCATCGAGACCTGGCGCGCTCACGATGGGCCGACGGCCGAGGTCGTGGCCGTGGGCCTGAACAACCTCGCGTCGATTGTGCGCCAGCAGGGGCGGCTCGACGACGCGGTGCCGATGCTGGAACAAGCGATCGCCATCCGGCGGCAGCGGCACGGCAACGGACACCCGGCCCTGGCGCAGGTGCTCGGCCATCTGGGTCAGGTGTTCAACGCGAAGGGCGAATTCAACAAGGCCGAGCCGCTCTTGCGCGAGGCCCTGGCCATTCGCCGACGCGCGTACGGCGACGACCACCCCGATACCCTCACCGCCCTGAACAACCTCACGTCGCTCCTGCACGACCAAGGCGACCTGGCTGCGGCCGAGCCGTTGTACCGGGCGGCGCTGGCGAGCGTCGGCAAGCGGTTGGGCACGACACACCCAGACTACGCCGTGCAGCTCAGCAATCTCGCGACCCTGCTCGAGGACGAGTGCCGATACGACGAGGCCGAGCGTCTCTATCGGGAGTCGCTCGCGGTACGGCAGCTCGCCTACGGCGCCGAACATGCGGCCGTCGCTCGCGTGCAGCACCACCTCGGGCGCGTGCTGCTCAAGATGGGGCGCACGGGCGAAGCTGATCCGTTGCTACACGCGGCGCTTGCGGTACGACGCAGGACACTGCCTGCCGGGCACTACGAAATTGCCCTCAGCATGGCCGTGCTCGGGGAGGCCGCGGCGGCCGATGGACGGCCCACCGAAGGAGTCCGGTTGCTGCAGGAGGCGCTCGAGCTGCAGCGCGCAAGTCTCGGCTCGGGCCATCCGGCGGTGGCAGACTCCCTACTGGCGCTGTCGGCGCTCAAGCGCCAACTGCGCAATCCTGCCGCCGCGGTAGACCTGGCCACGGAGGCGATGGCCATCCGCACTGCGAAACTGCCAGAGGGACACTGGAAGCTGGCCACTGCCAAGATCGAGCTGGCGGCTGTCTTCGTCGCACTGGGCCGGATTCAAGACGCACAGCCGCTCTTGACTCAGGCTGTGGCGGTGCTGACGGCCCGGCTCGGCGAACACGACCCGAGGGCCGCCGAGGCTCGCAGGCTGCTGAGTGCGGCGGGCCACGGCTGACCGGGGCCGGACGACGCCGAGGGCAAGACTCGCTGATTGGCGCTTCAGAAGCCAGGAAACCGCAGCAGTCAATTCCCCGTTCTAGTAGACTATTGTTGTCGTCCCTGCGCACCTTTCGGAGGCTGCGGCGGGTCGAAAATTGGCAGTTCTCGCAGGGTTGGAAGCCCCCCCCAGGCGCCTGGCCCTCAGGGAACTGCCGAAGCCGGCGGTTGAGGTGCTTACGGCCTGAGTCTTGCTTAAGGCAAGGCTGGGCCCGACATTTCACCTGCTGGCGAAGGCCAAGCAGCCCCAGAAGCTCTCTGCCATGAGCGTCTGGTCACTGGGCCGATACGAGGACGACCGATGTTGGCCGCAACTGCCGAAGCACAACTGATTGGGGATAGCCCCGCCGTCGCCGATCTCCGCACGGACATCGAGCGCACGGCACGGTCCGACGCCAAGGTGCTCATCACCGGGGAGAGCGGCGTGGGCAAGGAGCTGGTCGCACGGTCCGTACACGCCCACAGCTCGCGGGCGTCGAAGCCGTTTGTGGCGGTCAACTGCGCGGGCCTGCCGGAGACACTGCTCGAATCGGAACTGTTCGGGCACGTCAAGGGCAGCTTCACGGGCGCCTACCGTGACAAGCAAGGCAAGCTTGAAATGGCCGACGGCGGCACGCTCTTTCTCGATGAAGTCGGCGAGATGACCCTGCGCATGCAGGGCCTGCTGCTGCGTTTCCTCGAAACCGGCGAGTTGCAGAAGGTCGGCGCCGACCGGGTGCGCGCTACCGTCAGCATCCGCGTCATCGCCGCGACCAATCGCAACCTGCGCGAGCTCATCGCGCAGCAGGCGTTCCGCGAAGACTTGTTCTACCGGCTCAACGTGATTCACCTGCTGGTGCCGCCCCTACGCGAGCGACGCACCGACATTCCCGACCTCGTGCAGCGCTTTCTGCTGCGCAGCAGCGCGACTGGCCACTACGCGATGCGGTCGGTATCGCCAGAGGCCATGGACGCTCTGTGCAAGTACTCCTGGCCCGGCAACGTGCGCGAACTGCAGAACCTCGTCGAGCGGCTCGTCGTGACCTGCCAGCGCGAGATCGCGCTGCCCGACGACCTCCCGCCGGAGATCCGGCTGCTGCCCTTCGGCGCTTATCGGCCGCGGCGCGAACGCCGGCGCACGGTGTCCGACGAGCTGTACCAGAAGCTCGTCGACACCGGCGAGTCGTTCTGGACGCTCGTCTATCCGCTCTACATGCAGCGTGAGATCACCAGAGGCCATCTGCGCGACCTCGTGCGGAAGGGCCTTCAGGAGGCCCGCGGCAACTATCGGATCGTCGTGCGCATCTTCAATATGCCGACGGGCGACTACAAACGGTTCCTCAACTTCCTGCGCACTCACGAGTGCCAGGTCTCGTTCAAGGAGTTCCGATGACGGCCCCCATGTTCGCAATCCTGTCGCTGTGCGCGTCGGTGTCCGTGTCGGCGCAGTCGAGCGGAGCACCAGTGCCCCGCCAGCCGGCGCCCGCGACGGCGGCCGCCCAGAAGCCGCCGGCAGTGCCGGACATACCTGACGGCGTCACGCCGCCGTCCGACTACGTGATCGGAGCCGAAGACGTGCTCGACATCATCGTCTGGCGCGAAAAAGACCTTTCGGCCGAAGTCATGGTGCGCCCCGACGGGCTGGTCTCACTGCCGCTGCTGAACGACGTGCAGGCCGGCGGACTCTCGGTGGAGCAGTTCCGCGAGCGCGTCGCCACCGCGGTCGCCAAGTTTGTCGAGTCACCGAGCGTGACGGTGATCGTGAAGACGATCAACAGCCGCAAGGTGTACGTCATGGGCGAAGTCATGAAGCCCGGCCCCTATCCTCTGACCGCGCCAACCACCGTGCTGCAGTTGCTCGCAGCCGCGGGCGGACCGACGCCGTTTGCGGACGTGAAAGACATCAGCATCGTGCGCACCGTCGGGGCCAAGACCGTGCGTCTGCCCTTCAACTACAAGGAAGTGGCACGCGGCCGGAAGATCGAGCAGAACGTGCTGCTTCGTCCCGGCGACACGGTGATTATCCCATGACGTCTTGTCGAGGCCTGATCGGTTTGGCGATCGTTGGATGCAGCCTCGCGATCGCGGACGCCGAAGCACAAACCGCGCGGCCGCCATCGTCAGGCCTTCAGGCCACTGGAAACATCTACGGCGGGTACGACGCCCCCCTCTTCGACAACACCTCCACCAACGCCTTCAATCCCACGGGTCAGGGATTCGCTGGCGGAGATGTGAATCTAGACTACTTCCGGCCGGGCCGCCGGGTGTCGCTGGGGACTGCGGTGATGGCGTCGAATCGGTACTACCCCGACTCCACGCCGTCGACGGCACCTTCGTACGTCGCGTCGCTCTCGCTCAGTTCTGTGAGTCGAGGACGCTGGTCCTGGGTACTCGGACAGTACGCACAGTACGCTCCACTGTCGGCCGCCACGCTGTTTGCCGGCGGAGCGGCGAACCCGTCGCTGGGTGGCACTCTGAGCGGGGCGATTCTGGCTGGATCCACGAATTTTCAGATCTCGACCATTCGCCAGGTGGATATCAATACCGCGGCCAACGTGGCCTACTCCGTCAGCCGCCGGACGCAGGTGTCGCTGGCTACCATCGTCGGAACTCAGCTGCAAATCGACTCCACGCAGCCGAACGCGGTTCGGTATGACGGGCGCGTACGACTCTCACGAGAAGTGACACGCAACATGCGGGCCTATGTCGGGTACGGACTGGCTGAGGTGCGCGTCCCGGCCCGGGGCGCGGCCCCAAGCTTCGCGACGCGGATTGATGGCTACGACTTTGGAATCGACTTCTCGCGGCCGTTCCAACTGACACGAAACACGACCATCGGCATTCGAACGGGCGTCGTCAAGGTGCCCAATGCCGGCCGGTCTGAATTCACGGCGGTCGGGGCCGCAACCCTCGACTACAAGGTGACGGGCAGCTGGAGCGCCCAGCTCGCCGCCACTCGCGATGCGCGTTTCGTGCAGGCGTATCGAAACGCCGTGGTGTTCTCCGGCGTTTCGCTGTCAGTCGGCGGGCAGCTCGCGACCCGCCTGGGCGCCGCGCTAAACGCCAATTACTCATCGGGGCGCATCAACATCGCGCCCGCGCCTGTCGAATTCGACTCGGCCTCGACCTCCGCGCGGTTGCGATACGACGTCACGCGGACGGCTGGACTGTTCGCGGAATACAACCTGTTCCGGTCGCGCTTCGACGCGAGCAGCTCGCTATCTGGATACCCGACCGGGGCGTTCGGACGCCACGGTGTGCGCGCTGGACTGTCCCTTGGGGTCAGCCCGTTCAGTAGACGACCCTAGGTTTCGGAGACGACTGCCATGCTGCCCGGAAAACACTATAAGTTCGACGATGTCGCCAGAATCGCCTGGCGAGGCAAGTGGCTGGTGATCGCGCCGGCCATCGTGACGTCGGTGCTGGCCGCGACCTACTTGCGCTTCGTGCCCGACGTCTACCGCGCCGATACGACGATTCTGGTGGTGGCGCAACGCGTGCCGGACATCTACGTGAAGTCCACCGTCACGTCGAACATCCAACTCCGCCTGCAGTCCATCAGCCCGCAAATCCTCAGCCGCTCGCGGCTCGAACCCATCCTCTTGGATCTCAACCTGTATCCCGACCGCCGTCAGCGTGAACCGATGGAGGACGTGATCGCCTACATGCGCAGGCAGGTCGAAGTCATCACGTTGCGCGGCGACGCGTTCATGGTGGCTTACCAGTCCGAGAGCCCCGTGCTCGCGCAGCAGGTCACCGAACGTCTGGCCTCGCTCTTCATCGAGGAGAACCTGCGCGATCGCGAAGTGCAAGCGGAGCAGACAGGGCAGTTTCTCGAGTCGCAGCTGATCGACGCGCGCAAGCGGCTGATTGAGCACGAGAAGCGACTCGAGGGGTTCCGAATGCGGAACGCTGACAGCCTGCCTGCTCAGGCGCAGAACAACTTCCAGGCCGTGCAAACGCTGCAGATGGAGGCGCAGGGCATCACCGACTCGCTCGAGCGTGACCGCGACCGCCGCCTGATCATCGAGCGATCGCTTGCCGACATCGGCGCCGTCCCCGACGACGCCCAGGGCAGTACTGCTCCGGTCGATCCCGGTGGCAGTGCCTCGACGGGGCCGGCCGCCACGGAGCTGGCCACTGCGAGGGAGGCACTGCGCAACTTGCGGACGCGGCTGAAGCCGGAGCACCCCGACGTGATCCGCGGCGAGCGCATCGTCGTGGAACTGGAGCAGAAGGCGCGCCAGGAGCAGGCGGCCATGGCGGCGGCCGCCGCCGGCGCGTCACCCACATCGACCTCCGTGCCCATGTCCGCCTCGGAGCGCCGCGCGCGAGCGCTTCGCGACGAGATGACCCAGATCTCCGCGACCATCCGCACCAAGGAGGTCCGCCTCGCGAAGCTCCAGGACGAGCTGGCCAACTACCGGAGCCGGCTCGATGCGGCGCCGGCTCGAGAGTCGGAAATGACCGAATTGATGCGCGACTACGGTACGCTCCAGTCCACGTATCAGAACCTTCTCGCCAAGCGCGAGGAGTCGAAGATCGCGACCAACGTCGAACGCCGTCAGATCGGCGAGCAGTTTCGGGTGCTCGACCCGCCGCGGCGGCCCGAGCGTCCCTACTCGCCCAATCGGCCGCTGGTGCAGGCCGCAGGTACTCTGCTCGGTCTGCTCCTGGGACTCGGCGTGATCGTGCTGCTCGAAATCCGTGACCAGACGTTGCACAAGGAAGCCGACGTGCTCGAGACCCTCGACCTTCCCGTCCTCGCCACCGTGCCGCGCATGCGCAACGCCGACGAGCGCCGCACGCATCTTCGGCAAGTGTTGGGATTGTCAGGCGCCGCCGTGGGCGGCATCGGCGTAGCGATCGCCATTGCCTGGAGCTGGCTCCGCTAAGCAACGCCACCACCATGTATCACGAGTATTACGGGCTGACGGAACGCCCCTTCGACCTCACGCCGAACGCGAGATACCTGTACCTCACGCCGATGCACCGCGAGGCGCTGGCGGCCGTTCAGTACGGCATTACGTCTCGACGCGGCATCATCGTCGTCACGGGCGAGGCTGGTACCGGCAAGACGACCATCGTGCGCGCGGCGCTGCGGGCCCTGCGAGGCGAGAACGTCCGACAGACGTACCTGAACAACCCGACGCTCACCCGCGACGAGTTCCTCCAGTTCCTCACGAAGGCATTCCGGCTCGGCGCCGACGCGGCCGAATCGAAGACCGACCTGCTCTCGAAGCTGACCGCCAGTCTGGCCAAGTCTCATGCGGCCGGGCAGGTGACGGCGCTTGTCGTCGACGAAGCGCAGAGCCTTCCGCACGAACTGCTCGAGGAGATCCGCCTGCTTGCAAACATCGAGACGTCGACGGCCAAGCTCCTGCAGGTCGTGCTCGTAGGACAGCCCGAGCTGGCCGATCGGCTCAACGACACGTCGTTGCGTCAGTTGAAACAGCGCGTCGCCATCCGCGCGACACTGCGGCCACTCGACCTCCGCGCCACGGCGGCCCTTATCGCAGGCCGGATCCGGGTCGCTGGGGGGAATCCTCCCGAGGTCTTCACGCCTGCAGCGGTTGAGCTGGTCTACCGATACTCTGGAGGAGTGGCTCGCACGATCAACGTCATCTGTGACAACGCGCTCTTGAGCGGGTTTGCCGCGGAACAGCGGCCTGTGGGGCCGGTCATCGTCGAAGAAGTGTCCCGCGACTTCGATCTGGTTGCCAAAGCCGCGCCGGAGCGGCCCCAGTCGCGGACGCCGCAATCGGCTGACGCACCGCGTCCCACACTTGGCACCAGACCAGAGGGCGCGGCGGTGCCCGCGCGGCCGGCCGACGGGTCGGGTGGCCCCCCGGCGCCAGCGCTGACGGCCGGAGGGGCAATGATCGCGCCTGACGACGCCGGTTCGCGCGATCTCTTTACCAGCTTCGGCAAGCGCCGGTGGTTTTCGTTCAGGAAGAAATCATGAGTCGTTTTGGAAAGGCCCTCGATCGCGCCAACAACGGACCCTTGGCGTCCCCAACGACGGCGCTTGCGCCCAGCGAGGCGCCGGACGCGTCGTTGTTCGACGCCGCGTGGGACGTCACTGAGCCCGCGCCAGCCTCGGCCCGTCGAGTCACGCCGCCGGCGGCACCTGCAGTAGGGCCTGTGGGCATCAATTTCCATCCAGCGCTGGCGGAGAAGGTGGTCGCGGCCAACGGGGCGCCCACGGTGGCCCTGGAGCAATACCGGCGGCTCGCCGGCCGCCTGCACCAATGGCAACTGGACCACGAGGGCAAGCTCATCATGATCGTGAGCGCGGTGGCCGGCGAAGGCAAGACGTTGACATCGGTCAACCTCGCGCTGACGCTGAGTGGCTCGTACCAGCGGCGTGTGCTGCTCATCGACTGCGATTTGCGTCGGCCCACCGTGCACGCGGCGTTTCAGATTCCAAGCTCGCCAGGAGTGGCCGATATCGTTACGCGCGACGAGATACCCGTCGTGCGCGTGAGCGAGCGTCTCTCGGTCGTGCCGGCGGGGCACATGGACGGCGATCCCATGGGGGTGCTCACGTCCGACGCCATGACGGCCCTGCTCGTGCAGGCGCGGCGCGAGTACGACTGGGTGTTGCTCGACACCGCGCCGCTCGCGGCGCTGCCCGATGCGAATCTTCTGGCGGATCACGTGGACGGCGCAGTGCTGGTCGTGTCGGCAGGACGCACGGAATTCGCCCTCGTCGAGACGGCCGTGAAGGTGATCGGCCGCGAACGTCTGCTCGGTGTGGTGCTGAACGGCGTGGATCCCAGGGACATGACCACGGCGAACTATCACGCCGACTACTACGGGAGGCGGTAGCACCCGCGCCGCCGGGTCCATTCACGCATGACAGGTCAACTAAGCACCAGGACGCCGTTCCTGATGCTGCTCGAGACGGTGATGATCGTGCTCGCGGTGGCGCTCGCGGCCGCGATCCGTCTGGGCGGGGCAGCTGCCGTCGATGTGCTGACGACGCCGCTTGGGCTGGCACGCGCTGGCGTCGTTGCGGCCACGTGCCAGCTCTGTCTGTTCTTTGCCGACATGTACGACCTTCGGGTGGTGGCTGACCGTCGCGAGCTGTTCGTGCGGCTGCTCAGGTCGCTGGCCGCCACCGCCGGTATTCTGGCGGTCGTCTACTACTGGTTCCCCCTGCTCATCGTGGGCCGGGGCGTGTTCCTGCTCACCACCGCGTTTGTCATCATCGCCATTCTGCTGTCGCGCGTCGGGTTCACGTGGGCCACCGCGCAGGTGCGGCCCGGAGAACGCCTGCTGCTGATCGGCACGACCCCGGCGGCCGTCGCGCTGGCGCAGGAGATCCACGAGCGGCAGGCGGAGCTCGGCGTCGAGATCGTGGGGTTCGTCGACTCGGATCCCGCCAAGGTCGGCGCGGTGCTCTTCAATCCCGGGATCATCGGCACCATCGAGGACATTCCGCACATCGTCAAGAGCCGCGAGGTCGACCGTGTGGTGGTGAGCCTCATCGACGCGCGCGGACGCCTGAACATGGACAAGCTGCTCGAGATCAAGCTGAGCGGCGTCACCTTCGATCATCTCGCCACGGTCTACGAGGAGTACACCGGAAAGATCGCCGTCGAGAACCTGCGCCCGAGCTGGATGATCTTCTCCGAGGGCTTCCGCAAATCGCGCGTGCAGGTGGTGACCAAGCGCGCGCTTGACCTCGTGGCGTCGTCGCTCGGACTGTTGCTGGCGGCGCCCATCGCGCTCGTGGTCATGGCGCTCATCAAGCTCACGTCGCAGGGGCCGGTGTTCTATCGGCAGGAGCGCGTCGGCCAGCACGGGCGTACCTTCACCGTCTTGAAGTTCCGCTCGATGCGGGTGGACGCGGAGGAGACGACGGGCCCGGTCTGGGCACAGAAGAACGATACGCGGGCCACTCGGGTAGGCCGCGTCCTCCGGCGCACGCGCCTCGATGAAATACCGCAGCTCTGGAACGCCCTGCGCGGTGACATGAGCATGGTGGGCCCGCGGCCCGAACGTCCGGGCTTCGTGGCCGACCTCACGAAGCAGATCCCGTTTTACGGCCAGCGGCACGTCGTCAAGCCGGGCGTCACCGGGTGGGCCCAGGTGCGCTACACCTACGGCGCGAGCACGGAAGATGCTCTTCAGAAGCTGCAGTACGACCTCTACTACATCAAGAACATGTCGGTGGCTCTCGACATCTTCGTCATGGTCCAGACGGTGAAGACCGTGCTGCTGCGCCGAGGGGCGTCATGAGTAGGCCGCCGGCAGGGGCCGCCGGCATCCAGAACGCGATGACGATCGATGTGGAAGATTACTTTCACGTCAGCAACTTTGAAGGGGTCGTCGCGCGCGAGTCGTGGGCGTCGCGCGAGAGTCGCGTAGAGGCGAACACCGACCGGCTGCTCGAGTTGTTCGACGGCGCGGGCGTGCACGCGACGTTCTTCGTACTGGCCTGGGTGGCGGAACGAACGCCGGCCCTCGTGCGTCGGATCAGCGACGGCGGACACGAGGTCGCGTCACACGGCTACGCGCATCGCTTGATCTACGACCAGACGCCTGACGATTTTCGAGACGATGTGCGCGTCGCCAAGCGGACGCTCGAGGACACGTCCGGCCAGCCCGTGGACGGGTATCGCGCGCCGAGCTTCTCGGTCACCGCGCGGTCGCTCTGGGCGCTCGATGTGCTCATCGAGGAAGGCTACAAGTACGACTCCAGCATCTTTCCGATCCATCACGACCGGTACGGGATTCCCGACGCGGAACGCCATGCGGGGATCGTGCGACGGCCGTCCGGGTCGATCATCGAGGTGCCGGCCTCGACAGTACGAGTGGGAGGCATGAACTTCCCCATCGGCGGCGGCGGCTACTTCCGCATGTTGCCCTACCAGTGGACACGGTGGGGCATCCAGCGGGTAAATGACACCGAAGCCGCGCCCACGGTGTTCTACCTGCACCCCTGGGAGATCGATCCCGGCCAACCGCGCCTGGCGGGCAGCTGGCTTGGACGGCTGCGTCACTATCGCAATCTGCACGCTACCGAGGCGCGGCTGGAACGGCTCCTGCGCGACTTCCCGTTTGGCACGATGCGGTCGCTCATCGACGGTGCGCCTTTGCCGGATCTGACGGTCGGCGCGCAGCTTCCGGCATCGAGGTGACGGTCGTGAGCGCCATAGAACGAGGCCGACGTGCCAGCGCGCCACTCACGGTCGTGCCCTGGCAGGACGAGGCGGCGTGGAATGGGTATGTCGACGGACACCCCGACGCCTCCGGCTACCACCTCTGGCGGTGGCGCGTAATCTTCGACCAGGTCTTCGGGCACCGCACGTCCTACGCGGCAGCGATGCGCGACGGGCGCATTGTGGGCGTGCTTCCACTGGTGCTGTTCGCCTCGCGCGTGTTCGGACGATTCGTGGTGTCGCTGCCATTTGTGAACTACGGAGGGGTCGTGGCCGATGACGACGAGGCGGCTGCCCGACTGGTCGAATACGCTGGCGCCTATACCCGCGAGCAGGGCGCCTCGCATCTCGAGCTTCGGCACGACCGTCGCCGGTTCCCGCAGCTGACGCCCAAGGCGCACAAGGTCGCGATGACCCTGCCGCTGCCCACCGATGCCGACGCGCTGTGGGCGGCGCTCGATCGCAAGGTGCGCAACCAGGTACGAAAGGCCGAGAAGAGCGAGCTCACGACCGAGGTGGGAGGCCGCGACCTCGTGGGCGAGTTCTACCACGTGTTCTGCCGAAACATGCGCGATCTGGGCACGCCGGTCTACTCGTCGCGCCTCTTCGAGGCCGTGCTCGATACGTTCCCGGATCGCACGCGAGTGATCGTGGTACGACACGGTGGCGCCCCCGTGGCTGCCGGCCTTACGTGGCGGTGGCGCACTCGGACCGAAGTGCCGTGGGCGTCATCGCTGCGCGAGTTCAACGCGATGTCGGCCAATAACCTGCTGTACTGGACAATCTTGAAGCACGCGATCGCCGACGGCAGCACCGTGATGGATCTCGGGCGATCCACGCCGAACGAAGGCACGTTCCATTTCAAGAAGCAGTGGGGCGCGCTGGCTTCGCCGCTCTGTTGGGAGTACGACGTGGCGTCGGGCACGCTACCGGATCAGAGCCCGAAGAACCCGAAGTTCCAGCTCGCGATTCGGGCGTGGCAGCGCCTGCCGCTGGCGGTGGCAAACGTGGTGGGGCCGCGGATTGTCAGATCGATTCCGTGAGCCGGGCCCAGCTCCGCTTGGCTTCGCGCAGTTGTTGTTGCGTAGTGGGAAACCGATGATGCAGGCTCGTGACCAGTTGCCTCGCGCTCCAATCCGTTCCCTTGACTTCCTCAGAAGCTGGGCTATTGCTTCTGTGGTGCTGGCGCATGCGTGCCTGGCATATGGCGTGGGCCCGGCGCTCGCGCCATTGCAGCTGGGCGGGACCGGAGTCGACTTGTTCTTTCTCCTGAGCGGATGGTTACTGGGCTCGCAACTCTTGCGCGAGCTCAAGGCGACTGGGTCTATTCGACTGACCCGGTTCTGGTCCCGCCGTTGGATGCGAACGCTGCCCGCATACTATGCGCTGCTGCTCGTGACATTCGCGGAGCAGATCGTCGTCAAGGGCAACTACGACTTGAACTGGTCGTACCTGTGGTTTGGGCAGAACTATTTCGGTGATCTGACATATCTCTACGTCAGCTGGTCGCTGTGCGTCGAAGAGCACTTCTACCTGGCGATCGCGCCGTTCCTCGTCTTCGCCTTCTCGCTAGGCGCATGGGGCGCCGTCGTGGGTGCCGCCGCACTGTTCACGCCGTTCACGCTTCGCACGCTGGGGCTCTACGGCGATCTCGTGCAGACCCATGTGAGGTTCGACGCGTGTCTGGCTGGCGTCGCGTTGGCGGCGATCCCGGTCCTTCTTCCGAACGCCTGGCGCAGAATATCGGCGCTGGCAACACCAATCGGCGGGGCCGGGGCGCTGCTCTTTGGGTGGTTCGTCTGGGCGCGATGGAATCCAGAATATGCAATTCCACTCGATGAGCCGACGCTCTGCATTCTGATGTACGGCAGCGTGCTATTGATGGCGGTGTCAAGCGAGCAGTGGCAGAAAAGGCTCTACGTCCCTGGCTCCGCGTATCTTGCCAAGCGAGCGTACTCGGTGTATCTGTTACACCCAGAGAGTCTGGCGCTGATGAGGCACCTCAACGTGCCTTCGTTTCCGCTGTTCCTGTTGCTGTCGTGGGCGGTGACACTGATCGCAGCAGAGGTTCTGTATCGGGCCGTTGAACTCCCAATCATGAATGCCCGCGAACGATACCGATTTTCTGCGACACACCATGTCGCAGCAGTCGAACCTGCCAGTCTCTAGCCCACCGGCGGCGGGCTACGGGACGACTACGTGAATGTCACTGCTGGGTGCGCTGGATCCCGACGCGTTCGTCGCTCGAACACGGATCCAGTAGCTGCCAGGCGGCACCGCGCCGGCGGCGAAGCTCATCCCCTGCACCGTCAGTGTGCCGTAGTCGCTCAGGCCAGACTGCGAGCCCACCTCGAGTCGAAAGCTCGAGGCTTGCGGCCCGTCGTTGCTGGCATGCCATGTCAACGTCACGCTGCGTGAAGTACCGACCGTGGCCTGAAGATCGGTTGGATAATTCGGCGGGTTCCCGGAACCACCGCCAACGATCACCTGCACCTCGTTCGAGGCCGGACTCGTTCCCGTGCGGCCCACCGAGCGAAGCCTGAAGTAGTACTGCCCCGCCGGCAGGTTCGAGGCAACGTAGCCGCCGAGTGTGCCGAGCGATGCGCCCGAGACGTAATCCGACAGGCCCGGCGCACTACCCGCTTCGACCAGAACATCGCTCACGTTCGGATCGGTCGTCGGGTCCCAGTTCAGCGCCACGGTGGTGCCGCTGGCCGTGACGCGAAAATTCGCTGGCGCGGCCACCGTGCTCCCTGCCCCGAGCGTGACGACCAATTCTCGCGACTCGCCGCTACTGCCATCGGCGTAGCTGGCCCGCAGGCGCACGTAGAATGTCCCGCTCGCCTGGATCGGCAGTGTAAGGCTCTGTAGGGACGCCGACAGCGACAGGACGCCGACGTTGGACGATGCCGGCGACGTGCCCGCCTCGAGCAGGTACCCGACCAGGCCAGCCACAGGCGGAGCGGTCCATGAAAATGACAGTGAGGATGGACCGACCTGCGCCGAGAAGCCGAGGGGGCCTTGGGGCTGCAGGACGGCGTTGGTAATCTCGTAGACGTGCACGGTGGGCGTCGCGCCCGCCGTGTCGCCGGTGACATAGAGCCGGCGGGTCGCCGGGTCGTAGGTGGCGCCGCGAATCGTGGCACTGCCCGCGTTGTCCATGTCGGTCAGGGTCCACGTCGCATACGGCCGCACGTCCCACGGCTGCTTGGCGCCCTGCTTCACCGCCAGCAAGTCATTGGCATCGTAGGCCCACACCTGATGCCGATACGGATACCCGTGTGCGCCCTTGTCGCTGCTGGTCGGGTCGTAGCACCAGAGGTCGCCGGCCGGATTGGGCGTCATGTGCAACGCTTGATTCGTCGTGCCGGCGCCGTAGCAGAACGCGCCGCCCTGGCGGCCGACGAACAACACGGACCGCGTACCCGCAGGAAACGCGACGCCGCCCACCTTCGTCGAGCCGTTGTAGAGGGGCCCCGGACCCTCATACGTACCAATCGTCTGATGCGCCTGGGGATAACCGACCAGCATCGTGGCCGGCACCGACGGTTGCGTGCCCAACTGGTCGGGATCAAAGACGCTCACCGACGGGCCATAGCTTGACCGCGAGATGATCGCAATGCAGCACTGCCCCGTCAGCGCCGGCCCGCCGAGCAGCGTGCGCCACTCGGTCGGAACGACGCCCATGTAGCCCGCCACCAGCCCCGGCTGCTCCGTGCCCACCTTGTAAGGGCCGGACGCCGTGTCAATCGCCGCGCCCACGAAGTGACTGCTCGTGGCCGTGCCGCCGCCGTCGTAATACGCATACCCCGACAGAATCACGCGGCCGTTCCAGGCCAGCACGCCGCCGAGCAGCTTGGCGTTGGGGTCGTTGGGGTTGATGGCATTCAGGTTCGGGACCCCCCGGCACGGCTCGAGCTGGGTGGCCACCCCGCCGATGGCGGGAATCCGCACCCGCACCACGGCGGCGCCATAGACGCAGCCGTAGTACAGCGACGTGCCGTCGGCGCCCATGCTGAGGGCCGTCCCGCCGTAGGTCAGCAGCGTGCCGTTACCGTCATCACTCGGCAGCGTGAACTGCCCCTGATAGGCGAAGTTACCGGCCTGGACGAGGTGCTGTTGTGGCGCGGTCTGCGCAGTTGCCGTCACTGCCGACGCCAGGCACAACACCACGAAGCTGAGAACGATGAGGCGACGCGTCAGCATGCAAAGGGCTCCCCGGCTCGTAAAGTATAGGGGCCCTGAGATTCGAGCCTCAATGCTTTACAGCATAAACAAGGCCACACTGGCGCGCCGAAGGAAACCCGGTCTCTGTATGCGTGTTTTGGTTTAATTTTGGACTGTTTCGTCTATTTTTCGTCAGGCAGCCAGCGAGCCGACCGCTACCGTCCGTTTCAATTCTAGACAGCAGCAGTCGGAATTTGCTCGGTTGCGCCTGCTCCAGACACTCCGTGGCTACTGGACCTGTACTCTGACTTCGTTCGAGGCACGGCCCACGCCGCAGCCGTTCATTGGACGGACCCGGACGAAATAGACCCCAGGCGGCACGTCATTCAGGAATGACCCGCTGCGCGCCATTGAGGCCTTCCCGAAGTTGGCCGCACCAGACGCCGAGCCCGCTTCGATGAGGTAGCTCACCGGAGCCAATTGGTCATCCGCTTTCGCTGTGTCGGGGTCGAGCGGCGTCCATCCCAGGCTCACCCGCCGTCCAGTCACGACCGACTTGAGCTTGGTGCGGAAGCGAGGCGTGACGCAGGTATCGCCGCCCACGTCGAAGCGAAGGTCGGTGGTCTCGCTCGGACCGACATCCGACAACACCGTCACCCGCGCAAAGTAGCTGCCCTTCGGTAGCCGGCTCGACGACGTCGTCGTGTCCGCGGTCAGCGTCTGCACGTCGCTTGCGCCCACCGTCGTACCGACCGCCACCGAGTAGCTCGAGCCGCTGCAGCCATCGGCGTCGGACCAGGTCAGGTTCACGAGTCCGCTCAAGGAGGTCGCAGACAGCCCCGACACGCGGCGCGGCTTGGTCGAGCAGCCCACCGACACGACCACTTCCTTGGAGGCCGCGCTGGTGCCGTTGGCATTCTTCGCTCTGACCCGCACGTAGTACTTGCCGATGCCCACGTTCGGCACCGACACCGTCGTAACAAGCCCGACCGGAGTGGAGTACACGGTCTGTCCTGGTGCCACGCCGGCCTCGACCAGGTAGCTCGTCGCGATCCCGCCGGTCAGCGGCGGCGACCAACGGAGCGACACGGTCGACTGCTTCACCGCCCCGTAGACCCCAACCGGCGCCCCAGGCAACGCCGCCGGTGTGACGCACCCTTCGTCTACCAGACCGTCGTTGTCGTTGTCGATGTTGTCGCCGCAGATCTCCACCTTGACCTGCACGCAGTTCTCGTCGATCAAGCCGTCGCCGTCGTTGTCGATGAGGTCACCGCACACCTCCACGGTCAGCGTGACGCAGTTTTCGTCGATGAGGCCGTCGCCATCGTTGTCGAGACCATCGCCGCAGACCTCAACCACAATCGGCGTGCAGCCCTCGTCAACCAGGCCATCCAGATCGTTGTCAATGCCGTCACCACACACCTCGGCGACCGGCGTCGGCGCGCAGCCCTCGTCAATCAGGCCATCGCCGTCGT
Organism: Acidobacteriota bacterium; assembly: GCA_031376505.1. Taxonomy (GTDB): domain Bacteria; phylum Acidobacteriota; class Vicinamibacteria; order Vicinamibacterales; family UBA2999; genus CADEFD01. The sequence goes on from JANMDX010000256.1 coordinate 34,318, forward strand.
TATCAATGCCGTCACCACACACCTCGGTCGGGGCCGTGGGCTGCAGTACGGCGTTGGTGATCTCGTAGACGTGCACGGTGGGCGTCGCGCCCGCCGTGTCGCCAGTGACGTAGAGCCGTCGCGTCGCCGCGTCGTAGGTGGCGCCGCGAATCGTGGCGCTGCCCGCATTGTCCATCTCGGTCAGGGTCCACGTCGCATACGGCCGCACGTCCCACGGCTGCTTGAGGCCCTGCTTCACCGCCAGCAGGTCGACGGCGTCATACGCCCACACCTGATGCCGATACGGGTACCCATGCCCGCCCTTATCGCTGTTGGTCGGGTCGTAGCACCAGAGGTCGCCGGCCGGATTGGGCGTCATGTGCAACGCTTGATTCGTCGTACCGGCGCCGTAGCAGAACGCGCCGCCCTGCCGGCCGACGAACAACACGGACCGCGTACCCGCCGGAAACGCCACGCCGCCCATCTTCGTCGAGCCGTTGTAGCCTCCCGCCCCAGACCCTTCGTACGTGCCAATCGTCTGATGCGCCTGGGGATAGCCGACCAGCATCGTGGCCGGCACCGACGACTGCGTGCCCAGGTGGTCGGGGTTGAAGACGCTCACCGAGGGGCCGTAGCTCGACCGCGAGATGATCGCAATGCAGCACTGCCCCGTCAGCGCCGGCCCGCCGAGCAGCGTGCGCCACTCGGCCGGAATCACGCCCATGTAGCCCGCCACCAGCCCCGGCTGCTCGGTGCCCACCTTGTAGGGACCGGACGCCGTGTCGATTGCCGCGCCCACGAAGTGACTGGTCGTCGCCGTGCCGCCGCCGTCGTAATACGCATACCCCGACAGAATCACGCGGCCGTTCCATGCCAGCACGCCGCCGAGCAGCTTGGCGTTGGGATCGTTGGGGTTGATGGCATTCAGGTTCGGGACGCCCCGGCACGGATCGATCTGGGTGGCCACCCCGCCCATCGTGGGAATCCGCACCCGTACCACGGCGGCGCCATAGACGCAGCCGTAGTACAGCGACGTGCCGTCGCCGCCGATCCCTAGTGCGTTAGCACCCCAGGTCGTCTGGACGCCCGCGGAATCCTTGTCGGGCAGCGTGAACTTGCCCTGATAGGCGAAGTTGCCAGCCTGCACCAACGGCAGTTGTTGCGGAGGCGTCTGCGCGGCCACTGAAGCTGCCGCGGCGAGACTCAGAAGGGCGACGAGAAGGGCTGTGGCTGACCGTGAATGCATGGTGTCCCCGATGCTGATGATTCGTGTGCGGTGAGCCACGTGCAGTCGGGGGAACTGCGTGGGCAATGACTCCTTCACGCCCGCCGTAAGAGCAAGTGGTGTGCCCACGTCGGGGGACGGCCGCTAAGTGATTGCGCGCGCAGGCACTTGCGCCGCTCCCGCGGCACAAGCTCAGCCGGCACGCCACAACCGATCTCGACCCGGGACTGACGAGACTGTCAGTGAGGGTGGCGGGGCGAACGCCGTACGCGCCGGCGCAGCGCGCGCGGAATCACGTGAGTACGGCGATCGGATTTGTAATCGGGTGGCTAGAAAGGAGACGCGGACTTCGGAGTTAGCGCACGTCGGGCCCAACGCTCAAGGCACCACACGGTCCACAGCGCCGACGATCGATCCCGCTCACCGCGCGTGTCTTCGTCGACCCAGCGCTCGAGCAGTTGGCGGTCGAGCATCGAGGCCACAGCGGACGACGGCGACAGCACCTCGTCGCGGAACCACTGCCGATACGGGCCACGAATCCACTCGCCGATCGGCGCCGAAAATCCGCGCTTCTTCATGGTGTGCAGCGCTGGAGGGAGCCGGCGAGCGCCGAGTTCACGCAAGAAAAACTTCGAGCGGCCCGGCCGCACTTTTCGGTCGGACGGCAGGCGGAATGCGAACTCGATCACGCGGTGATCGAGCAGCGGGCAACGCACTTCGAGACTGGTGGCCATACTGGCGCGGTCCACCTTTACGAGCGGGTCATTCGGCAAATACACCTTCAAGTCGGCGTATTGCGCGCGCTGAAGCGCGCTCGGCGACGGGCAACGCCGATACGGCGCGGTCACGGCTTCGTAGACCGGACTCGTCTCGGGCGACCGGCCGGCATCGATGCCGAGAAGCGCACGCACATCCCACGGCTTCACGAAACACAGGTCGGCATAGTACGCGGCTTCCGGTGGCCAGCCCAGATTCTCGAGCACGTTGCCGGCGCGAAGCACGCGCGGGACGTGTGCCGAGCGCGGCCAGTGACGTCCGAGCCATCCGGCGAGGGCGCGGCCGGCACTTCCTGGCACGAACCCCCGGTAACGCGCCTCGCGCGCGTGCAGGTCGTATCTGAAATCGTAGCCGCCGAACGACTCGTCGCCCCCATCACCGGTCAGCGCCACGGTGACGTGCGATCGGGCCGCCTTCGACACGTAGTACGTCGGGATGGCCGAGGCATCGGCGAACGGCTCGTCGAATGCGTCTACGAGCGTATCGAACACCTCGTCGAGGCGCGGCTGCAGCAACATCGGGTGGTGCTGGGTCTTGAAGGCCGAGGCCGTGAGCGCGGCCGCCTCGAGTTCGTTGTGGTCGCGCTCTGCGAACCCCACCGAGGTCGTCACGACGCCAGCGCCCTGGGCCTCGGCCATCCACGACACGACCAGGCCGGAGTCGATGCCGCCCGACAGGAACGCGCCAAGGGGCACTTCGCTTTCGAGCCGGCAGGTCACCGCGTCGGCCAGCAGCACGTCGAGGTCATGCAGGATGTCCGCGTCTGACCGCGTGTCGGTGTCGAACTCGGTCACGTCCCAGTACTGGCGGGTCTCGATGCGGCCGTTCGCGATGCGCATCCAGTGTCCTGGCTCGAGCTTGCGCACGTGCTTGTAGATGGTCTGCGGCCCGACGACGTAGCCAAGCGACACGTAGCCTTCGAGTCCTGAGAGATCGAGCGTGCCGTCCCAGACCGAGCTGCGCAGGAACGCCTTCATCTCGCTGGCGACGTGGACGACCCCGGCGAAGACCCCGTAGAAGAGCGGCTTCTTGCCCAGGCGGTCCCGGGCAATGAAGACCTCGCGGGTCCGGGTGTCGCAGATGGCGAACGCAAACATGCCGTTCAGCCGATCGACGCACGCCGGACCGTACTCCTCGAAGGCGTGCAGGATCACTTCGGTGTCCGACACGGTCTTGAACCGGTGACCGCGGGCCTCGAGCTCGCGGCGTAGTGGCTTATGGTTGTAGATCTCGCCGTTGAAGACGATCCAGCAGGTATCGTCCTCGTTGGCCATCGGCTGATGGCCGCCAGCGCGATCGATGATCGAAAGCCGACGATGACCGAGCGCGGCAAACGCGCAGTGGTAAAAACCGTCGCCATCGGGGCCCCGATGTGCGATCGCGTCGGTCATCGGGCGGATGTCCCTGGCAATGGCCGCGGGCAGGTCTCCGTCAAGCGCAACGAGGGCGCTGATGCCGCACATTGCCGTCTACCCCAGTGCTCTTGACGACCAGCTCATATCCGTCATTGTAGCTGTGCGGGCGGCGCGGCCGCGTCCGCGTCCGGCTCGGACTCGCCGCGGTAAACCGCCGCGTACCGGCGCACCATCTCGTCGATCGTGAAGTGGCGCAACAGTCGCTGGCGGCCGGCGCAGCCCCAGGTGCGCGCGCGAGCCGGGTCTCCCGCGACGTCGAGCAGGGCCGCGGCCAGGCCCTCGGCACTGCGCGCGGGCGTGAGGCGCCCGGTCTCGCCGTCGACGACCACCTCGGGTGTGCCCCCCACCCTGGTCGCCACGACCGGCAGTGCGGCCGCCATCGCTTCGAGCAGCGTCAGGGAGATGCCTTCGCTCGTGGAGCTGTTGGCAAACACGTCCATGCCGGCGATGATCGCCCGGGCGTCGTCACGATGCCCCAGGAACTGCACGCGCCCCGTGGCGCCGTGCGCCTGCACGGCGCGCTCAAGAGCGGAACGCTCCGGTCCGTCGCCCACGACGAACAGCCGCACCCGCGGATTCACCTGCCCGGCCTCGGCGACGGCCGCGACGAGCGTGCCGAGGTCCTTGACCAGGTCGAGACGGGCGACAGTGCCAACGACACAGTCCTCGTCGGCCACTCCCAGGGCGACGCGCGCGGCCGCACGTGCGGCCGCCGTCGGCGGCTGCCCTGGGTCGATCCCGTTCCAGATCACCCGCATCCGGCTCGGCACGCCCTCCTTCAGCAGGTGGGCCCGCAAGTCGTGCGACACCGAGAACAGCTGCGGCGCGCCAGCCATCAGCAGTGCGTTGGCAAGCCGGCGCTTGGCAGACGGCGGCGCATCAGAGAGCCGGCCATGCTCGGTATAGATCGCGCGGGTGCCCCCGGCAATCAGCGTGGCGAGCCGCCCGTACACAAACGGCGAATAGTGGTGGCAATGGAGCACGTCGGCACGCATGCTCCGGGCAATGGCAGCGAGCGCGAATGGCAGACGCGCGTCAAAACCTGGCCGCCGCCCGAGCACGTGGACTGGCACGCCGAGCGCGGTCACGCGGCCAGCCCAGGCGCCCGCTGCGTCAAGGCAGCAGACCGCCATCGACATCTGGGCGTGCAGCCGCCGGACCATCTCGATCACAAGGCGTTCAGTGCCGCCAGGATCCAGCTGCAGAACGACCTGCAGCACGCGGAGCGGCCTCACGCGATGGCTTTGCGGCGCGGGGCCGGCATGACCGGTGTCGCGCTCTTCGACTTGGCGTGCGCGGACGCTAGCGCGGCCGTCCGAGAGCGAAATTCCCTCTGAAACGCCGCCAAGCCGGCAAATGTCAGCCAGGTCAGTTCGTTGTTCGCGGCGGCAATAAAGGCACCGCCGACGATGAAGGCGCACATGGACGCAACCGCGGCTGTGGCCGTAGTCACATAGTAATTCCGCTCCTCGTCAGTAAGGCCCTCTAGCTTTGCCGCAACAATCCGGATGCGTAACCCCGTGAAGATAGAATAGGCAAACGCCGCGATCCATAGCAGAAAACCGGCGTAGCCTGCCTCAGCGAGCACCTGCAGGTGACTGCTGTGGACCGCTCGGTGGCTGCCCCACAGACCGCCGGAATCATCGTAGTCGTCATACGCATCGTCGTACCTGCGCACGCCGACGCCGAGGGGGTTTGCCTGGACCATCTTGAGCGCGATCCGCCAGAAATGCAGCCGGCTGATCGCAGAACCTTCGCCCACTTCCTGGTAGGTGCTAATGGTCTCGATCCGCTTCAGGTAGCCCTCGGGCATCGGCGCGAAGTTGTAGGTCAGGACTGCCGCCAAGCCAAGGCCGATCGTCCACAAGATCGGCCGACGCTGGAGCAGCGCCAGAATCACCGCGAGCGCGACCAAGGCCAGCAGCCCGGCGCGGGAATTCGTGGCGATCACCGTGAGCACGCTCAGAGGAATGGCCGCAAGAAAACCCAACTTTATGAACCTCAGCCCGGGCAAGTCGGACAGCAACGTGGTGCCGGCACTGGCCATGAACGGAATCGACATGTTGATCGCCAAGGCGTAGGCGTTGTTGTCCACGAATGTGCCGGACTGGCCTTCTGCAAAGCTTACGCCTCCGCCCACCAGTGCCACGACGCCGGCTTTCGCGGAGTAGAAGGCAAACGAGCCCGCCATGACGGCGAAATACTGGGAGATCTGTTGGCGAGACTTGAGGATCGTCACGGCCAGCATGGACACCGCGATCACACGGGCGAACTGGTCGACGAAGCTCCAATCCACCCTCAGATAGCTCGTCTCATGCGCGAGGAGGGTCACCGCCAGGAACAGCCAGCTCAGAATACTGAGCGGATGGGTAAAGTTCGGAAGAATGCCTGACAGCAGCGACGGGACGAGCAGCAGCAGGCCCGACACCAGCGACAGGTGATAGGGATACAGGTACCACCAGATCCAATCGAGCGGGCGGAACAGCGTGAACCAGACGTACTGGAGCAGGGCGATGTGCCGGCTGAAGAGCGAGCCGGCAAAACCACACGCAATCAGAATGACGATTAAGAGGGAGCGCATCGTGCGGTTCGCAGGCCGAGATACGAATTCAGGTTACCACAGCGGTCTCGACCGGAGACGCAGGGACAGGCCGGGCGACGGCCGCGCGTGCGGCGGCACGCCACCACGAGCAGGCAGTTCTTGCTCAGAGAGCCCAGAGAAGTAGCGCGACAGTCGCGACGCCAACAGCCGAGACGACCAGGCGCCACAGTCGCCTCACCGCAATCGCCCGCTGCGGTACGAACCTCGACGGGGCCGGCCACGACGTGGCTTCCGGCTGGTAGAGCGGCAGGCGCACGACGCAGTCTTCAAACCATGGCCGCGAGAAGCCATACGACAACAAGAGCACAACCGGCCTGGTACGGGTTCGCGTGGGCATTGCCGCCAGCATCTCGAGCGGGCGGCGGTGGAACCCGCCCGCGCAATCGAGAAAGCGCCGGCGTTCGAGGTCGGTCCCCGCATAGACCGCAGCCAGGTCGAAGACTTCCGACTTCCGGACATCCTGAGCGGCCCACGTCTCGGTCGGGAATTCGAGACGCTCTGGATGCTCGAGATACAGATGCTCGTGGTCGGCCATCCAGCGCGCGTAGTGCAGTAGCACGGTGCGCGCGTAATCCCAGCGCCCGTCGCAGCGGCCAAGTTCTTGGCGCGTCGACAAGTAGCGGCCGAGTGCCTGAAGAAGCACGGTATAGGACCAGCGCCGTTCGGCATCGAGCAGTGCCAGCGCGTCGAGGTCATCGCGGGGATGCACGACTCGCCGCACGAGCTCGTCGGCCTTTGCGATGAAGCGCTCGTCACGAATCAGCCGGTGCGCGTCAAGCAGCGTGAGAATCGCATTGGCGGCCCCGCGGCCAGGTCCGTGGTAGTCGCCAGACACGGTGGCGCTGGCACCGCCCGTCGGCGATGAACACAACCAGGGCAGTGGCCAGCGGGCGCGGCGGCCGTCATCCATCGCAATCACCCAGTTGGCCAGGCTCAGCACCGCGTCGCGGCTGGTGGGATCGCCGGTCAGAAAATAGTGCAGGAGCAGGCCATGTGAATAGCAGTGCTCATTGGACGGCCCTCCACCGTCGAGCCCGGCATCCCGAGGATACGTGCGGTGGGTTGACCGGCCGGCAGCGGTGTAGTGGGCGGTGTGCCAGAACAGCCCGCCGTTGTAAGCCGCGCGGTCCTGGGACGTCCAGTAGACGTCGATGTGCGAGACGTGCCTGGCCAGGTCGCGCGCCAACTGCCACCAGCGGTGATCATCGTGCCGCAAGGCCTGCAACGCGAGTCCGTACACCGCATCGTACTGATTGTTGTAGTGCGAGACGATCTGGCGGCCTGGCTCCGGCCCGTTCTCGTGATCCGCATACAGCTCGCCGTAGTGCCGCCATCCGTACTCGTCGATCCGCTCGCGCTTGGCGGCAAAGGTGTCGGCGCCGTCTAGCGCCGCGCCAATCAGGCGCTCATACACTGCATTCTCGCCCGGGCGAGCCAGCTCCAGGCCGGGCACGAGTTCGGCGGCGGCGACCGCCTGCACCTCGGGCAGGACGCTCGCGGGAGCGCGACGCCACTCGAGTGGCAGGTCGGTGACGCCATCCAGTCCCCAGCCGATCCAGAACTCGTAGTCGCAGCGCTCTCCGCCCTGGAGCTCGTGCGGATCGCGACCCGCCGGCAAACACGATACGTCCAGAGTGCCATCGGCGTGCACGTCCAGGGCCTTGGGGAACACCTCCCAGAAGCGTTCGGCCGCAACGCAGAGCATGCCGCTCGAACCCTCGGCCACCAGCACCGGATTTGCGCGCAGCCCTGCGACGCCGGCGGCACCGGCCCGCCCGGTATACCCGCGATGGTCGAGGCTCACGTTGCCGTCGCAATTGAGGTGCGCGGGACTCTTCCAGTGTTCGCCGCCGCTCGAGTGTTGTGTCACCGCGAACGGCAAGGCGACCTCAGACAGGGGCGCGTCGTGTTCGAGCGACGCGCGGCACGTGTGAAGCGCCAGGGGGAGCGGCACACGAACGACGGCGTCGCGCAGCAGCACCGACCCCGCATCGCCCAGCTCCCAGAGCCCGCCGGGATGCAGGGCAGCCTTCGGGTTGTGCAGGCAGAGCTCCACGCCCATGACCGGCAGGCCGGCCAGGAACGTGAGCCGTAGACTCAGATTGAGCTGCACGCCCTCTGGACCCGACGCGTCCCCGTCGACGCGCAGCACGACCCGGAGTGGACCGGTCACCTCGGCTTCAATGGCAGCGAGGCGCACGGGAATCGACCGCCCTTCTGCGTCGCGCAGCAGCACGGACGCACGCGGCGCGTCGATCACCGGCCGCCCCTCGTCGAGCACGGCCGTGAACGGATGGCCGAGGTCCAGATCCAGGTCGATCTGGCTTGAGCCGCTCGTGACCGACGCCCGACGCGCTGACAGGCTGAGGGCGACCGGATACGGCGCCACAGGTCCTGCGAGATCGTCGCGCACGAGAATCTCGGCGCCTCCAGGCGGCAGGTCGACGCGCGTGTCGAGCAGGGCCCAACGCACGCTGCCATCGGACCAGTGTTCGAGCGCGCGGGCCTGCGTGGGCAGCGCCTCGCCTGCCACCGCCACGAGCGTGGCGACGTCGCGCACGCGGCCGCGGGGTAGGGGCACGCCGACAGTAATCGGCTCGCCTCGCCTCGGCACGGCCGATGTGGGCCGCGCCGTCAAGCGGCCCAGCACACCGGGCGCCATCATCGGCCGACGGGCGCAGCTGCTGGGCAGCGGAACGCGAGACTGTGACAGATGGCCGCCATGTGTGCTCGGGTGTGCAGCCGGCCGCGCGACACGCGCACGGCGACGAAATTGTGCGGCGTCGAGCCCGCAGGTGCCGGATGAATTGCGCAGCAAACCGCCGACAACGGCCCGATCGTTACGATATCATACAGCGTATTCTGTCGCTCACCATGTCAGGCCTCCCGATTCCGACGCCACATTTGCGTCGGTCCATTCCGCGGTCGAGGCGTTCGTGATTGCCAGCAGCCGGCCCGTCCGCGTGCTGGAACTGCGCAGTGTGCGTGGCACGGGCGGCGGTCCGGAGAAGACGATCCTGCTCGGCACCGCGCTGACCGACCGGCGCAGAGCCGAGATTACGGTCTGCTACATCCGCGACGTGCGCGACGGCGTATTCGGCATCGACGCGTGGTCGAGGTCGCTGGGCATCCCGTATGTCGAGGTGCCCGAGCGTCGTTCGATCGACCCGACGGTACTACCGGCGCTCAGGCGCATCGTGCGCGACCGCCGGATCGACATCGTGCATGCGCACGAGTACAAGACTGATCTGCTGGGGTTGCTGCTGGCGCGGCTTGACGGCGTGATCCCGCTGGCCACCGCACACGGCTGGACGGGGCACTCCTGGAAAGAACGGCGCATCTACTATCCCGCCGACCGCTGGCTGCTGGCGCGATACACGCAGGTCATTGCGGTGTCCGAAGAGATCCGGCAGGTGCTCATCAGGTCTGGGGCGCGTCCCGAACGCGTGACGACCGTGCTGAATGCGATTGACCCCGCGCAGTTCCGGCGCAACTCCGCGCAGGAGCCCTCGGCCCGTGCGGCGCTCGGGCTGCCGGCCGACGCCGTGGTGTTCGGCGCCGTGGGACGGGCCGAACCGCAGAAGCGGTTCGACCTGCTCATCGAGGCGTTTGCCGTAATTGCCCGCGACCGAGCTGGGGCCCAGCTGGTCATCGTGGGCGAGGGGTCGAGTCTAGCGGCTCTGCGGCAACAGGTTGAGCATCTGGGAGCGACCGGCGCCCGCGTGCACCTGCTGGGGCATCGCAACGACGTCCCGATGCTGCATCATGCGTTCGACGTGTTCGTGCAGTCGTCCGACTACGAGGGCACGCCCAACGCTGTGCTCGAGGCAATGGCCCTCGGTACGCCCGTTGTCGCCACCCGAGCCGGTGGCACTGTCGAGATCGCCCACGACGGCCGGCACGGCTTGCTCGTGGACTGCGGAGATCTCGACGGACTGGCACGAGCGATGGCCGCACTGGCCGACGACCCGGCGCGCGGACGCGCCCTGGCCAAGGCCGCTCGCCAGCGCGTCGAAACCGACCTGTCGTTTGCTCGACGGGTCGCGATGCTCGAAGACCTCTACGAACGGCTCATGCACGACTGCGGCGCGAGGAACGCCCGGGCATGAGGGCGGCCAAGTCCCTGGCCCGCGGCTTGGCGGGTGTGTTGGTGCTGCCAGTGCGCGCGTCACTCGAGGTGCGGACCCTCGTCATCGGGCGCGATCGCGCCTTCCAGGCGTCGGCAGAGTGGCTGGCGCTCGTGCCGGGTCTGCTTGGACAGTACGTGCGGCGCGCCTTCCTGGCGGCGACCACGCGCGGATGCGGTCCCGACACGGTGATTGGGGCGGGCTGCGTGTTCTCGACGACTCGAGTACGCCTCGACGGCAACGCCTACCTCGGACCGCAGTGCAATCTGGGCTGGGTGCACGTGGAGCGCGATGTGCTGATTGCCGCTGGCGTGCAGATCCCGAGTGGACCCCATACGCACGGCAGCGCGCGGCTCGACATCCCGATCCGGGATCAGCCAGGCACGCCCGTCTGCGTCCACGTTCGCGAAGGCGCCTGGATCGGCAACGGGGCGATCGTCCTGGCCGATGTGGGACGGCACGCCATCGTGGCCGCCGGCGCCGTCGTGACCAGGCCGGTGCCCGACTATGCCATTGTCGGCGGGGTGCCCGCGAAGCTGATCCGGTCGCGACGCGACGAGGCCAGCTCGTGAGGGTGCTGTACCTCACGCACCGACTTCCATATGCACCTAACCGCGGAGATCGCATTCGCGCTTTTCACTTGCTCGAAGGCCTGCGCCAGGCCTTCGAGGTCGAGGTGGTGTCGCTCGTGCACGACGACCAGGAAGCCTCGCACGCCAGCGATGTCGCGGCGCGTGGAATGAGGGTGTCCACAGCGCCGGTCGCCGGAGTATCGCGCTGGCTGCGCGCGCCATTGGCCTTGCCAGGCACCGAGCCCCTCACGCACGTGCTGCTCGACGCGCCCGCAATCGACGCCCTGCTGCGGCGCGTCGTTGCGGCGCGACGTCCGTCGGTAGTGGTGGCGTTCTGCAGCGGCATGGCGAAGTTCGCGCTCCGCGAGCCGCTGGCGCAAATCCCGTACGTGCTCGACATGGTGGATGTCGACTCGCAGAAGTGGCAGCAGCTCGGCGAGGTGGCCCGGCCGCCCAAACGCTGGGTGTATCGCCGGGAAGCGCGGGTGTTGTCGGCCTTCGAAACGCACGCCACTGAACGAGCCGTGACCACTCTGGTCATCAACGAGAAGGAACGTGCGGTGCTGAGCGCCATGGCGCCGACCGCCGACGTACGCGTGCTGCCCAACGGCGTGGACGTGGACGACTTCAGGCCCACAGGCCAGGCGCCGCCCTCGCGCACGGTGGTATTCTGCGGCGTCATGAACTACGCGCCCAATGAAGCGGGCGCGTCGTGGCTCGTCACAAAGGTATGGCCGTCGGTTGTGGCACGACACCCTGACGCGCAGCTCGAGATCGTCGGGAGCGAGCCGTCAGTGGCCGTACGCGCGCTGGCGGCGCCGGGCGTGACCGTGACCGGGAAGGTGCCCCATACGCGCGACTACCTGTGGCGAGCCGCTGTCTCGGTGGCCCCACTCCACACCGCGCGCGGCCTGCAGAACAAGGTGCTCGAAGCACTTGCGGCCGGAGTGCCAGTCGTGACGACGACCGCGGTGCGCGAGGGGCTCCCCGACGGGGTCGGCCGAGGCTGCACCGTGGCGGATGCCGCCGACCAATTTGCGGCAAGTATCGTGCGCCTGCTTGACATGAGCCCCGACGAGCGGCGCTCGCTCGCCTCCAGCGTCGACCTGTCAGGCCTGTCGTGGCACGGGCCGCGAGCGCAGATGATCGACGTCGTGCGAAGCGCGGCCGGGATTCACGTGTGATCGGCGATGAACACTTCGCTACGGCAAGGCCGCCAGTTGCGCCACGGCGTCGGCCGCGCCAGGGAACTTGCGGTCGAGTGCCAACGCCGCCTTGAGCGATGCCTTGGCGCGAGCTGGCTCGTTGTTCTTTGACAGCGCCAGCCCGAGCCGGTAGTGGTACTCGGGATTGTCTGGGGCGAACTTCACGGCGTCTTCGAAGGCAGCGACCGAGAAGCCGAAGAGGTTGCGCCGGTAGTAGATGAGCCCGAGCGTGTCGCTCACCTCTGGCGATTCCGGCGACCCCACCTTCGCCGTCTGCGCGAGTTGCAGCGCCACGTCGAGGTTCTCGCCGTCTTCCACTTTCATCCACGCCAGGTTGTTGGCCGCGACCACGGCAGACGCATCGACCCGGAGCACGGCTTCGTAGGCCTTCTTTGCCTCGTCGCGCCGGTTGGCCATGTGGTGCAGCACGGCCACGACGGTCTTGGGCCCGACTGCGGTCGGCTGCAGGGCGGCCAGCCGCTGGAACTCTCGCAGCGCGTCCTCGAGGCGCCGATCGGCCACGTAGAGCTGCCCGAGCATCGAGTACGCCTCGAGCAGCGCCGGGTCGGCCTCGATGGCGCGCTTCAACAATGCCTCGGCGGTCTTGAAGTCACGGGTCTCGCCGTAGGCGCGCGCGGCCAGCACGAGCGACTTCGCGTCGGTGGGCGCTTTTTCGAGTGCGGTGTTCGCCGCCGCGAGCGCGCCCGCCACATTGCCGGAGGCGAGGCGGCTCGCCACCAGACCTCCGAGGGCTTCGTAAGACGACGGCTGGGACACGAGGGCGGCGGCAAAGCGCTGCTCCGCCGCTTTCGGGTCGCGCCGCACGAGGCGAATCTGCCCCTCGAGCAGCTGTACGCGGGGCTCGTTGGGCAACTGCGTGGCGACCGGTCGCAGTTCGTTGGCGGCGTTGTCGGCCTGACCGGCGCCCACGTACGCGCGCACGAGTGCCAGCCGCGCTTCCAGGTGATTGGGCGCGTTGCGCACAGCCTGTTGCGCAACATCGATGGCTTTTTCGTACTGGCGCTCGGCAAGGTGGATCCGCGACAACTCGACCTGCGCCGGCACGTAGTTGGGTTCGAGGCGCAACACCTCGAGCAGCGAGGCCCGCGCTTCGCCGGCGCGCCGCCGCTGCAGCAGCGCCTGCGCCAGCCAGAAGTGGCCGGCTTCGTACTTGCTGTCAACAGCGACCGATTGCTGCAGGTCGGTCAGCGCCTCGTCGATCTTGCCGGCATCGAGCCGGAAGCGGCCCCGAAGCGCGAGGGCCTTGGCCGAGCGCGGCTGGGCCTTCAACAGCTCGTCAAGGTGGGCGTGCGCGGCAGGCTGGCGGCCTGCCATGTAGTCGATGGTGGCAAGCCGCAACTTCGCGTCGGCGAACTGGCGGCGGTCGCCTGACATCTTCTGGAGCCGCTCGACAGCTTCCGTCTCGCGGTTGGTCGCGAGCAACACTTCCGTGAGCAGGAAGCCGGCAGTGGCATCGCCCAGATCGTCGGCGAGCGAACGCAGATGGGGTTCAGCCTTCGACGCCTGATTCAGATTGACGTACAGCGATGCCAGCGCCCGCAGCGCCAGCGCGTTCTTTGCGTCGAGCGCCAGCGCTGACGCAAAGGCCTTTTCCGCGCCGGCCATGTCGCCAGACTGGAGCCGGTAGCTGCCAAGCGCCAGGTGCGCCTCGGGCGAGGTCGGGTCGACGGCGATTGCCTGGGCGTAGGCGGCCTCGGCCTCGGGCAGGCGGCCGCGCACACTCTGAATCGCCGCAAGCGTAGCGTGCGTGAGCCCGCGGTTCGGATCGAACTCGATCGCCCTCTTCAGTGACTCGGCCGCCGCCTCGTAGTCCTTCATGCCGGCCAGCGCATTGCCGAGCAGCACGTGCGCGGCAGCGTTCTTGGGCTCTCGTTCGATGACCTTCCGAGCCCGGGCCCGGGCGTCTTCGTAACGGGTCGCAAGCAGAAGATACTGGCCGGCCATCAGCTGCACCTTCGGTTCGTCGGGCAGGAGGTCGGCAGCGCGCACGTACTCGGGATACGCGGCTTCAGGGTTTCTGGAGTTCGAATACGCCTCGCCAAGCTGGAAACGCGCGCGGCCAAACGCCGGATCGATCTGAATGGCGGAGCGATACTCGATGATCGCCTCGGGGTACTGGCGTTGGGCGGCATATGCGTCGCCGCGTGTGAGGTGCTGCTGCTTCTCTGTGGCCGGATCACTCGAACAGGCCGCCGAGTACGCCACGAGTGCGGCGATCGCCACGAAGCGTGGCGCGCAAGACAGACTGCGGGAAGACATGGCGGGTGGACTCCTATTCGGGAACGAACCGCGACAGCAACGGAAAGATATCGGCGGCAAGAGCTTCGGCACGGCGGCTCGCCGCGCTGGCGTCTTCGCCTCGGGCCACAGGGCTCAGCACGCGCACAAGCGCGCCGTCGGTGCGGTTGCGCTGGGCGGCATCCCACACGAGGTAGGCCTTGCTCCAGTACTCGCTCGCGACGGTGCGGCCGCGCCCTTGGTACCAATACAGCGCCACTTGCCGGTCTTCGCCCTTCTGGATCACATAACGATTCACCTCGACCGCACCCGAAGAGCCGGCGGCAATCGTGGTGCGGCCCGCTTGCACCGGCACCCAGCCCGCGCCCGGCAGACAGTTCATCGGAGAGTGGATGGTGTCGCCCTGCCGCTGGCTGCGGTAGTACCCGACAAACAGGCCGACCTGCGCCCCGGGAGACGCGTACGCACGCAACAGATAGTCATCCACGCCGAGCACGCGCATCGTGTCGAAGTCGAGAGGAGCGGCGTCGGTGCCCGTCCAGCGGCCGATCGCCATTGGAAAATCCGCCAACGCGTCGCGAGGCGCGGTGGCATCGGCCCGTTCTGATGCAGCAAGCGCGGCCGCGGCCGCACTGAGCGTCAGGAAGACCACGAAGAGTCGGGTGGTTAACGTCATGCGGTCACACCGACGCGCTACTGGCGGGTACGCCGGAAGGCAGCACGGGGTCTGGCGTGATGCGATTCACAAGTTCGCGCAGCGCGAAGAGCAGGGCAAGGGCCGCTACGAACACGAGCCAGCCCGAGACCCCATGAAGAAATCCTTCAGCCACGTCGGCGCCGTAGCGATGGGCCGCGATCCCTGTGCCCGCGACGCGCAGGCCGTTGGTCAGCACGGCAATCGGCACGGTCGAGACCGCGAGCAGGCAGCGCACCCAAAGCCGCGAGTCCATGAAGTAGGCATACACGACACTCAGCGTGAGCAGCGACACGAGCGAGCGGATGCCGCTGCACGCCTCGGCCACTTCGAGAGTGGTGTTGGCCAGGATCATCACGTTGCCTTCTCGTAGCACCGGCACGCCGAACGCCTCGAGGCCGGCCTGACCGACCTGTGAGGCCAGCAGCTGCAGCGGCAGCGCGACCTGGTTGAAGAGCAATGCCGGCAAGGGAATCATCAGCAGGAGGAAGGCCAGCGGAAACGCGAGCAGGCGCAGATGCGCCCATCCAAAAGCGAACAGCACCACACCCACAAGCACGCCCACCATCGCTACGCGCGTGAGGAACAGCTCGGCGCCAAGCGTGCCCGCCCCAAGCAGCAGCAGGCTGCCGACGACCACGGCGAAGCCAAGCGCACTGGGTCTCAACGCCGCCGCGGTAAGCGCCGCGCGGCGCTCCCATGCCAGGAACAGCGCGACCGGCACGACCAGAAAGCCGTGGGAGTAGTTGTAGTCGGTGGACCAGTCGGCAACCAGATTGCGCGCGACGTCGAAGAACACGGCCGCAAAGGCAACGCCCGCCAGCACCGCCATGACGGCTGCGCGAGAGGGCGGCCCGGTGCGCAATGGGAGAATCGTCACTCTCGAGGAAGTATCGGTCGGAACGAGGCGATTTCGTAGCGATGAATGGCGGCTCGCGGACGGCCGCGGAAATGACAACGGCGAGGCGCTGACGCGCCCCGCCGTGCGGAATCAACTGAAGTGGGAGCCGCCTGCAGCTAGGCGGTCTGAGCCGCGGCCCGACGGCGACGGCGACGAGCCGCCGCGGCGCCGGCCAGGCCAGTCGCGAGCAACACCATGCTGGCTGGTTCCGGCACGACGGTGGGCGCCGTGTTCACGAACGACTCGCTATTGCCTTCGCCGCCAATCGACTGCACGTGTGTGCCGATGCGCAGGTCGCCGGTCGACAGGCTGGTCAGCAGGCTGGCGAACGTGGAGCCCTGGTTGAGCGTGAAGATCAGCCTCAGCCACTCACCCGGGTTGACGCCGTTTGGCGATACCGGTGGCCGGGCGCCGACGCCGTCGGTGGCCCGGAACTGGATGCCGTTTCCGCCCGGCAGGTTCCGGTTACCGGCGAGCTCTCTGAAGCTCACGCCGCTTGACCCGTTCATGCTGCTCAGCGCGATCAGCGTCGGATTGGGTTGGTCGAAATATATCTGGGTAATCGAGGACGCGCCCGGGCCCGTGTTGCTGAACAGGAACTCCACCGAGCCATTTCCCAGGTCGGTCAGTGCGGCACTGAGCTGCGACTGCCCGATGGCGCAGCTGGACGCGGCGTTGTTGGTCACGCACGAGAATCCGAGCGTGGCAGCCTCGGTCCGGGCCGTTCCGAGCGCAAACACCGTGGCAACCGCGGCGGCCGACAACGCAATCCGGGAAACTGACATTCGCATCACCAAGGCGCTCATCCTTTTCTCTACGGTAGCCACACTTCACAGAGGAAGATCCGCCTGCGGTGCGGTGTCCGTTGACGCATATTGAACAGCAATAACGCTGCCAACTGTCCACGACCGTGTACCTACGCGCCGTATTGAGGGTTTCCAGGCGATGGGTTCAAGGGGAGGGCCAGATGCAAGTCATGGTCGCGCATTTTGGGAAAAATAATCGTGCCCTGCGCAGACTAGTAAGGCTCGGCTGCCGCGGTTGGGCGCTCGGGCGCTTGACACCTCATGCCAGGTGCACGCAGCTGCGTGGTTCAGGTCTTCCGTCCAGACTTTGTTCTGCTCTTTCCTGACAGATAGTCGCTCGATTCTTGTTCTTGTCCGCAAACTGCTGATATTCTGACGTGGTAGTGGTCCGTTCAGACTACGGGTCGACCAAATCAATGCAGCCAGTCGACGCTCCCCGAGACATACCGGCGCCCCAGCCTCGCCAGCAGGTCCTGATTGGACGGAGCCAGGCTCTGAAGGTCGTACATCAGGAGATCGAGTACGCCGCGCGGTCCGACGCGAAGGTGCTTGTCACGGGGGCCAGTGGCGTGGGCAAGGAAGTGGTCGCGCACCTCATCCACACCCGCAGCCGGCGGCGCCACGCGCCGATGCTTACGATCAACTGTGCGGCCATGCCTGACTCGCTGCTCGAGTCCGAGCTCTTCGGACACGCCCGGGGTAGCTTCACCGACGCGTATCGCGACAAGCGCGGGCTCTTTGAAGCCGCCAATGGCGGCACGGTGTTCCTCGACGAAGTCGGCGAGATGTCACTCCGCATGCAGGCGTTGCTGCTCAGATTTCTCGAAACCGGGGAGATTCAGCGGGTGGGCGACGAGCGCAATCGCGCCAACGTCAACGTCCGCGTCGTGGCCGCGACGAATCGGCGTCTGCCCGAACGCATCCAGAGCGGCGACTTCCGCGAAGACCTCTACTATCGGCTCAATGTGATTCACATCACGATTCCGCCGCTGCGCGAACGTCGCGACGACGTGGCGCCGCTGCTCGAGCACTTCCTGCGGCAATTCGCGGTCGAACACGGCGTGCCTCTGCCGGCAACCGCCGACGACGCGGTGACCGCGCTCGAAGCGTACGACTGGCCCGGCAACGTTCGAGAGCTCCGCAACATCGCCGAGCGTCTGACCTGCCGCTGCCCCGGCGGCGTGATTCGCATCGAAGATCTGCCGGCGGAAGTACGGGCTGTGGCTGTGCCTCCCGACGCGCCGGGGACGAAGCCAGGCGCGACCGCTCCGGCGCAAGCCTTGCTCGATCGGATCCTGCTCAGGGGTGAATCGTTCTGGGATGTGGCGTACGAACCGTTCATGGCCCGCGACTTGACGCGTGAGGACGTGCGGCACCTGGTGCGCGTGGGGCTCGAACAAACCCGCGGGAACTACAAGGCGCTGGTGCAGCTGTTCAACATGGAACCGCAGGACTACAAGCGGTTCCTGAATTTCCTGCGCAAATACGGCTGCCACATGCCGTTCCAGCGATTCCGGATGGCGCCGGGTCGCGGCGACAGCGGCGCAGCCGGTTCGAGCGGTAAAGAGCCCGTCTGAGCCGGCGCGCTCAGGCCGCCGACACCGCGTCGACGTACGACTGCCAGCGCGGGTTGTCGGGCATCGCAAACGCGACCCCGCACGCCACGGGTTGCAATGGGTCGCCGCGATGAGCCCACACGCGCTGTCCGCGCAAGTCGATACCGAGCTCTGGGATGACGACGTGCACCGTGTCGCCCGGGGGCGACATGCCGAAGACCTCGAGACAGACGCCGCCGTAGCTCACGTCGAGCAGCCGGCCCGGCAACCCTTCCACCACCGCTGCGACGTCGGAGGCCAGACGCTTCCGTGGCCACCGGCGCTTGGGCCGCGGGACCGCAAGGAGTTCTGCGATGGTCAACTCGAGATCGCGGGGCGTTACCGGCGAGAGAAGATACCGCGCACCGAGTCCGCCCGCTTCGACTTCAAGGACGTGATCCTGGCCACCGATGACGATGGCCACGGTGCGAGGAAACTCGACGCGCGCCACCGCCACGAGATGCAAGCCGTTGTACGGGCCAAGGCGCACGTCGGTGACGAGTACTTCGGGGGGCGAGCCCTCTTCCAGAGTGCGTCGGGCGTCCGGGAAACTCGAACACGCACGCGCTGCGAAACCAGCACGCCTCAGGGCGGTCACGCGTCCCGACAGAACGTGAGGATCAGCACTGACGACGAGGATGTCTGATGTCATGCTCAAGGTTTGCCGAGTATGACATTGCAAACCATCGGCCAAGCGTAAATCTGGCGTCTGCGCTCAATTCGCATGCCTGGCGCTGGGCCTGACCAGACTTCTGGCCCTTGTTCCAGGGACAAATCGAGGATGCCCCGGAACGAGTCCCTCGGCCAGTTAGGCAGGCAGCCCAGGCCCGCCCGAGAGCGGCAGGATGCCTGGGAGCAGTTCCAGACCGTCGACAAACGAGCGCCATCGAGCATCGACTGCGCTGTCGCGACGCAGAGCCAACCCGCAGGCAATGGGCTGGGCCCTACCGGGGCGTTTGGCCCACACCCGCTCGACCGGCACGGCAAGGCCCGTCGAGGGCACGGTCAGCTCGAGCGCGTCGGTCGGGATGTCGGCGCCAAAGAACTCGATGCCCGCGCCGCCGTAGCTCACGTCTACGATGCGTGCTTCGATACCAGATACAAACGTAGCGAGCTCGCGAACGGGGCGCTTGCGTGGCCAGCGGCGCTGGGGACGAGGGGCGGCCACGAGTTCGGCGAGCACGGCCGCAAGCCGGTCGGCCGCCACCGGCTCGACCAGGTACCTGGCCCCAAGGTGATACGACTCGGCCTGCAGGGCGGAGTCTCTGGGCCCGACGACGAGACAGGTCGTCCTCGGGTGCTCCACCTGCGCAATGGCGACGAGATGGAGTCCGTTGTAGTCGCCAAGATGCACGTCGGTGACGATGGCGTGCGGCTCGAGCTCCGACAGCACCTGGCGCGCGTCGAGAAAGGTCTCGACCGGCATCACGGAGAATCCCGCATCCCGGAGGGCCTCGAGTCTTCCAGCTGAAGTGGAATCGTTGGCGCCTACGACGAGCACCGGCATTTGCATAACGTCAGGTCCTTGAGTTGCCACGCTCCAAAACGTGCTTCAAAGATCGGGCCAAGACGAATTGCGCAAATTAAGGCCAAGACTTGATGGATTGCGGTGCATCCTGACGTGGGGCGTCAACATAATCGTAAAGGATCAAACCCCAAGCGTCGGTGAATTGACGGGTGCCCATGGCGCATGAATCGGGTGTTGCGCGCCGGTTGTCGACTGGTTCAGGATAGGCCATGCGCTCCAGCCTGATTGCGACCTTCACGCTCCTGCTCACGTCGGCGCTATTGCCTGGGCTGGCGGCCATTCAGGGGCCTCCTCGGCCGACGCCCATTCCTGCGCCCTCAGATGTCGCGGCGGCGCCGAAAGACGCGGTGACGCTGCCGTCTGGCCTGGCGTCAAAGGTGCTGAAACCAGGCACCGGGACTGCCAAGCCCGGCGCCACCGACATGGTGACGGTGCACTACACGGGATGGACCACCGACGGCAAGATGTTCGATAGCTCGGTGGTGCGCAACGAGCCCAACACCTTCCCCCTCGACCGGGTCGTCAAAGGCTGGGGCGAGGGCGTGCAGCTCATGACCGCGGGCGAGAAGCGCCGGCTGTGGATACCCGAGGCGCTGGCCTACAAGGGCCAGCCAGGCCGCCCGGCCGGCATGCTCGTCTTCGATATCGAGCTGCTCGAGTTCATGCCGCCGCCCACCGTCCCGCCGCCCGACGTGGCAGCCGTGCCCGACGACGTCAAGCGCACGGCGTCTGGGCTCGCGTACAAGGTGATCAAGGCCGGCACCGGCACGGAGCATCCCAGGAAGTCGAGCAACGTCACCGTGCACTATTCCGGCTGGCAGACCAATGGCAAGCTGTTCGACAGCTCGGTGATGCGCGGCGCCCCCGCGTCGTTCGGCCTGGGCGACGTCATCGAAGGGTGGACCGAAGGCGTGCAGCTCATGGTCGTCGGCGAGAAGACCCGCTTCTGGATCCCGGAGCAGCTGGCGTACAAGGGTCAAAGCGGCGTGCCGAGCGGCATGCTCGTATTCGACGTGGAGCTCATCAGCTATCGCGATCAGTAGGCGGGCCGGCGCGCGCCACAGCGCCTCGTTTGTCGCCGATCGCGGCGACGCCGCCCACCGGCTGGATCACGCGGCCGCGCGGCACCTGGCGGGCCCGTTCTCGCTGTCGCGAGCCGGACTGCAGCGGCTCGTCGGGCAGGGGCGCGTGCGGGTGAACGGCGTGGCGGCGGCCCGGCCGGCGCAGCGGGTCAACGCCGGCGATGTGGTGCAGGTGGACGTCCCGTCGGCTCCGCAACGCCAGGCGCCCACGGCCGAGGCGCTGCCGCTGTCGATCCTGTACGAAGACACGTCCATCCTGGTGCTCGTCAAGCCGCCTGGCATGGTGGCCCACCCGTCGTCGGCCCACAGGTCGGGCACGCTACTGAACGCGCTGCTCTGGCATGCGGACCGCGACCCGGGGCAGGCGTCCAGCTGGCAACCCCGGTTGGTGCAACGCCTCGACAAGGACACGTCGGGTCTGCTCGTGGTCGCGAAATCGCCCGAGGCGCACGCCGCGTTGCAGGGGGAGCGTGCGCACTTCGTGAAAGAGTACTTGGCCATCGTGTGGGGGCGCCCGGTGCCCGCGCGGGGCGCGATTGACCATCGGCTCGGACGCGACCCCCTGGACCGGCGACGGGTGATGGTGCGCGACGGCGGCGCCACGGCCCTGACGCGTTATCGAGTCCTTGATCGCTCGCGCCGGCACGCGCGCGGGCTGAGCCTCGTGTGCTGCGAGCTCGTCACCGGACGCACCCATCAACTGCGCGTGCACCTGGCAGCGCAGGGCTGGCCGATCGTCGGGGATCAGACCTACGGGGAGCCATCCCGCACGCGCATCGCAGACACGACGGTCGATCGCGCCGCGCGCGCGTTCGACCGTCAGGCGTTGCATGCGTGGCGTCTGCAGTTTGCGCACCCGCGATCGGGGCGCCTCATGCAGTTTGAAGCCCCAGTGCCCCCGGACATGGCCGCGCTCATGGCGACCGCGGCACTGGGACGCGGCCTGCCGCGGGTTCTCGCCCCGCGCGTATAATCGGCGCGGCCGCGCGCGCGGCCGCCTGTCCAATGACCCGCGACGACCTCACGCGCCGACTCGCGGCACAGCCCCGCACACCCCTGGCCGCGCTGCCGACGCCGCTCGAAGACGCGGTGCGCCTGCGTCATGCGCTCGGCGGACCGAAGCGCTGTCCGCGCATCCTCGTGAAACGCGACGACCTGACGGGGCTCGGGCTAGGTGGCAACAAGGCCCGCAAGCTCGAGTATCTGCTCGGCGATGCGCTGGCCAACGGGGCCACCGCGATCATCACCACCGGCGCCGTGCAGTCGAACCACGCGCGCATGACCGCGGCCGCCGCCGCCATGTGCGGTCTGGAATCGCACCTGGTGCTTACGGCGAGCAGCGCCGACCCGATCGACGAAGGCAATCTGCTGCTCGACCGCCTCTTTGGCGCTCATGTGTACTTCGTGCCGGCCGTGGATCCGATGCTGGCCGTTGGACATGACGAGGCGAAGGTGGCCGACGTGGCCGACGCCGTTCGCGCGCGCGGCGGGCGCCCCTATGTGATTCCAGTCGGCGGCTCGAGCGCGATCGGCGCGCTCGGGTACGTGGCCGGCACACTCGAACTCGCGCGTCAGCTCGACGCCCTCGAGGTTCGCCCCACTCGGCTGTACTTCGGCAGCGGGTCGCGCGGTACGCAAGCCGGGCTCACGCTGGGCGCCCACCTGGCGCAGACGTCGTACCGTCTGCACGGGATCGCGGTAAGCGCCGGCGAACCGGAGAAGATCGAGCGGGCACGGCGGGTGGCGCGCGAAACCGCGGCGCTGCTCGGAGCCGACGACTCGGTGACGGCCGTGGAGTTCTTCACCGATCAGCACCACATCGGCGAGGGCTACGGCCTGCCGACCCCCGAAGCGCTCGAGGCGATGCTCCTCGTGGCGCGGTCCGAAGCTCTTGTGCTGGATCCCACCTACACCGCAAAGGCGATGGCGGCTCTGGTGCACCACGTCCGGACCGGCGCGGTCGGCGCGGACGACGCCGTGGTGTTCCTGCACACGGGCGGAAGCCCAGCGGTCTTCGCGCAGACGGCCCGCGAGAAGCTGCACGCATCTCCCGGTTGGCAGATTCTGTAACAACTGCGTCATTCGAGGTGTGCAGAAACTGAGCACCGTGTGCTGCAACGGCACACCTGAGTCTAAACTATTTATACACAAAGAGTTAGACGCAGGCGTTGACTCATAAGTGGCTCTTCGGTGTGTCGTACGCAACACCCGGCCGCTCCGCAACCGGCAGTTGACGCCGGCTGCAGCCATGTGCAGATTCGTATGGGTCTCGGCGGTTTTCCTAACGAACTCGCCTTGTCGTTCCCGTCGTCGAAGGCGCCCGCATTCTTGGCAGCGGCTTTGCGAAGACGGATGGCATGAACTCTCCGTCATCCGAACGCCGAACCGTCTGGACCCAGGCATCTATTCGGCGGCTGTCGCTCTGCGCGCTGCTGGTGGCTGTGGGCCTCGGTGCTTTCTCGACCGATGCATCCGCGCAGCGCCGCTTCAAGCCCACTCGCTCCGACGAGGTCAAGTTCGACCGACTCCTGCAAGACGTCGCGGGCGACGACGACACCGTCCCGGTCATCGTTGAATTCAACGACGAGTCGGGCGCGGACCGACTCGTCGCGGCAAGCGGCGGCAACCAGGGCAAGCGCCTCGGCGGCATGCGCGGCCGCACGACCCGCATGTCAAAACGCATGCTGCGCCGGCTCGCGGCGAGCGGCGCGGTGAAGCGCGTGCACTACGACCGTCCGGTCGAGGCGCTGCTGGGCCGCACGGCTGCGACCATCGGCGCCCTCACGGTACAGCAGCGCATGGGCTACAGGGGCGCTGGTATCGGCGTGGCCGTCATTGACTCGGGCGTCACGCCCAACCACGACGATCTCCGGTATGCCGGCAGCACCACCCAGCGCGTCTCGAAGTTCGTGGATTTCGTGGGCACGGGCACGTCGGCCTACGACGACTGGGGTCATGGCACACACGTGGCGGGAATCATTGCCGGCAACGGCTATGACAGCTACGGCGTGCGCACGGGCGTGGCGCCAGACGCCACGATCGTATCGCTGAAGGCGCTCGACGGCTACGGCCGGGGCCGCGTCAGCATGATCATCGCGGCGCTCGACTGGGCCGTGGCAAACCGCGCGGCCTACAACATCCGCGTGATCAACATGTCGCTCGGCGCGGGGGTGTTCGAGTCGTACAAGACCGACCCGCTCACGCTGGCCGCCAAGCGCGCCGTCGACGCGGGCATCGTGGTCGTGGCCGCGGCCGGCAACATCGGCAGGGACGCCAACGGCAACGCGCAGTATGGCGCCATCACGGCGCCGGGCAACGCGCCGTGGGTGCTCACGGTGGGTGCCGCCGACGGCAAGGGCAACCTGTTTCGCGGCGACGACGAGGTCGCCCCCTACAGCTCGCGCGGGCCCACCGCGCACGACTTCGCCGCCAAACCCGATCTGGTCGCGCCCGGCACGGGCGTGGCGTCGCTTGCGAGCCCAGGCAGCAAGATGTACGTGGAGAAGCCACAGTTCCTGCTGGCCGGCAGCCGGTCCACGCAGTTCAAGCCGTACCTGACGTTGAGCGGCACGAGCATGGCCGCGCCGGCCGTGGCCGGCACGGTGGCCCTGATGCTGCAGGCCAATCCCAATCTGACACCGAACCTGGTGAAGGCGCTGCTGCAATACACGGCCCAAGCCAAGCAGGGCGTCGACCTGCTCACGCAGGGCGCCGGCTTCTTGAACGCGCGCGGCGCGGTCACGCTGGCTGAGTATTTTCGCACCGGCCGGCCGGGCAGCCGATATCCCCATTCGGGTTCGTGGAGCCGCCACATCGTATGGGGCAACCACGTCATCACGGGCGGCGTGATTGCACCCTTCGCCAATGCCTGGGCCACCAACATCGTGTGGGGCGAGAGCCAGACGTCGGCCGGCCAGAACATCGTGTGGGGTGAAGCCTGCGGCGGACCGTGCGCAAACGTCACCTGGGGCTCCAACATCGTGTGGGGCGAGAACATCGTCTGGGGTGAAGACATCGTCTGGGGCCTCGACGACAACATCGTGTGGGGCGAGAACATCGCCTGGGGCATGGACGACAACATCGTCTGGGGTGAAAACGTGGTGTGGGGAATGGACTGCGGCGCCGCCAATTGCGCCAACGTGGTCTGGGGACAGCACACCGGCGCGTCGGGCTTGAACGTCGTCTGGGGCATGGCCGAGGGCCTCAACGTGGTCTGGGGCAACAACATCGTCTGGGGCGAGAACATCGTGTGGGGTGAAAGCACCGACCCCGACGCCTCGTGGGGCAGTTCCGGCACCGACGCAGCCGTCTACGGCGACGAATCAGCCGAGATTCTCGCCTTCGACCCCTTGGCCTGGGACGCCGCGAACAATCCCGACCTGCCGGATGCTCTGACGACGGGCACGACCCCGAACGGAGGCAGCTTCTAATGGAGAAGATGCCGTACTCCGAAGCACTGCACGCGTCGCTGCCGGCCATGGAGTTCCCGGTCGCCCACGACGTCGCCTCGACCGATTGGCGTCAACAGTTGCCAGTGCTGGCAGCCGGCGCGGTCACGCTGCGGGCGATGCGCATCGAAGACGCCGAGTCGCTCTGCCAACTGCTCACGACGGCGGAAGTGGCCCGCTTCGTCTCGCCGCCTCCCTCGACGGTTGAGGGGTTCCGCCGCTTCATCGCATGGGCGGGTCGCGAACAGGCCGCCGGCAAGTATGCGTGCTTCGCGGTGGTGCCAGCGGGCACTGACACGGCCGTGGGCCTCTTCCAGGTGCGCCAGCTCGACTCGGAGTTCCAGAATGCCGAGTGGGGTTTCGTGATCGGCTCGCCCTACTGGGGCACCGGCCTGTTTGCCGAGGGCGCACAACTGGTCGTCGACTTCGCGGTCGACACGATCGGCGTGAACCGTCTGGAAGCCCGGGCGGCCGTGCCAAACGGGCGAGGTAACGGCGCCCTGGCCAAAGTGGGCGCCGTGCGCGAGGCTCTGCTGCGCCAGTCGTTCGAGCGCAATGGACAGCGCTACGACCAGCACCTCTGGTCGATTCTGGCCTCGGACTGGCGCGCGGCGCGTCAGGTCACCTCCGCCTCCGTGCACTAGCCGTCGGTCGTCAATCAACGCCACGGATCGGCCGTGCTGCATGGGCAGCACGGCCGTTTCTGCGTACGAGGCGGTGCCCTCCGCGTCATCGTTTGTAACGGTGACAGGCCCAGAGACAACTCGTTACGCGTCCGCGGTTGGTGACGGTCTCCTCGGTGTGGTCCAATGGAGGCTTCTCGTGGCCGTCCCATCCCGCGTTCTCCGTGTCTCTCTCGTGTGGTCCGCGCTGGCAAGCGTCGGCATGATGAGCGCGCAGATGGCATCGGCGCAAACGGTGGCCGAGAAAGCCAGCCCCGAGACCGCTCAGACCGAGATTCTGGTCCGCGACGGGACAGGCAAAGCCACCATCCGCGCCACGAGAATCGCCGAGAAAGACTTCACACTCGACGGGCGGCTCGACGAGGCGATCTATTCCTCGGTGGCTCCGCTCACCGGCTTTGTCCAGCAGGAACCCGACGAAGGCGCGCCCGCCACCGAGAAGACCGAAGCATGGATCTTCTTCGACGACAAGAACGTCTACGTCGCCGCCCGCCTGTATGAATCCGAGCCTGGCCGGCGCGTGCAGAGCGAGATGCGGCGTGACTCATTCAACATCAGCAGCAACGACCATGTGGCCGTGGTGTTCGACACGTTCAACGACGCGCGCAATGGCTTCGGCTTCGCGGCCAACCGCCTTGGCGGGATGTTCGACTGGGCGACCACCAACGAGCAGCCCAGTCCCAACTGGAATGGGTTGTGGTCGTCGAAGGCCGAGGACTTCGACGGCGGCTGGACGATCGAGATGCGCGTGCCCTTCCGCTCGATCCGCTTCAAGGAAGGCAGCAACACGTGGGGCGTGAACATGCGCCGCATGGTCCGCTTCAAGAACGAAACGTCGTACCTGAACGCGGTGCCCCGGTCATGGGGACGCCGTGGCCTCAACAAACTCTCGAACGCCGCGTCCCTCGTAGGGCTGGCGACGCCGAAGCGTTCGATCAACCTTGACGTGAAGCCGTACGCGCTTGGCTCCGTGCTGACCAACCGCGCCGCAACGCCGGCATTCAACGACAAGGGCGACGCCAACTTCGGCGTGGACGCCAAGTGGGGCGTGACGCAGCAGTTCGTGGCCGACTTCACGTACAACACCGACTTCGCCCAGGTGGAGGACGACGACGCGCAGGTGAACCTCACGCGCTTCTCGCTGTTTTTTCCTGAGAAGCGCGAGTTCTTTCTCGAGGGCCAGGATGCGTTTGCGTTCGGCGGCGTCGGGGGCGGGGGTGGGGGCGGTGGTGGCGGGGGCGGTGGCGGGGGCGGCGGGGGTGGTGGCGGCGGCGGGGGTGGCGGCGGCGGGGGCGGAGCCAACAACCTGACGCCGATCTTGTTCTATAGCCGGCGGATCGGCCTCGGCGGCGGCACCGTCGTGCCGATCATCGGCGGAGCCCGTGTGCTCGGCCGGAGCGGTGGCTGGCAGGTGGGCGCGTTGTCGATGGAAACCAACGACGTGCCGTCGGCCGGCGTGCCGCTGACGAACTTTTCTGTGCTGCGCGTAAACCGCGACGTACTGCGCCGCAGCCGCATCGGCATGGTCGCCACGAGCCGGAACCCGTCGGCGGGGAACTCCGCCAACAACTACTCAGCGGGCGTCGATGCCCAGTTCAACGTCAGAAGCAACGTCTTCATCAACACCTACTGGGCCCGCACGCAGACCAGCGGCAAGACCGGCAGTGAGCAGAGCTACCGCGGCCGCTTCGACTGGAACGGGGACCGGTACGGTGCCAACATGGAACACCTCTTCGTGGGCGAGGGGTTCAATCCCGAAGTGGGCTTCATGCGCCGGTCAGCGTTTCGCCGTTCCTTCGGCCAGATGCGGTTCAGCCCGCGCCCGAAGAACTTGCCTGGCGTGCGCAAGCTGTCCTATCAGGCCAGCGCCGACTACATCACGGCGGCGTCCAGCGGCCGAGTGGAGTCGGAGGAATACCAAGGCACCTTCAACGCCGAACTGAACAGCGGCGACTTCATCAGCGCGGAAGTGACCCAGGCCTACGAGGGGCTGTTGGCGCCATTCACGGTCGCCCCTGGCGTCGTCGTGCCGATCGGCGGATACCGCTTCACCCAGAACAAGGTGTCGTATTTCATGGGCGGCCAGCGGCGCATCAGTGGCGGGATCACCGCGCTCCGCGGCGGCTTCTACAACGGCACGCTCACGGAGATGACGTGGCGCGGACGCGTGGAGTTCACGTCGCAGATCTATGCCGAGCCGACACTTTCGTGGAACCGCGTGGAAGGCCCGTACGGCAACGGCAACAGCAATCTGGCGGGCACGCGACTCACCTACACGGTGACACCCCGCATGTTCGCGGCCGCACTGGTGCAGTACCAGTCGCGCACCCAGTCGATGAGCACCAACCTGCGCTTCCGGTGGGAATATCAGCCGGGCAGCGAATTGTTCGTCGTCTACAGCGACGGACGCACGACGGCCAACCCCGGATACCCGGATCTCGAGAACCGCTCGGTCGTCGTGAAGCTGACGAAGCTGTTCCGCAGGTAGCTCGCCTCACGCGCGGCCGCCGCGCTGTTCCGCAGGTAGCTCGCCTCACACGCGGCCGCCGCGCCGGGCGCCCCTCAGCCGCACACGTCGTGGAGCGCCTGTTCCAGCACGCCGAGCAGTACATCGGCGTGCGCGCGCGCAAAGGTCATCGGCGGCCGCAGCTTGATGACGTTCTCGTGCGGGCCGTCGGTGCCCATCAGCACGCCCAATTCGACGGCGCGCTGGACCACGGCCGAAGCGGTGGCGCCGTCGTGTGCCTTGGTGCGCCGGTCGGCCACGAACTCGATGCCGAAGAACAGACCCCGCCCGCGCACGTCGCCGATGCGCGGAAAACGATCGACCAGGCGGCGGATGCCATGAAGGATGTAGTCGCCCTGCACGCGGGCGTTCTCGAGCAGATGCTCCTGCTCCAGCACGTCGAGCACGGCCAGCCCCACGGCCGACGACACCGAGTTGCCTCCAAACGTGTTGAAGTACTCCATGCCGTTGGCAAACGCCTCGGCGAGCGCTTGTGTGGTGGCCACGACTGCCAAGGGATGCCCCGCACCCGCAGGCTTTCCCATCGTCACGATGTCGGGCACGACCTCATGCTCCGTGAAGGCCCACATGCTCGTGCCCACGCGCCCAAAACCCACCTGCACCTCGTCGGCGATGCAAAGGCCGCCGGCCGCGCGGACGGCTGCGTAGACCTCGCGCAGATAGCCGGACGGCAGGAACACCTGGCCGCCGACGCTCGGAATCGTCTCGGCGATGAACGCCGCAGGCGCCCAGCCCGTGGCGAGTGCTTCCGACAGCACACGGCGCGCCTTCGCCGCGAACCGCGCGCCCATCTCGAAGGCGGGCCAGTCGTCGGGCGCGCGATACGGTTCTGGTAGCGGTAGCTGGCACACGAAGTCGGGCCGGCCCTTGCCGCCCTTCGGCGTGTACTTGTAGGGACTGATCTCGATGAGCGCCTGCGTGTGGCCGTGGTACGCCCAGTCCAGTACCGCCATGCCGTGGCGACCCGTGGCCGTGCGCGCGATGCGCAGCGCCAGGTCGTTGGCCTCGCTGCCCGAGTTGCAGAAGAACAGGCAGTCGAGCCCGGCCGGTAGCGTGGCAGCCAGACGCTCGGCATAGCGCACGACGTTTTCGTGCAGATACCTCGTGTTGGTGTTGAGCACCGCGGCCTGGGTCGCAAGGGCCGCGACGACCTTTGGATGGCAGTGCCCGACATGTGCCACGTTGTTGAAGCAGTCGAGGTACTGGCGACCCTGCGCATCGATGAGCCACACGTCGTCGCCGCGTACGATGTGCAGCGGCGTGCGGTACGACAGGCTGAGATTCTTGCCCATGTGCACGCGCCGGGCAGCCAGCAGCGCGGTGGCGTCCCGGGACGGGGACACCGGCAGCCCTTGCCGACACGAGCGCTTCAGGGCGTTTACAAACGAGACGCGGTCGGTCGATGCCATCCACCGTAGCAACTCCCACGCCGGAGCTTCGCTGACAAATAGATACGGGTCGTTCGAGGTCGCCTGCCGCATCGCCGACACGGTGACGCTGATGCACAGCCGTCCCGCGATCAGGTCGAAGAGCACGTCGAGCTCGGCGTCGAGCAGCGGCATCTCGGCGTGGTAACCGGCTACAACCGCCGAAGCTGCTTCTACAGGGGTGTGACTCCAATGGCCAGACTCGTGCGAACGATCCGTGGCACCGGGGCCGGGCGCCGGCAGCATTGCGTAGGCGCACGCCACGGCGACCTCAGCCACGAGCGGCGCGAACACGGCGTCGCCCACGTCGATGAGCCCGCTGACCCCGCCCGTCGCGGGGTCGACGAGCACGTTCCAGTCGTTGGCGTCGTTGTGGATCACCTGATGACGCAGGTGGGGCAAGGCCGGTACGACCCGCGTGTCGAAGCCGTCGAGCAACGCGCTGACGAGGGCGCGCCGCTCCGGGTCGCGCACCGCGTCGAGCCTCGCGTGCGACCTCGGCACGGCCTGGATGTGCCAATCGAAGTCCCGGAACGCGCCTGGATGGCCGAAGCTGGCGAGCGCGCGATCGAGACGGCCAAGGACGCGCCCAAGCCCCCGGAGCATGTCCGGAGTCTGCGCGACCTGCGCGAAGGGAGTGCCTGGCAGATAGCTGACCAGGCGCACGGCATGACGCTCGCCGGTGAGTCCTTCGACTTCACCGAAGTCGCGCCGGTCGGCGAGGGCGACGACCCGTGGCAGCGGCAGCGCCGGGTCGACGGCCTGTGCGTGGCGCAGCAGCGCCGTCTGAAACGCCATGGCAGTGGCCGGCTCGGCCGCATTCACGATCTTCAACGTGAACTCGCCGTGTGCGGCGCGCACGTGAAAGTTCTGGTCGCGCTCGCTGTCGAGCGGCGCCAACACGCCGTCGATGCCGAAGTGCGACGCGAGCAGGGCGCGAGCCGCGGCTTCCGTGAAGCCCGGACGGGGGTGGTGAATCAGAGAAGCGGGAGGAGGCGGAGTCGAAGACATCGCTGATGACCGCCTAATACCGGATGTCGCGGCGGCCCACGCTCTGGCCAATGTGCCCAACCTTCTGCCCGAGCGTGAAGAACTCGCCGCAGCCGGCCGCCATGCCGAAAAACGCCGCGGATTCAGGACGCAGCCGGCCGTCGGCGTCGCAGATGCCGTCGTGCACGGTCGTCGCCACGACCTCCGCCACAAACAGCGTGCGCATCGGCGGCACGCGCAGTGTGTGCAGCAGCCGGCATTCGAGTTGAATCGGCGCCTCGTTCACCGTGGGCGCATTCACGACCGCCGCCTGGCCGCGCGTGAAGCCCGACTTGGCGAACTTGTCGGCGGGCTTGCCCGAGCTGAAGTCGATGACGTCGAAGCCATGAATCATCGAGGCGGTCGGCACGTTGAGCACGAACTCCTTGTGGAGCGCGATCAACCCGCCGGCGATGTGCTCGTCACCGGCCGCAACGCCGATTTGAGCGGGATCGCCGTTGACCACAAACGTCCAGAGCACCGACAGCTCGTCGGGATCGCCGGGCTTCCCGCGCACGCTCGTGATGACGGCCTGCGACGGCGGCAGCATCGGGCCCGGCTTGGCCAGAGAGGCACGGGTGCGGCCGGCGGCCTGCTCGCCCGCCTCCCGGACGGCCGGCCCGGCGGCAAGGGCCGACCTGGCGGCGAGCAGAGCAAGGGCGGGTTGGGCAAGAAACACGCGGCGAGGCGGTAGATGGTCCATGGGTCCCGGGGGTAAACGCGCGGGCGGAGGCGCGAGGAAGTATCGCATGGGCCAATGGGCACAACCTTTTCGTCATCGAATCCGTCTATGTTGTCGATTAGCGAGAGAAGAGGCTATTTGAGAGCGAAAACACATGGGAACTGACAACGCCGTGATCAAAGGCACGCTCGACCTGCTCATTCTGAAGGTCGTGTCGCTCGAGCCCATGCACGGCTGGGGCATCGCTCAGCGCATCCAGGCCAGGTCGGAAGATGCCTTGTCGGTGCAGCAAGGGTCGCTCTACGCCTCACTGCATCGGCTGACTCGCGAGGGGTGGCTCGAGTCGGCCTGGCGTGACACCGACCTCGGCCGTCGCGCGCGCTTCTACGCCCTCACGCCAGCGGGCCGCATCCAACTCAATGCCGAGATCGGGCACTGGATCCGGCTCTCGCGAGGCGTGGCCAGAATCGTCGACGCGACCGCCTGAGGCGGCCGCCACGTTCACAGGAGTTGCGATGTCCTTGAGATCGAATCTTTCGTTCCGGATTCGGGCACTGTTCCGAGGCAACCGCATGCGCCGTGAGCTCAGCGACGAGATGGCGTTCCACCAGGAGATGGAGGCGCGGCAACTCGTCGAGCGGGGCTGGCTGCCGGAGGCAGCAGTTACCGAAGCCCGGCGTCGCTTCGGTCACGAGGGGCAGGAGGCACAACGTGCGCGCGACAGCTGGGGCATCGGGGCCGTCGTCGATGCCGGCGGTGATGTGCGCGTGGCACTGCGGCAGCTGCGTCGGCGTCCGCTGTTCACAGTACTCGGCGTGGGCACGCTCGCCCTCGGCATTGGCGCCACCGTCGCGCTGTCGAGCGTCGTGATCGGGCTGCTCGTGCGTCCGATGCCGGTAGCCGACGAGGCGCGCGTGCAGGTCTTCTGGAGCGACTTCAACTGGCGCGGCGTGGAGTTCGACTTCGTGAAGCAACGCCAGCACGCGTTCTCGAGTCTGGCCGCCTACTCGAACGAAAGCTACACCCTGCGCGTGCACGACCAGAGTTCGACGGTGTTGGCCACGGTGGGCTCGGCCGAGCTCTTCGACGTCCTCGAGGCCAGGCCGCTCCTGGGTCGGGCCTTCCAGGCCGGCGACGACCGGCCAGGCGCGGCGCCGATAGCGGTGGTGAGCCACGGGTTCTGGCAGCAGGAACTCGGCGGCGATCCGGGTGCCGTCGGGCGTCGCATCGAGATCGACGGCGCGTCCGTCGAAGTCGTCGGCGTGATGCCGCGCGGCTTCTATTTCCCGTCGCCGGCGTTTCGTATCTGGCGGCCGCTGACGCTCGATCCCGCGACGGACAGCTATCAGGGCAACGGCTGGCTCGTGCTGGTGGGCCGCGAACGCGCCGGGCTCAGCCGCGGTGAGCTCGCCGCCGATGTGCAAGCCATCGCCGCGGCCCTGGGTGAGCGCTTTACCTACCCGGAAGCGTGGGACAAGACGCGTGGGGCGGCGGTGACGCCGCTGCGCGAGTACACGAGGGGGGCGATCAGGCCGGCCATGTTACTGCTGCAGACGGCGGTACTGCTGGTCCTCCTCATCGCGTGCGCCAACGTCGCTGCGCTCGTCCTGGCCCGGACGACCGACCGGCGAGAGGAACTAGCACTGCGCACGGCCCTTGGCGCCGGCCGTGGACGCCTGGTACGGCAGATCGTCACCGAGTCGGTCGTGATGTCGGTGATCGCTGGAGGCCTCGGGGCTGGACTCGCCGTGGCGGGATTCCGCACGCTGGTCGCGCGCCTCCCACTGACCGACGGCCTCGAGGACGCCCTGACGGTGGACTGGACGCTCTTCGCCTTGTCGGCAGGACTGTCGCTCGTGCTGGGCGTCGTGGTGGCATTGGCGCCCGTGCGTGGCCTCGTCGCCGGCCGCCGGCAAGGGCCAGGGGGCGAGCGCTCTGCTGGCGGTATCGCGGCGGCGGGTCCCCGTCGAGTACACAACACGCTCGTTGCGGCGGAAGTGGCTCTCGCGGTGCTGCTCATCGCCGGAGCCGCGATGTTCACGCGTTCGGTCAGCCGCCTCTATGCCATCGACGCCGGCTTCGACGCGGTCGATGTCGCGGCCATCGATCTGGTGGCGCCAACCCGCATCATGGCCGCCGCCGAGCGGGCGACGTTCTTCCGGGACACCATCGCGCGCGTGGCGGAGATGCCTGGTGTGCGGGCCGTGGGCCTGGTCACACGCCTGCCCTTGCGCGACGGCGGGTGGCAAGGCACGGTGACCATCGAGGACCGTACCGACTTGCGCGAAGGGCGCGAACCGAACGCGCTGTACCGCGTCATCTCGCCCGGCTACCTGCAGGCCATGGGCATGACCCTGACTGACGGGCGTGCGTTTGCGGCCACTGATGGCCATGGAGCCCCGGCGGTGGGCATCGTGAGCGCTTCGTTTGCCAAAACGATGTGGCCTGACCGCAGTCCTGTGGGGCGCCGCGTACAACACACCTTCGACGACACACCCCGGTGGGTCACGATCGTCGGCGTGGTCGAGGAAGTGCGCATGACGCGCATGACCGGCGACAACCCGCTGGTGCTCTATGTGCCGCTCGCGCAATCGGACGCGCCGGAAGGCTCGGTGCTCGTGGTGAGAGGCGCAGGAACCGCCCCGCCGGTCTCCGCCGTACGTGCTGCCATCCACGACGTCGACGCACGCGTCGCCATCGGGCGAGTCACCACGCTCGATGCCGTGATCGCGGCAGCCGTGGCCGAACCGCTGCGCCTGCGCTTCTTCTTGTCGGTGCTCGGCGCGCTGGCGCTCGTGATCGGCGCAGTCGGAATCTACAGCGTGGTGTCGTACTCCGTGACCAGACGTCGTGCCGAGTTCGGCGTGCGTCTCGCACTCGGTGCGTCGCCTGGACGTATCCTCAGACACGTGATCGGCGGCGGCCTGATGCCGGTGGGCGTCGGCGTGGTGACCGGCATCGGAAGCGCGTTGGCGATCGGCTCAGCAATGAGCCGGTTCCTCTACGGCGTCGCCCCGACCGACCTCCCGAGTCTGATCGCCGCTGCTGCAACCCTGCTGGCCGCGGGCGCGCTGGCCGCGTCGATTCCGGCCGTGCGCGCGGGACGTACAGACCCGGTGCAGGCCCTGAGGGCGGACTGACATCGGTGTCCAGCCGATGCCGACGCCGGGCTCGGCAGCCGGCTGCCAGCCGGCCTCTCGCGAGGGGCTGCGCTGTGGCTGCTCATCGTGAGAATCGTGCTTTGAGGCTCAAGAACGGCGTTTCGAGCCATCGATACGAAACGGCCGCGAACACGACAGTCAGGGCAAGCGCCGCACTGAACTGAAGAGCCATCGGCATCAGGGCGGGGCCAGGAGCCGCAAGATAGTTCCACGCCAGCGACAGCGCGAGCAGGTGAAACACATACAGACCGTAGGATATTCGCCCGAGGTATACCGTCCATCCCCAGGGGCTCTCGCAGGCGAGCGCTGCGACAACCAACACACCCGAAGCCAACGTCGCGGCTGGGTACGTGAGCAGCACCCACGGCCCGTCCTGCGGCGCATAGCCGCACACGACGAACATGGCCAATGCCGTGGCCATCATGGCCCATCGCATCGGCAGTGACACGTGCGGTCTGCGCCCAGCCAACAGGGACGCCATGAGAGCCCCAGCGGCGATCGGATCCAACCGTGTGACCGGGTTGGTCCAAAGCCACCGGTCATCGGCCGCTGCACCGATCGCGACCACGAACGCTCGCGCCACTACGGAGACGAGAATCAATGAGAAGGCGATGGTGCGCAGATGCGCCATGAACCTGGACAGGGTCAGCGGCCACAGCAGATAGAACTGCTCTTCCATCGAGACCGACCACAAAATGAAGGCCACGGTCTGGATCCCCCAGGGCCGCATGACGATCGCGACGTTGGCCAGGAAGACACTGAAAGCCGCGAGATGGAATCTCGGGAACGACTGGTGCAAGACCAGCGGAACGATCCACGTCGCGGCCGCCAGGAACACGAAGTACAACGGCCAGATCCGCAGGATCCGGCGAATCCAGAAGGCCTTGACATCGATCGAGCCACACCGCCTGTGCTCGCGCAGCAGCAGTTCAGTGATGAGGTACGAGCTCAAGAAGTAGAACAAGTCGAGCCCGAACCGGCCACCGACTTTCAGCGCCGTGAGCGCAGCACCGATTCCTGCCGGTACCCCGGCTGCAGCCAGCGCCTCGTACTGGGGAAGTCCATGGGTACAAAACACCAGCAGAAAAGCGCCGAAGCGAAGCGCGTCGAGCTGCGGGTAGTAGAAGCGTGACGTGTCGCGAGGCAGCGGCGCGCCAGTGGCTGTCACGGTCTGCGTCATGTCCCGGGGTGTGTCGTGGATGGATGGAATGCACGCAGTGTGCGGGACGCCGGTGACCAGGACTGCGCCGATTCCCAGGCCGCAGGACACGGTCGAGTGGTCACAAGTAGACATCAGGAAAGTGACGAATCGCAAACAACCGGGCCGGGCCTGCTGGTGACGGGAGCGCGATCACCCTGGGCACGACGGGGTCCTGTGGTATTGACTCGCTGCATGCGTCTTCCAGGATCTGCGCGGACCAGGGCGTTGCTCTCGACAGGAATCTGGCTCGACGCCGGAGGGCCGGGGCCGGCGTGCTAGGCTGGCGCGTGGTCAGTTTTCCGAGTCGGCAGAAGGCCAGTCTCATTGCCGCGTTGGTTCTGGGTGCGGCTTTGCGGATTCCAGGGGTGTTCTGGGGATGGAACTTCCCCCCGGGGTGGGCCGACCATCACATCGATGAGTTCACTCATCAGATCTATGCGGAGATGCTGATCGAACCGACCAGGCCTCCTCGATGGTCGCCAAATCCCTATCCCAGAGGCCTGGCCGCGCACGTCGCGCTGCCGTTTCTGGCCGTGCGCGCCGTTCAGGGCCAGCTTCGCGGCGAGTTACCCCCGGTTGTTCAGATCATCACAGCCGGCCGGGTCGTCGTGTGGCTGTACGGCACCGCGACGATCGGGATCGTGTTCCTGTTGGCCAGACGCTTGTTTTCAGACAGCCGCGTGGCTCACCTGGCGGCATGGCTCTTCGCGCTGGCAGGGCTTCACGTCACGCAAAGCCATTTCTTCGTGGCCGACGTGCCGGCGCTGTTCTGGTCGCTTGTGGGCACGCTCTTGCTGCTGCGGGAGATGCTGCGACGAGACGCGTCCGGTCATGTGTGGCTGAGCGCTGCCGCCTTCTCTTTCGGAGTGGCATTCGGCCTGAAACTGGTCGTCGCGACCCTGCCGTCTTTGGCGATCGTGGCGCTGTGGCGACCCGCCAGGATGGAACGGGCCATCATGGCCGCGGCGTTCTTCCTGTGCGGGCTGGTCATCGTCAACGCGGGAACCTACACCACACCTGAACTGCTCATGACGATGCTCAAGTCGGCGTCGTCCTGGGAGTTCAGCCGCGTCTTCAGCATGTTGGTGTACGCGATCCAGGGGCCAAGCCTGGCTGGCGGCGCGGTGCTGCTGCTCGGGATGGCGGCGGTGATCCCGATGGCCCGTCGGCTGTTTGCGAAGCCCTGGACGGCCGACCGCACCGCTGTGGTTCTCTGCGTCATCCCGCCCCAGGTGATCCTGGCCGGGCTCGTCGTGTTCACGATGGACAATTTCCTGCGTCATGTGATTCCCTTCATCCCATGGCTCGTCCTGGCGGCCGCCTGGACCCTCGTTTCGCTCATCGACCAGGCGCGGCAAAGAGGGCTGCATGCGGCCTGGATCCTCGCGCCCGTCTTCGCGTATCAGCTGGCGTTCGTCGTAGACGGCGAGCGGTTCTTCATCGACGAACCGCGGAACCACGCCGCGCAGTGGCTCCGTCAGAACGTGCCCTCACAAACAGAGATTTGGTGGGACGGCCATCAATTGATTTGGGACTACAAGGACATCGTGTTTCCGCGCGACGGCCGGCCTGAGGTGCTCGTCATCGAGATGCACCGCGCCAATGAATATTTGAGTGGCATGGGATGGAAGAACAACCTGCCCAGAGAGCGGCGGTTCGTATTCGGACCGAGATCCCAACGCACCGTGGATCAGCTCCAGGCGGTGTTTGAGGGTCGATCCGAGTACCGCGAGGTCGCCCGGTTCGAACCGCACTACGTCATGCCCGAATACCGGGTAGTGCAGACGCTGCTCGGGAATCGGTCCCGCAATTACCTCGCCGAGGTCGTGATATTCAAGAAAGCGCCGAGGATGAGCAGCCAACGCAGCGAATGACCTTCCTCCTGACTCTCGGCCTCATTCTTCTCACGTGGCTCGGGCTGGCGGCGGCACTGGCTGGCGTGGGCCTCGCATTTCAGCGGCAGTTCGGGATCCGGCGGATCACCGCCGATGGCGTGCTCGTCGCATTCTGGTTGGGATTCTGCGGCGCGATCCTGTTGCTGCAGATCTGGCACCTGGTATTTGCCGTGTCCTGGCAGCCGGGCGCCATTCTTGCCGTCGCAGGCCTCTATGGGTGGGGATCGAACCGGAAGGGCGTGCGCGATTGGCTGGCCTCGGTCGATTGGCGTTTGGCCTGGCCTGTACTTGTGGTTCTCGCCCTTGCCGCTGTCTGGACAGCGAACCGCGCCATGGGGCCGCAGAGCGCCTATGACAGCGGCGTGTATCACATTCAGGCCATGCGCTGGGTCCAGTCCTATCCAATCGTCCCGGGCCTCGGAAACCTGCACGGCCGACTGGCGTTCAACAGTGCGAGTTCGCTCTATGCCGCGATGCTGGCCATCGGCCCGTGGCACGACCGCGTCGAACACATTGCCAACGGCGCGCTCCTACTCGCGCTCTTGATCCAGATCCTGATCGCGGCTTTCCGCCTGCGCGACCGATCCTTGGCGTCGGTGTCGACATCTTTCGATTTCCTGTTGCTGACGCCGGTCGTGGCCATGATCGTGAATTCGGTGTATGTCTCCAGTCTCAACTACGACACCTCCGTCACGGTGTTGCTGTTCGTCGCGGCCTCACGCCTTCATCGCTTGCTCACTGAAACAGCCCCGTCCGACCGCGAAGCCGGCTACGCGTTCGCCTCCGTGGCGACGCTTCTGACCACGGCGGTGTGCCTGAAACTGAGCGCGGCGCCGTTTGCGGTGTGCGGGTGGGGCCTGGCGCTGTTGGTCTGGTGGCGGAGCCATCGCGGCGAGGCATCGCGGCGCTTCACGCTTGGGTGGGCACTCGGGCTCACGTTCGCCCTTGGTCTCGTCTTGGCAGCTCGAGGCGTCCTTCTCAGCGGATATGTGGCCTACCCCAGCACGATCGGGGCAGCCGCGGTCGATTGGAGACTGCCGCTCGATGAAGCCGAGGCAGAGCGAGCGTGGACGAGCTACTCCGCGCGCTGGTTCTACAACATGGGCCTGCGTTATCCGGGGTGGGAATGGCTCCCTGGCTGGGTCTCGAACTCCGTCAAGATGCCGATGGAGCGCTTGCAGGTCGTCATTCCAGGATTGCTCGCCGCTTGTGCACTGGGTGTCAGACTGTTCGGTCGGGAACGGACGCTGGCACCGCACGGAGGCGCGCTCTTGCTGATCCCGACGCTCTTCGGAATTGGCGTATGGTTCCTGACCGCCCCCGACCCCCGGTTCGCATGTGCACTGTTCTGGACCGGGGCGGCCACCGTGACGGCGCCACTGCTCGCCCGATGG
>JANMDX010000289.1:0-1672 GCA_031376505.1 Acidobacteriota bacterium
TTCGTGCTCGACCGGCAACACGAGTTCCTGCCAAGGCAGCTGTTCCTCGTCTACCGCGCCAGGTAGATCTCGGGAGCGTCTGCCCATGACACGAGGAGCCGCGGCGATTGCGTGTGGGGTGCTCCTTGTCTGGGCGGTCGCGTTGGCGGCACAAGTTGACGGCCGCCAGCCGCACATCCACCACGCCCCGGTGCAGGCGCGCACCCTGGCCAGTCCGCTCGATCTCACCGATACGGATCTCGAGGCCGGGCGGCTCGCGTTTGCCGCGCGCTGCGCCGGCTGCCACGGTCGGTTGGGCAAGGGCGGCATGGCGCCTTCGGCCAATCGCCCGGCGCCCGCTGATTTGACGCGGTCCGATCTGCGCACGCACACCGACGGCGAGATCTACTGGGTGATTGTCAACGGCATTCCGAGCCGCGGGATGCCGGCGTTCGACGCGCTGCCTGAAA
Organism: Acidobacteriota bacterium; assembly: GCA_031376505.1. Classification (GTDB taxonomy): domain Bacteria; phylum Acidobacteriota; class Vicinamibacteria; order Vicinamibacterales; family UBA2999; genus CADEFD01. The sequence goes on from JANMDX010000289.1 coordinate 450, forward strand.
CCGAGGGCTGGCAGCTCGTGGCGTGGGTGCGCAGCCTCGGCGGCATGCGGCAACGCGTGCGGGCCACCGATGGCGGGGCCAGCTACACCTGGGACCTGCCGCCCGGCTTCCCGCGGCCCAAGGTGCCCGCCGACAATCCGATGTCTCCGGCGAAAGTGACCCTGGGTCGGTACCTGTTCTACGACACGCGCCTGTCGCTCGATGGCACGTTCTCGTGCGGCACCTGCCACGAGCAACGCCTGGCCTTCACCGACGCCACAGCCAGGTCGGCAGGCGTGACGGGCGACCTCACGCCGCGCAGCGCCATGGGGCTGGCCAACGTGGCCTACAGTCCCGTGTTCACGTGGGCGAACCCCACCGTGCGGCGGCTGGAAACCCAGGCGCTCGAGCCGATGTTTGGCCAGGATCCGGTCGAGCTCGGGCTCTCGGGCAAAGAGACAGCGATGCTGGCGCGTCTGCAGGCCGAGCCGCGCTATCCCGCGATGTTCGCGGCCGCCTATCCCACTGATGCCGCGCCGATCTCGCTTGCCAACATCACCCGCGCGATCGCGTCGTTCGAGCGGACGTTGCTGTCGGGCCGGTCGGCCTACGATCTGTATCGCACGAGTGCGGATCCGCGCGCGCTGTCGGCGCCCGCCATGCGCGGCGAAGAGCTCTTCTTCTCGGAGCGCACGCAGTGCTTCCACTGCCATGGCGGCTTCAACTTCACCGAGACGGTTGATTTCGTGGGGAAGGGGCTCGTCGAGATCGAGTTCCACAACACCGGCCTCTACAACCTCGACGCAAGTGGCAGCTATCCGGCGCCCAACACGGGCGTGCACGCGGTCACCGAGAATCCAGACGACATGGGACGCTTCAAGGCGCCGTCACTCAGGAACATCGCCCTCACCGCGCCCTACATGCACGACGGCAGCATCCCCACGCTCGCCGAGGTCATCAAACACTACGAAGCGGGGGGGCGGACGGTGGCGACCGGGCCGCTCAAGGGTGTGGGCGCCAGGAACGTGCACAAGAGCGAGTTCGTGAAGGGGTTCGAACTTACGGAGCAGGACCGTGGAGATCTCGTGGCGTTCCTCGAGAGTCTGACGGACCACGCGTTCATCAGCGACCGTCGGTTCTCGAACCCGTGGCCGGCGCTCCCGGCGACCGCCACGAAGAAGAGGCAATGACCATACGCGCGCGACCGGCGGCAGCCCAAAGGCCGAGCGCGAAACAGCACGCCG
>JANMDX010000299.1:0-1548 GCA_031376505.1 Acidobacteriota bacterium
CCTGGACCTCGCAGAGCACGCTCCTCACGGCGCTCGTGGCGGCACTGCGCGCGTCACGGCCCGCACGGCGTGTGGACACCGACGATGGCTGGCACACCGATCGCGACCTGAGCATCGCGGTCGGCCGCTGGGGCTGGCTGCACACGCGCGCGCTCGTCGAAGAGCACGCCGAAGGGCGCTGCCTCTGCCGGGTCGCCGCGCGTCTGCAGCCCAGCGTGCGCGGTATTCTGCGGGTCGCGCTACTATCGGCCGCCCTGATCGGCGCCTCGAGCGCCGCCATCGCGTTGCGCTGGCCCTGGGTGACGGCGACGGCGGCCATCGCGGCTGTGGCGCTCTTTGTGAGCGCGGCCTGGCAGACCACCCGCTCGGTCGCCGTGCTCGACCGCGCGCTGGCGCGCGTCACCACCCACGCCGGCATGGTGCCGCTGCCGGGCCGCAGCGCCGGTCCGCGCCTCACGTGGCGCCCATCGCCGGTCATGCACAAGGGGCAGGCCGCGCTGGTGCTTGGCGTGGTGGCGGCGGGCGCGTTCATGAGCGGCCGCGCCTTATCGCGTGAATTCACGCTGCGCATGGCGGAAGCGCCGTTGTCGCGTCCCCGCGTAATTGCCCCGGCGGGCCCGGGCGTGCAGCACCCCGTGCCACGGTCGGCGACCTCAGGCCGTGACGCGCGCGGCGTCACGCCGCCCCGGCCGACCGGTGCGACCGAGCCGGCGCGCGTGCGCCAGCGGCGCGACGATTCCCGGAGTCAGCTGGGAGGACGCGCGGCCGAGCCTCCGCCGGCGCCGCGGCGCACGGCCCGGAGCACGGTGTGACCCTGCTCGCGTGGACGCTGTCGTTCCTCCGACCCCACCGCGCCCGCGTCATCGCCATCACCGCTCTTGCCGTCGTCGAAGTGGGCTTCGGGGCGCTGGCGCCGTGGCCGCTCAAGACGGTCGTCGACAACGTGCTCGGCGGTCAGCCGCTGCCCGCCCCGCTGGCCGGTCTCGTGCTGCCGCTGGTCGGCACGAGCACGGTGGCGCTGCTGCTCGTGGTCGTGGCGGCCGGACTGCTGCTGCAGCTCATGAGCGAAGTGGTCATGATGCTGCACACCCAGTTGCAGGTGAACACCGGGCAGCGCATCTTGTTCGACCTGCGCGCCCGCCTGCTCGACCACCTGCTCGCGCTCGGGCTGCGGCATCACATCGTGACCCGCACGGCCGACTCGGTCTATCGCCTGGAGGCCGACGCGTATTGCGTGAACGACCTGGCCATCGGCGGCATCTTCCCGCTCACGACCGCGGCGCTCAAGCTCACCGTCACGTTCGTGATACTCGCGCGCCTCGACCTGGCGCTGGCGCTGCTGTCGCTGAGCGTGGTGCCGTTCCTGTATGCGTGCCTTCGCTACTACTCGACGCGCATGGTGGAACGCGCCGAGCGCGTCAAGCAGCTCGAGTCGTCGCTCGTCGAGCGGATGTTCGAGATCCTCTCGTCGATCCGGGTCGTGAAGAGCTTCGCCCGCGAGCCCTACGAGCTGGGACGCTTCACCCGCCTGGGCGATGACACGATGCG
>JANMDX010000313.1:0-46783 GCA_031376505.1 Acidobacteriota bacterium
GAAGTCGCTGTTCATGAAGAACAGCCGCTGCAGGGGCACGGTCGTGGCGTAGCGCTGCTCGGCGGTTTGACTCGGACTCGGAAAGTCGAACAGCTGCAGGAACTCGTCGAGCTTGTAGCGGCTGACCTTGCCGTAGATGGTACGCCGATTCACGAGCGGCGTGAGCGGCACCGACGGCCCGCCCAGACGGGCGTCGAGCGCGCCCGACACCGACAGCACCGCATCGCGAATCTGCTCGGCGCTCAGCCGCTTCCGGTTCGCGCGCCAATACAGGCGGTTCCCCGAGTCTTTCGCGGCGGCCGCGGCTTGGGTGTCGGCGCTGAGCGCGTAGGTGCGGCTCCGCAGGATCTCCTTGTGCAGCGCCTTGATCGACATCCCGTGCTCCACGAAGTACTGCGCCAGGTAGTCGAGCAGTTCCGGATGCGTCGGCCGCTCGCCGTTCAGCCCGAAGTTGCTCGGCGTGGCGACGATGCCGCTGCCCATGTGCTGCTTCCAGATGCGATTGACGATCGTGCGCAGTGCGATGGGCTGACTGGTGATGGACCTGGCCAGCTCGAGACGGCCGCTGCCCGTGGTGAACGCCGTGCGCGCGCCGGGACTGAGCACCGTGACGAAGCCGCGCGCCACCGTATCGCCCAGGCGCATCGGGTTGCCGCGCACGTGCACTTTCAGATCGGCGGGCGTCTCGGCATCGCGCACGCCGTGCACGTAGGCATACTTCGGCGGCATGGCTTTGTCCATGGCCTCGATGTCCTTGCGCAGCGTCTCGATCAGGCTGCGCCGGTCGTCGCCGAGGCGCTGCTCGAGTCCCCACCCCCGAAACCTGAGCAGGCCGGGCCGGGCCACTTTGCCGGGGGCATCGTCGGGCTCGAGGTTCTCCCGAAACGCGTCGGTCCAGAGCGCCGTGCGCTCGACCGACATGCTCCTCAGCTCCAGGCCGCAGCCCGGGCAGAAGTCGTCGTTGGTCTTGAACTCGTTGGGCAGGTTCGCTGGTTCCTTCGGCTTTGCGGTTGGCAGCGCACGGGCGCGGATGATGTCGTTCTCTTTTTTCACCTCGCGCTGCTCGAGCACGACCGACACCAGCAGCGTTTGAAACTCCGTGGCCAGCTTCTCCGCGTCCTTGGCAGTACCGCCCGCGGCGATGAGCGCCTGCCAGTCCTTCAGGAACGGATAGAACACCGGCCGCTTGGCCAGGAAGCCTAGCCAGCGGTCGAAGAGCTCGTAGTCGAGCTTGTCGCTGTTGACCACCTCGAGCCGGTCCTTCTTGGGCTCGCCGGTGACCTTCCACGCCGCCTGCATGTAGCGTGAGGCCTGGAAAGCCAGCGTCTCGGCGAGTTGCTGCGCCTCGGTGGCCGTGAACTCCGCGAGCAGCTCACGCTTCTTCTTGAGAGCTTTCTCCTTGGCGGTGTACTCGTCGACTACCGCCTTCGGCGCCAGCGGATACTCGTGGTACTCGGCGTTCAGAAACACGCCGGCCATGGCGTAGTAGTCCTTCGTGGGGATCGGGTCGTACTTGTGGTCGTGGCAACGCGCACAGCCCACCGTGAGGCCCAGCAGGCCGCGGCTCACCGCGTCGACCCGGTCGTGGCGTTCGTCGGCGTGAGTGATCTCGACGGCGCCGTTGTCGTAGTACCACGGACCGAGGCCCAGGAAGCCGAGGGCCGGCAGGTGCCGCACGCGCTCGCGCCCCTCGAGCAAGTCACCCGCCAGCTGCGCCGTGACGAACTGGTCGTAGGGTAGGTCGTCGTTCAGCGCGCGAATCACCCAGTCGCGGTAGAGGTGCGCGTTCGGGTACGGGTTGTAGCCGCGCTGCATGGGGTCGAGGCTGCGGTAATCGTCTTCGCCGTAGCGGGCGACGTCGAGCCACACGCGACCCCAGGCTTCGCCGTAGTGCGGCGACGCGAGCAACCGGTCGACGACCTTCTCGTACGCGTCGGCCGCCGTGTCAGCCAGAAACGCGTCGACCTCGTCGGGCGTGGGCGGCAGGCCCGTGAGGTCGAGCGTGACGCGGCGCAGCAGCGTCCGCTTGTCGGCGTCGCCGACCGGCGCCAGGCCTTCGGCCTCGAGCCGAGCGAGCACGAACTTGTCGATGTCGGTGCGCGGCCAGTCGGTGGCCTTCACCACCGGCGCGCCCGTGCGCTGCAGGGGGCGGAACGACCAGAACGCGCGGTGTTCCGCGGTCACCACCTTCTCGCGGGCGGTCGCAGGCGCCGCCCCGGCGGTGGTCGTCGCGGCCGGCCAGGGCGCGCCTGCGCGGACCCACTCTTCCAGCAGATCGATGTCGGCCTGCGGCAGCTTCGCCCGGCCCTTGGGCATGGCGGGGAAGCCCGTGGCGTGCTGCAGCACCTTGATGAGCGTGCTCGTCTCCGGCTTTCCGGGTTCGATGACGGCGCCCGTATCGCCGCCCTTCAGCATGCCCTCGCGGGAATCGAGGCGTAGCCCGCCCATGGCCGCCTCGGCGTGGCACGCGTAGCAGTTGGCGGCGAGCAGCGGGCGGATACGCGTCTCGAACACGTCCGGGGCCTTGATTGCCGCCGCGGCCTGCGCCGCTGCCGGGGTCGCGCCCGGCTGCACGGCTTGGCGGGCTGCCACGCCACTTCCAAGGGCGGCGGCCCAGACCGCAAGCGAGGTCCAGAGGGCGACTGTAGACGTCGTCATCGATAACCGCATGGGGTACCGCGTATTATGCACGCGCATGAGTGCTCGAAGCGCAGACGCCCGGGGCCGGTCGAACGGCCTGACCATGTTGCACGCCCTGACACGTCTGATGGTCGCGCTGTCGATCGCAGCAGGGCTTGGACTGAATGGTCGAGCTGCCCAGCCATCACCTGCGTCGACCCCACGGCCTGCCGAGGTGATCGCCTTTGCACGGATCACGCCCGATGCACGGATTCCCCTGCCGTTGGCACCCGGCGCGGTCGCGACCGACGACGGCGTGTGGCTGCCAGCGGGCAGCGGCATCGTGCGGATCGACATGAAGACCAACGCCGCCGGGGCGCCCGTCGCTCTGCCGTCGCCCCTGTGCGCCAGCCTCGTCGTGGCCTTCGGCAGCGTCTGGGCGCCGATGTGCGGCGCCGGCACGGTGGCGCGCGTCGACGTGAGGACACAGGCTGTGACGGTGCCACTCACGATTGGTGTTGCCGACCCGAGGGCCCGCCTCGCCATCGCCGTCGGCAGCGTCTGGATCGGGTCTGACCCCAAGGGCATCGTGTCACGCGTGGACCCCGACACCAACGACGTCGTGGCCGAGGTGTTCGTGGCCCGCGACCCCGCGTCGCTGGCGTTTGGCGAAGAAGCCCTCTGGATTACGAGCGCACGCGGCGACGTGGTGACGCGCGTGAACCCGCACACCAATGCGGTCGTCGAGACAGTGAAGGTGGGGCCGAAGCCTGGCCCCGTGGCCGTGGGCGAGGGCGGCGTGTGGACGCTGAACCGCGGCGACGGCTCGGTGTCGCGCGTCGATCCCAAAACGAACAAGGTGGTGGCGACCATTCCCGTGGAAGGCGCCGGTGCCGGCGACCTGGCCGTCGGCGAAGGCTCCGTGTGGATCAGCGCGCCCGGCCTGCCCCTCGTGCGCATCGATCCAAAGACCAATCGCGCCGTACAGCGGTTCACGGGCGAGGGCGGCGGCGCGGTGATCGTGGCGCACGGCTCGGTGTGGGTCTCCGCCGGACCGGCGATGACCTGGCGGCTCGACCCGGTGCTCATCGCCGCGATGCGTCCCGAGTAACAGGCGGTGCGTGCGGCGACGCGGCATCGCCTGTGGCCCCGCCTCCGCTCCCGGCCCTCGTGATAGCGTGTCGCCCGTGATGTCGATGCGATTCGGTGCTGCCCTCGTTCTGGTGGCGGCGCTCGCCGCGTGCGGCCGGCCCTCCGGCACCCCGGCGGACCTGGCCATCACGTCGGTCAGCGTCGTGGATGTCGCACGCGGCACGGTGCAACCGGACCGCACCCTCGTCGTGACCGGCGGTCGCATCGTGGCCGTGGCCGACTCGGCCGAGGGCTATGCGCCGGCGCGCACCGTGGACGGGGCAGGGACGTTTGCGATGCCGGGTCTGTGGGACATGCACGTGCACTTTGGCGGCGGCGATGCGCTGATCCAGGAGAACAAGAACCTGCTGCCGCTCTACCTGGCGCACGGCATCACCACCGTGCGCGATGCGGCGGGTGACCTGAGCCGGAGCGTGATCGAGTGGCGCTCTGCAGTTGCCGCCGGCACGCTGCTCGGTCCCACAATCTACACGTCTGGACCCAAGCTCGAAGGCATCGACTCGGTGTGGCCGGGGGACCTCGAGGTGGGCACGCCGGACGAGGTGCGCGCGGCCCTCGTCACGCTCCAAGGCATGAAGGTGGACTTCGTGAAGATCACGGAGAACACCCTGAAGCCCGAGCTCTATCTGCTGGGACTGCGCGAAGCCACCGCGCGGGGATTCAAGACATCGGCGCATGTGCCCGTCGCGGTCACGCTCGACCAGGCGTCTGAGGCAGGACTGGGTTCGATCGAGCACATGTCATATCTGCTGCGCGGCGGGTCGCCGCGCGAAGTGGAGCTGAGCGGCGCGGTGGCGGCCGGGAAGATGCCGCCGGGCGACGCGGTCACGGCCATGATCGACAGCTTCGACGAGTCCACCGCGCTGGCCACCTACGGCCGGATCGCCAGGCGCGGCACGGCCGTGACGCCGACGCTCAACGGCAGCCGCATCCTGGCCTATCTGGACCAGGACACGCACGCCGAGGACGACTACCTGAAGTATCTCGGACCGGGCTTGAAGGCCACCTACGAAGGTCGCATCACGCGCGCGGCGTCGGATGACGTGGCGGGCGTGGCCCGGCGTCACGACCGCTTCGAGAAGGCGGCGCGGCTGTTGCCGCTGCTGCGGCGTGCCGGAGTCACAATTCTGGCCGGCACCGACGCGGGTTTTCTGAACTCGTTCAACTATCCCGGCATCGGCTTGCACGACGAGCTGGAGGTGCTCGTGAAGTACGGCCTCACGCCGCAGCAGGCGCTTGCGGCGTCGGTCGTGAACGGGCCGGCGTTCCTGGGCGCGTCGGAGGGCTTCGGCGTGCTGGCCCCCGGCAAGACCGCCGACGTGGTGCTGCTCGACCAGAACCCGCTCGACGACATCCGCGCGACACGCGCGATCCACGCGGTGGTGCTGAAGGGCCGCTATCTCGATCGCGCCGCGCTCGACGGCCTGCTGAAAGACGCACAGACGCAGGCGGCCACGCGCGCCCCTGCGACCGCGCCGCGCTGACGTGACGGCGCCTCGCACCGTTGCCTCGCACTCTCGGCAGCCGACGGCGCGCGGCATCTCCCTCCGGCTCACCTTCGCTCCGCGATGCCGGGCTGACGCGACGCACGCTGCGAAGGGATCCGCCTGGCTGGGTGACCGGCAAGGCTCGCGGTGCTCAGAGTTCGCCGTCAGGAGACACCACGCTCCGCGCCGGCTGCCGCTGTAGCCACACGTCGCGCTGACGCTTGCCGCATCAGTCCGCGACCGGTGTCATCGGAACCATCCCCCCTGTTCGAGCTGCCGCCACACCTGCTGTACGACGCGCCCGCCCTCGGCCAGCACACGCGACTCGTCGTCGCACACGACGCGGCCCTCGAAGACCTGCAGGCGGCCGTCGGTCATCACATGACGCACGCTCGTGCCGTTGGCGTAGAGCAGATGATTGAGCGGCTCAGGGGGCAAGGCGCCCGTGCCCACGAGCAGCCCGGATACGTCCACCATCGCCAGATCCGCCCGGGCGCCCGCGCGGATCCGGCCCAGGTCGTCGGCCTCGATCACAAACGGCATGGCGGGCACCGTGAGGACGCGAGGATCGACGGCGCGGGGAGTCTGGGCGCCGCGCGCGCTGGTGCCGGCCAGGACGCCCGCCGCGCCTAGGCCGTGCGACAGCCACTGGCGACGGGTGACGCGCACGGCGTCGCGTGGCTCCGCCGCGATGGGCGCCTGGCAGAAGCAGTTCATGCCGTCACACTCTAGCAGCCGGGCCGGGGCCGGCGTCCTCGTCGACAGGGCCGGCGGCCTCGTTTGACGACCTGCGGCTGGGGCGCTAGACTCCGCCCGACCGGACACCTGTGGCGGTGCCGCGGCGTCTGACAGGAGTCGGTTGGTTTTCACCGGAGCGCGTATGAATCTTGCAGTGCTGGCAAATGTCGCGGTGTTCGTCCTCGCCATGGTGTGGCTGTACCGTCGCCGGCAGAGCGGGGGCACGGTGGCGAGCAACGTGCTGATTGCCGTGCTGCTTGGCGCGGCGCTCGGTGCGGCGGCCCAGGGCGTGTACGGCTTCGGCGCTCCGGCCGTGACTGGCGCCATGACCTGGGTGGGCGTGGTGGGCGGCATCTACGTGCGCCTGCTGCAGATGATCATCGCGCCGCTGGTGCTCTTCTCGATCCTGTCGGCGGTGACGAAGCTGAACGACACGCGGTCGCTCGGCAAGATCAGCGCCGGGGTACTCGGCATGCTCATCGCCACCACCGCCATGGCCTCGGTGATCGGCATCGTCGTGACCCAGCTCTTCGGCCTGCGGGCCGAGGGCCTGGTGCGCGGCGCCCGCGAACTCGAGAAAGGCGCGTCCATGGAAGCCCACATGGGCGACTTGGCCACCATCAACATCCCGTCGCTGTTGCAGTCGTTCGTGCCCACGAACATCTTTGCGGACCTGGCCGGCACGCGGTCCACGTCGACGATGGGCGTGGTGGTGTTTGCGGCGATGCTGGGGTTCGCGGTGCTGACGCTGCGGAAAGACAATCCGGAACTCGGCGACCGGGTCTTGAAGGGCATCGAGACGATGCAGGCGCTCGTCCTCCGGCTCGTGCGCATGGTGCTGCGGCTCACGCCCTACGGCGTGCTGGCGCTCATGACGCGGGTGGTCGCGACGTCAAACGTCAATGACGTGCTCAATCTGGGCGGCTTCGTGGTGGCGTCGTACGTCGGCCTGGCCGTCATCCTGCTGATGCACGCCACCATCATTGCGCTGGCGGGTCTCAGCCCGGTGCGCTTCTACCAGAAGATCTGGCCGACGCTCACCTTCGCGTTTACGTCGCGGTCGAGCGCCGCCACGATTCCGCTCAGCGTCGAGACGCAGGTGGGCCGCCTGGGCGTGTCGCCCGCGATTGCCAACTTCGCGGCTAGCTTCGGCGCGACCATCGGGCAGAACGCCTGCGCCGGACTCTATCCCTCGATGCTCGCCATCATGATCGCGCCGAGCGCTGGCATCGATCCCACGTCGCTCTCATTCCTCGGCTCGGTCGTGGCCGTGGCCACGATCGGCTCCATCGGCATTGCCGGCGTGGGCGGCGGCGCGACGTTTGCAGCGCTCGTCGTGCTGTCGAGTCTGAATCTGCCGGTGGCGCTGGCGGGCCTGCTCATCTCGGTCGAGCCTCTGATTGACATGGGCCGCACCGCCGTCAACGTGAGCGGGTCGATGACGGCCGGCACCGTGACGAGCCGCTGGCTCGGGCAAACCGACATGGCGGTGTTCGCTGGAGACGAAGCGCTCGCGCCGACGGCAGCCGAGGACGCGGCGGCGCACGTGCCGCAGCGAGCCGTGCCCGCCTCCTAGCGCGCGACGGGCTCGTGAAGGGCCGCACTCGGTGTACGATCGGCGATGAGCCCGTCATGCGTCTCACGCCGTTCCAACGCCTTGCCCTCGTCACCACGCTCCTGACGTACGTGTTGATCGCGGTGGGCGGGCTGGTGCGTGCGTCAGGCGCTGGCCTGGGCTGTCCCGATTGGCCGAGGTGCTTCGGCTCGTGGGTTCCGCCGGTCTCGGCCGCGGCGCTGCCCGCCGAGTTCGATCCCGCGCAGTTCAATCCCACGCTGATGTGGACCGAGTACCTGAACCGCTTGCTCGGCGTGAGCGTGGGCTTTGCCATCCTCGCCACCACGGTGTCGGCGTGGCGGCGCCACCGGCACGCTCCCCGCATCCTTTGGCCCGTCGTGGCCGCGCTGCTGCTCACCGGATTCCAGGGCTGGCTCGGCGGCCGCGTCGTGGCGAACGAACTCGCCGCATGGATTGTGACGGCGCACATGCTCGTGGCGCTCGTGATTGTGCAGCTGCTGCTCTGGGCCACGGTGGAGTCGCTCGTGGCCGACCGGTCCACCGCGCGTCCCTCCGCCGCGCTGAGTGCGTGTGGCTGGTGGGCCTGGGCGGCCACCGCGCTGTTGCTCGTGCAGGTGGCGCTCGGCACGCTCGTACGCGGCCAAGTCGACCAGGCGCTCGACGCGGCCGTGCCGCGGATTGACGCGCTCGGCACGGTGGGCGCGCTCGACGCCACGCATCGTGAACTGGCCATGGTGGTGACCCTGACGGTCGTGGCGCTGTGGCTGTGGGTGTGGCTGCGGCACAGTGGGCACACGGCCCTTGCGCGCGCGGCCGGTGCGGCGCTTGGCGCTGTCGTGGCGCAGGTGGTGGCAGGGATGATGCTGGCCGGCCTGGCGCTGCCGCCGGTGGCGCAGGTGGCGCACCTCGCGCTTGCAAGCGTGCTGCTCGGCGCGCTGACGACCGTGGCGCTCGTGGCGTGGCGCTGGCCGGCCGACGCGGCATCGAACTCAGCGCCGGCCACATGATCGCCGGTGTCGTCGGCGATCCACTCTTCGCCGCATTCCTCACCTTCACGCTCGTCTTCGTGGCCACGCCGGGTGCAACGACCGCGGTGGTGGTGCGCAACGCGCTTGACGGCGGCCGCCGCGCGGGACTCTTTGCGGCGCTTGGCGCGGCCGCGGCCAACGCCACGCATGCCACGGTCGCGCGGGTGGCCGGCGCGGCGCTGCTCCTGATGTGGCCGGGCGCGCTCGACGCCATTCGCCTGGCCGGGGGCGGATTCCTGGCGTATCTCGGCCTGCGAGGACTCTGGTTGCTGCGCGGGCAGGGCGCCGTGCCGCTCGCCATGCCGAGCATGGGAAACACGGCGTCGCACCATCGCAGTTTCGTCGAAGGCCTCACCGTAAACCTGCTGGGGCCGGTGATCTTGACGTTCTACCTGGCCGTGGTGCCGACCTTCATGCGGCCCACCTGGCCGCGTTCCGCCTATGTCGTCCTGGCGGCCAGCCACGTCACCCTGGCCTTCCTGTGCCATTCGGCGTGGGTGCTGGCGTTGCACCAGATGCGCGCCGTGTTCCAGCGCGAGGGCGCGCGCCGCGCCTTGGGCCTGGCCGCCTCGCTGGCGATGCTGTGGCTGAGCGCGCGTGTGCTGCTGGGCTAGTCGAAGCCTGGCGCCAGGGTAGTGAAGGAGCGGGCACCACCGAGGTGGTCAGTGTTTGGCCGGCAGCAGTGTCTCGATCGCGCGGCACAGCTCTTCAACGGAGTTGGCCTTGAAGATCAGCTCGCGCACACCGGCGCCGGCAGCGTTGGCGCGCAGGGTCTCATCGATGAACCCAGAAACCACCGCCACGGGCAGGCCGGCGTGAATTCTGCGCACTTCGCGTGCGACATCCAGCCCTGACATCTCGGGCATGTTGTAGTCGGTCAGCACCAGGTCAAACGCGGCCGGGTCGGCACGCAGCGCGTCGAGCGCCGCCTGCTGGCTGGTGTGAGCGATGACCCGAATGCCGCGCCGTTCCAGCACGCGCTTGACCAGAAGCACCAGGGCGGCCTCGTCATCGATGTAGAGTATCTGGTGACCCGTGCTCATTGGTGCGGCGCCACTGGAAGGCGCTGCGCTCTGATCCTGCGGCTGCGCGCCGTCTGGCACGTTGGCCAGTGGCAGATAGACCGTGAACGTGGTGCCCTGGCCCAGCTCGCTCTTGACGACGATGGCGCCTTCGTGGGCTTGTACGATGCCGTGCACCACCGAGAGCCCAAGACCGGTGCCTTCCCCGACCTGCTTGCTCGTGAAGAATGGCTCGAAAATTCTCTCCAGCATGGCGGCATCCATGCCGGGCCCGTTGTCGCTGACCGTCAGGCGCACCGCCCGGCCAGGGTGGCGGGCCAGCAGATCGTGCAGCGCCGGGTACGCGTCTTCCAGCGCCCTATCGAGGGGCACACTATCGACACGGATGTCGATGCGTCCCGGGCTGTCGAGCATCGCCTGCATCGCGTTGGTCGCAAGGTTGATTAACACTTGTTCAATCTGGGTCTTGTCTGCCAGCACCGCGGGGACCGTAGGATCGCAGTACAACTCAAGCGCCACGCGCGCCGGCAGCGTGGCGCGAAGCAGGCGCCCAGATTCCTCGACGACCGGAGCCAGGTTCAACACCCGGCGCGTCGTAGGCTCACGGCGGCTGAAGGAAAGAATCTGCTGTACCAGATCGCGTGCCCGCATCCCGGCCGTACGAATCTCGTCGAGACTCTCCAAGAGAGGTTCGTTGGCGCCGGCATCATGGTGCGCCAGCTCCGCGTTGCCAAGAATGGTGGCAATGATGTTGTTGAAGTCGTGCGCGATGCCTCCGGCCAGCGTGCCGATGGCTTCCATCTTCTGTGATTCGCGCAATTGCGACTCGAGCGACGCGCGGGTCGCTTCGGCAGCGTTACGTTCTGTCACATCGCGTTGCGAGCTGTGGACGGCGGGTTGTCCATCGAACATGATCTTGACGCCCTGAGACTCCACCGCGATGAGGCTGCCGTCGAATTTAACCAGCTTCAACAACACCGCGGACTCGTTGCGGCCAGAATCAATCACCTCTTTCGCGCGCGCCCGTGCCACCTCGCGAGAGTCCGAGTGGATGAAGCTGAACACGGTGTGACCGACCAGCTGCTGCGCATCGGTTGCGCCCATCATCCTGACACTTGCGGGATTGACGTAGACAATGGTGCCGTCGCGGTGCACGGTGATTGGCTCGGGAGACCACTCCGCGAGCGTGCGATAGCGTGTCTCGCTTTCCTGCAGCGCCGATTGCGCCAGCCTGCGCTCGGTGATGTCTTGCGTGACCAGGATGAGGCAGGGCGTGCCGTCGATGTTGATTGGCGCACCTCTCACCTCGCACACCACGCCCTCGCCCGACTTCTTCCGCAGCTCCACTTCCGTGCCCGCTGCGCCGTGGGCCGTGGTGAGGGCGTCAATGACCCGCTGGCGATCGTGAGGGCTCTTCCATATCTGGATGTCACCGGACGTCCTGCCGATGACGTCCTGCCGCGCGTGCCCGAGCAGGCGCAGGAATGCGTCGTTGACGTCGATGTACCGGCCATCGGCCTGGGTCGTGATGCTGATGAGCAGCGGGCTGGCCTGAAACGCCTTGGCGAACATCTCATCCGAAACTCGCAGTGCTTTCTCCGTCTGTTTGCGCGCGGTGATGTCACGCATGGCGACATGAATCGCCGGCGCGCCGTCGTACAGGATGGCCGTGCCCTGGACTTCCACGTCGATCGAAGCGCCATCAAGTGTGATGAATTTTTCCTCAACCAGCGGTAGGGTGACGCCCAGCTCGCTGGCCCGTCTGATGCGCTCCAGTACCCGTGCCCGGTAGTCTGGATGGACGCTGTCGATGATGCGCCGTCCGATCAGGTCTTGTGCGGACGGTGCTCCCAGCATGGTGACGGCGGCGGGATTGGCATAGACGAGGCGGCCGTCGCGGTGCACGGCCACCGCATCGGGCATCCAGTCCAGGAGCATGCGGTAGCGCATTTCGCTCTCGAGCAGCGCGGCTTCCCCGTGTTTACGCGCAGTCGTGTCCTGCACAATGCCCACGGCGCGGCGCGGCGTGCCCTCACTGCTGAAGGTGATTTCAGCAGATTGACGAACCCAGCGCGTGGCGCCACGCACTACGATTCGGTGCTCGTGGTCGAATGCCGCGCCTGTCAGGGCAGCCTGCCACGCATCGTCCACCGCGCTGCAGTCCTCGGCGTGCACACCCGCCAAGTAGGTGGCGCGGCTTCCGGAGGTGCCGTCGGGGACGCCAAAGATTCGGCAGGTTTCGGCCGACAGGTGCATCGTGTCGGTGTGGAGGTCGTACGTCCAGCTCCCCATTTGTGCGACCGCTTGTGCCCGGTGTAGATCGGCGGTGCGCAGGGCAAGCATGTTGCTTAACTGGCTCAATTCGGAGTGCCGGTGCTTGTACGCCCGCACGAGAAAGACGATCAGCACCGTCGCAAGCGTGACGATGAGGATCTGCACCACGCCGAACATGACGGCCGACGTGGGCGGCTGCACTGGCAGCGCCCCTGCGGAGTCACCGAGCACGAAGCCAATCAGCGTTGCAACGGTGAGCCCCGACACTGCCACGGCGGCACGCGATCCGATCAGCCAGCCGATCAGGATGATCGTGACCGGATAGGCATACACGATGACCGATCGCACGCCGCCAAAAAATGCGGCAATGCCAGTGATCACGACCCAGGCACCGACGGCGAGCAGGTAGACAGCCGCTTGGTGCTGACCGCGCCAGAGCAGTACCCATGTGCTGGTCGCCACCAGCGCGGCCAGTAGTGGGCCGAGATAGCGGGTGGTCTGCTCCGGCACAGCGATGCGGATGACGAGCATGAACACCAGTGCACCGGTCAGGAGGATGGTGCTGGCGAGCCTGACGTAGGCCAGCGAGGGCTCCCAGAAAATCGGGTTCTCGCCGTCTGTTGCGGCACCCTGTTCGACGGTAGAGGCGGGGTGGTCAGTGTTCATCAGTTCCTGCATGCGCGCGGCTTCGTTCCGTTGACTATAAACCCACCAGGCGCTGGCTCAGTTTGCACCTGCAGGGCCCGTGATACCGACCTTCTACCTCGAGGTGGCGCCGACCTTCAGAGCGTGACCTCCACGAAGACCGCTATCCTGCTGGATACTGTGAAAGAGGCTCCGAGGATTACGACTCCGAAGCAACAGACCCACGGCGTGCCGTCACGGAGCGGGGCGTGAGCCTTGCGCACCTGGCCTTCATTGCCGTCTGTCTGATCTGGGGCACGACCTATCTGGCGATTCGCGTCGCCCTCGAGACGGTGCCGGTGCTGCTCGTGGCGGGGCTGCGCTGGATGGCCGCTGGCGTGGTGTTGTGCGCCGTCCTGTTGGCGATGGGCCGGCGTTTGCCGCCACGCAGGTTGTGGGGTGCGCTCATCCTGCTGGGCGTTCTCATGAACATCGTCGGCAACGGCCTGGTCGTGTTCGCGCAGCAGTACGTCGCCAGCGGGCTGACCGCCATGCTCATTGCCGTGACGCCCTTCTGGTCAGCGCTGCTCGAGCAGCGCCTGCCGAGCGGCGACCGCTTCACCCGGCGTGCGCTGATCGGTCTGCTGGTGGGTTTTGCCGGCATCGTCGTGCTCGTGTGGCCCTCCGTCTCGCAGGGCGGCGCCGGCGGCCGCGCCTTCATCGGGGGCGTCGTCGCGATCCAGCTTGCCTGCATCGGCTGGGTGTGCGGCACGTCCTACGCCAGACGCCACGAGCTAGGCGCCGATCCATTGGCGTCGGCGGCCCTGCAGATGGTCTTCAGCGGCCTGATGCTGCTCGGGGGCGCGACCGTGCACGGCGACTGGGCGCACCTGTCGTTTACACCCAGGACGCTGGCCGCGATGGCATACCTGACGCTGATCGGATCACTGGTGGCGTATTCGGCCTACATCTACGCGATTCAGCACCTGCGGCTATCGCTGGTGTCGCTCTACGCCTACGTGAACCCGATCATCGCGGTGGCGCTGGGCGCGCTGCTGCTGGGCGAGCCGCTGTCGGGCCGCATCGTCCTGGCTGCGGGATTGGTGCTGACCGGCACCGCGATCGTCGGACCGAAGTAGCGCCGCAGCGGCTCACCACCGTCGTCCGCAACCGTACTGACCTGCCCTTCGTCGAGGCGCGCTGGCGGCCTGACTGCGGTAGGATGCGGCCCATGTCAACCATTGTCCGCGCCGTGTCTGCGGCCATCCTGGGCCTTGCTCTCCTGAGCGCCCGTGCCCAGGCCGACGTCGTGAAGCTCGTCGTCGACACGCGTGCGGCGCTCCCGAGCCAGGGCGGCAGGGCCTACGAGAAGCTGACCGGCCGGTTCTACGGCGAGCTGGACGCGAGGCATCCGCTGAACGCCGTCATCACCGACATCGAGCACGCGACGCGAAACGCGCGTGGCTTGGTCGAGTACTCGGCCACCGTCACCATCCTGAAGCCTGTGGACATGACCGGCGCGACGGGCGTGCTCGTCTACCAGGTGCCGAATCGCGGGCGGGCGAACATCGAAGGCGGCAGCTACTTCGCCGATTTCCGCGCGCGCGGGCACGTGCTCGTGGCCAGCGGGTGGCAGGCCGACATCCAGCCGGGCACGGGCTTCGAGACCTTGACGACGCCCATTGCGAAGCAGGCCGACGGCTCGAGCATCACGGGGCCGGTGATGGCGCGCATCAGCAATGCGCCGCCGGGGTCGACGACCCAGTCGATCATCCGCGGGCGTGTCACGGGCACGGCCACGCCGGCCAGCCTCGATACGACCAAGGCCACGCTCACGCAGCGGACGTCTTCGGATGGCAGCCGGGCGCCCGTGCGCGCCGACGAGTGGGCGTTTGCCGACTGCACTACGGCGCCGTTTCCCGGCCAGCCCGCGCCCGACAAGGTGTGCCTCAAGGGCGGCTTCGATCCCGCGGCGCTGTACGAGCTGACCTATCTTGCCAAGGATCCGCCCGTCCACGGGATCGGTTTTGCGGCCACGCGCGACTTGATGGCGTTCCTGCGTCAGGGGGCCCCGGGAAGCCCGCTCGGGGTACCTGTGCGGCACACGATCGCGCAAGGCTCGTCCCAGTCGGGCAACTACTTGCGGAGCTTTCTCAACCTGGGCTTCAACCAGGACGAGGCGGGACGCCGCGTATTCGACGGCATGAACCCCAACATCGCCGCGCGACAACTCGCGATGAACATCCGCTTCAGTGCGCCAAGCGGCGCGGCCGAGATGTTCGAGCCTGGCAGCGAGGGCGTGGTGTGGTGGAGCGACTACACGGACCAGGCACGTGGACGACCGGCCGGCGGGCTGCTCTCGCGCTGCCAGGCCACCGAGACGTGCCCGAAGATTGTCGAGACCTTTGGCTCGGCCGAGTTCTACTCCTTGAGGATCTCCCCCAACCTGGTCGGCACCCGCGCCGACCGGGACATTCCCCTTCCCGCTAACGTCCGACGCTACTACTCGCCGGGTGTCGGCCATGGCGGGGGACCGGGCGGATTCGTGGCGGACGCGCCGGCCTCTCCCTGCTGCACGCTGGCCGCGAACCTGAACTCGTCGGCCGAGACGAACCGGGCCCTGATGCAGTCGCTCGTCGACTGGGTGGTGAAGGACGCGCCGCCGCCGCCCAGCCGCTATCCGCGGCTCGATCGCGGCGACCTCGTGCCCCCCACGCAGGCGGCCACCGGCTTCCCACTAATTCCGGGCGTGTCGCTGCCCGACGGGGTCATCGTGCCCTTCTATGAGTACGACTTCGGCCCTGGGTTCAAGAACGCGGACGTGAGCGGCGTGGTGTCGATTCAGCCGCCCGTCGTGCGCCAGACGCTGCCGATGCTGGTGCCGCGCGTGGACGCGGATGGCAATGAGCTGGCCGGTGTGCGCAGCGTGCTGCTCGAGGCGCCGCTTGGCACCTATACCGGCTGGAATCCGATCGCCCGCGGGTTCTTCAAAGGCCAGATCCAGCCCCTCGGTGGCGGCTTCATTCCGTTTGCCCGGACCAAAGCCCTGCGTCTGGCGGCTGGTGATCCACGCCTGTCCCTCGAGGAACGCTACGGCACGCACGACGCGTACGTGGCCCGCGTCAAGGCCGCCGCGGCGCGGGCGGTCGCCGAACGGTTCCTGCTGCAGGACGACGCCGACCGGTTGGTGGGCCAGGCCGAGCAGAGCAGCGTCCTGCGGTAGCCGTCCGCGACGCGCTGAACCGGCGGTGTCACGACCTTGCCTCTCGGAGGGATGTGAGCTGGAGGACCCGATGACGAGAATCGCTACGTCGCTCCTGGTGCTGGCCGTGCTGCTGGTGGCGGCACCGTCGATGTCGGCTCGCCAGCAGTCGCAGACGAGCGCGCCGGAGATCCAGTTCGACTCCGTGCCCAACTTCCTGAGGCTCCCAGCCGGCATGAACTTCGGCGAGGTGTCGGGCGTGGCGGTCGACTCCAAGA
Organism: Acidobacteriota bacterium; assembly: GCA_031376505.1. Classification (GTDB taxonomy): domain Bacteria; phylum Acidobacteriota; class Vicinamibacteria; order Vicinamibacterales; family UBA2999; genus CADEFD01. The sequence goes on from JANMDX010000313.1 coordinate 16,001, forward strand.
GGCGCATTTACGTGTTCTCGCGCTCAGGCAGCTCGTCCGGCCCGGCCTACGGCCCGGTGGCAGCGCAGCTACTCGAGTTCGGCCCCAAGGGCAAGTTCCTCCGCGAGGTCGGCAAGAACCTCTACGGCTGGGCGTTTGCGCACTCGGTGCGCATCGACCCGCACGACGACATCTGGGCCATCGACAAGGGCTCGGACATGGTCATCCGCTTCAACCAGGCCGGACGCGTGGAATGGGTGTTCGGCCGCCGCCAGGAATCGGCCGACGGCGCCGAGCCGTGGGAACACGTCACGCCGCCGCTGCCCGCGCAGGATGGCCGCTATCGCCAGCCGACCGACATCGCGTGGGACTCGCTGGGCAACGCCTACATCACCGACGGCTACGTCAACTCGCGCGTGGCCAAGATCGACAAGCACGGCAACTGGGTGACGTCGTTTGGCGAGCCGGGCACCGGCCCGGGACAGTTCCGGACGCCGCACGCGATTGCCATCGACAACCAGGACCACATCTACGTGGGCGACCGCGGCAACCAGCGCGTGCAGGTGTTCGATACGAACGGGACGTACTTGCGCGAGTGGAAGGTCGTGGTGCCGCCCGACTACACGACGCGCGCCGTGAACGGCCCGACGCCGAAGGCGGGCGACATGAGCGGCGTGGGCGCCCCCAATTCGCTATGCATCACGCCGGGATCAAACCAGGTGCTCTTCCTCGGCGAGAGCACGTGGCCGGGGCGCATCTTCAAGGTCACGCTCGACGGCAAGGTGCTGGGCGTCATCGGGACGTCGGGCCGCAGCCTCAAGCAGTTCTCGGGCGCGCACGCGCTGGCGTGCCCATCCGAGCACGAGATCTACGTGGCGGAGACCTCCAACTGGCGCGTCCAGAAGTTGCTCCTGCGTCCGATGCCGGCGCAAGCTTCGGCTGGACGGTAGCGGGATGCGGGATAGGCGTATACTTTCGGCCGCCGGGAAGCGATTTCCTGGGAGCTTACTTGCGAAGGAGAAACCCATGGGTTCGAAACGACCTGCGCGACGGGAATTCCTGAGAGGCGGCGCCGCGTTGGCCAGTGGTTTCACGCTGAGCACTGCGGCCCCGGCGCTCGGGCAACAGGCTCCGGCGCAGCCGCCGATGATCAAAGGCGAGCGGGAGGGCGAGATTGCCTACGGCGCGCGATCGAAGTACGTCACCTCGGCCCGCATCCCGCACGGCGGCAGGCCCTCGCCCGACAACTTCGGCCTCACGTTCCACGTCGCAACCCCGCTGCAGGATCAGGTCGGGGTCATCACGCCGTCCTCGCTGCACTACTTCGCGACGACGCGTGGCGCGTTTCTGCCGGATATCAATCCTGGACAGCACTCGCTGATGATCCACGGCCTGGTGGACCGTCCGCTGACGTTCACCGTGGCTGACCTGAAGCGCCTCCCGTCGGTGACGCGCCTGCACTTCATCGAGTGCGCCGGCAATCGAGCGTCGCGACGCGCGAAGACGGTGCAAGAAACGCACGGCATGACGAGCAATGCGGAATGGACCGGCGTGCTGCTGTCCACGCTGCTCAAGGAGTGCGGCGTGAAAGGCAGCGCCGCGTGGTTCGTCGCTGAGGGTGCGGAAGAAGTGAAAGGCGCGTCGAGCATGCCTGTCGCCAAGGCGATGGACGACTGCATGATCGCCTACGGCATGAACGGCGAGGCGGTGCGGCCGCAGAATGGCTTCCCCCTGCGCCTGATGGTGCCGGGCTTTGAAGGGATCTTCCACACCAAGTGGTTGCAGCGCATCAAGCTGGTGGACCGTTACTACATGAACTACAACGACTTCGGCCATCTCGATCAGGATCAAAGAGTCGCGGCGCTCGCCTACCAGATCGGTCCCAAGTCCGTCATCACGTTCCCGTCCGGCGAACAGCGGCTGCCAGGCAAGGGCTTCTACGAAATTCGCGGACTGGCGTGGTCCGGTGGCGGCGCCATCAAGCAGGTGGAGGTGTCCACCGACGGCGGCAAGAAATGGAACGAAGCGCAGTTCCAGGGAACGCCGCAGCCGATGGCCCATTGCCTGTTCACTTACCCGTGGGACTGGGACGGCACCGAGGCCGAGATCATGTCGCGCTGCGTCGACGAGATCGGCCAGGCGCAGCCGACGCGAGAACAAATCGCCAAGTACTGGAATCGAACCTTCGACCAGACCTTCAGCGTGCCAGGGCTGGACAACTCGGTTCAGCCATGGCGAATCGCCAAGGACGGGAGCGTGACCAATGGCTTCGCGTAGAGTGTTGCCGGTCGCGTTCGCGTTGCTGATGGGCGTCCCAGCGTTGGCGCAGGGGCCAACGTACGGCGTCGGACGGACGCCGACAGCCGAGGAAATCCGCGCGCGCGACATCTCGATCGGTCCGACTGGCGAGGAGCTTCCGCCCGGAAAAGGCAGCGCCAGAGACGGTGCCATCGTGTATCGCTCGAAGGGATGCGCAGGATGCCACGGCGCCGTCGGCATCGGCGGCTCCGCGCCGATTCTGAAGAGCAAGGATTCCACCAATCCCAACGTCTGGGCGCGCGGGCGAATCCTGCCGCTTCGCGCGCCGTTTGCGACGACGGTCTGGGACTACATCAATCGCGCCATGCCGCTCAATCGAGAGGGGACGCTCACCGCGGATGAGGTCTACGCGCTGACGGCCTTTCTGCTCTACATCAACGAGGTCATCCCAGAGGACCAGATACTCGACGCCCAGAGTCTGCCGAGGGTCAAGATGCCTCTTGGTGACAAATTCGCGTCGCTACCTGAGTGGAAGCCCAAGACGCCAAGGCTTAAGGGTTACCCCCGCTAACGTACGGCAGGCCGATGTGCGGTCGCTTCGGCTCCGATAGACTTCGAAAAATGTAGGCTGTTTCGTACGTGAGGGGAAGTTTCTCGTCGAAGAGAATCTTCAAGATGCCTGACGCACCGCCGGAGCACGGCTTGCCGAACCGCACCTCAGGGTTCATCGTGATGCCGGGGAAGACCTCCATTGGGCCAGCCGCGAACCTGCTATGCTGTCCGGCTGGTCTGGAGGCACGCATCGTATGCGGGACGACATGGCAAAGGTGGTGACGGAACGCCCACGACGCGGCCACGCGAACGCGAGCAGGAAGACCTCGGGGCCGCGGATCCGGCGCTTCGACCCTTCACAGGAATACGACGAACCTACGCGCCTTCCGGTGGCGCGCGGCCGACAGTATGGGTACGACGCGAAGGAGTTCTCGGATCTGATCAACCCGCTCAGGCGGTTCCTGCAGTCGTGCGTCGGGACGCCATGGGCCAAGATCCACAGCGAGCTGTCACGGAAGCTGGATCGGCGCAGTGTCGCGGGCTCCCATATCTGGGACCACATCATGTGGGAGATCGAAACCGACTGCTACATCGGCCCCGGCCGCGTCGCGTACTCGAACCGACGGCGCTGGTTGAACACCGAGGCGCCCGTCGACGGTCTCTACGTGCATCCGAAGTCTGGGCTGATTCGCGAACAGCGTCGCCGCCGACAGTTTCGCTAGTCGATCTCGCCGCCGCACTCGAGCACCATCGACTCATTGAGTGCCGGCAAGATGCTGCCGGCAAAGGTGTTGAAAGTGTGGTGGGCCAGAACAGCGCCCGTTGGAACCAGTTGTGGCCATGCCTGGGTGCAATCCGGGCGCTATGGCTCGCGGCATGAATCCCGCGGGACGTCGCCTCGGGTGTTGCCGCTTGCTGAAGACTGACCATGACTCCGCCCTTCTGCTTGCCGGCCACAGACCATGTGCTGTTTACGACTGCGCCCGCAGGGGGTGGCGACCCGTCGCGGCGCCGTGGTCAGTGCTCGCCGAGCACACATGGTCAGCCGTGGGCGAGCGCCAACAACTGGTCATCAGCGCCCGTCCCGCGGCCGGTGCGGGTGGTCATCGGCCCTGTGGCCGTGGGCGAATCTTCGGCGAATCCAGACGTCACGGTACGACAAGGGCTGTTCCGTTGACCCAGGAGGCCCGTTCATCGCGCCTATCGTCCTTCGTTACGCTCGGCCTCGTCCGGTGAGGTGGCGGAGGAAGACCTCCAAAGGCAGTAGGTGTGACCGATTCCGTAGCGCGACGACGCACCGTCACGGGCGCGCGCACGGCGTTCACGCCGGAAACGGCACGCGCTTCGAGCGGCGAATTGCCTTGTCACGCGTGACGAGGGGCACCGAGGTCAGCACGCTCGTCGCGGCGATGAGCTGATCCGCGGGGTCGCCTCTGACGTCCAGCCTGGTGCTGGCGTGGGCAATTTCGCGTGTGATCGGCCACACGTGAACCTGGCCAAGCACCCGGACCACCGCGGCGTCCTCTAGATCAACCGTGATACGGCCAATCTCGGCCAGCTTGGCGATCTCCCAGAGCACGATCGCCGAGATGCTCCAGCGAGCGCCACTCAACAGGCGGCGCTCAGTGGCCGTCAGCGACCCAGCGACCGCGTGCAGCAGCACGTGCGTATCAAGGTTCAGCATCCCAGTCGATCCCTGTCGAAAGGATGTTTCCCTTGATCACCACCTTACCGGCCAACGCGCCGATCAATCCTGACGAGTTGGCTCCGAATGGAATCAGCTTGGCGACGGGCTTGCCCCGCTTCGTGATGACGATGCCGTCGGGGTCGACGTCGTCGAGCAGCGCGAGGCAGGTTTCCTTGAACTTGGCTGCCGCGATGTGCTTCATGGACATACGATACGACTGGTCGCTTCATATGTCCAGTTTGCCGGTCGCTGCCGGGCGCACGGCTGGCTCGATGCCTCTCTTCTAGTGCCGCCTATCCTCCCAGATTGGCGAATACTGTTGCCGCTCGGTGAATTCTGACCAGGAAAGGGTGGTTCTGCTCACCGAGCCCTGACCAGGTGCTCCCGACCATTCCGGCCAGGAGTGAAGCCCAGCGCGGACACCTGACGCTGCACCGCTGTGGTCAACGTTCAAGCACGATGGTCAGTTCTGGGTGAGCGTCAACAACCCAGGAGGCCCGTTCATCGCGCCTATCGTCTGCCGCGACGGCCTCTGCGTAGGGCTCGTGGGCGTACGCCTCGAGCAGATCGCGGAGCTCGGTGACGCTCGCACGCGCGATCCGCTCGCCCGCGGAGACACCGCGCGTCGGATTCAAGCGCATGTCGAGCGGCGCCGTCGTCTTGAACGTGAATCCCCGCGCCGGGTCGTCGAGCTGCATCGACGACACACCCAGATGGCCGCGTCGCCGGGCGCCGGCGCCAGCGCCGCGACGATTTCTTCGACCATAATCGGGCGATGCATGCCGGCCGGGGTCTTCCCGGCCTCCAGCACTTTCACAACGTCCGACGCATAGCGCTCGGGCTACAGCTCCTTGTACTTGTGATGGAAGGCGCGCGGATGGCGGCCCTGATGACGCGGGCGACGCGCGCGACTCCTCGTGTCGGCAATGATCGTGGTCGTGACGCCGGCGATGGCCGCGACGTTCGACGCGGTCTTCAGTATCCTCTAGCGGGCCGGAACGGGTCGACGAGAAACCCGCCACTGCCGACGTCGGCTTGGGATGTGGATTCCTCGTCGGCTATCATCCCGAGTGTCGAACCACCGCGACGAACTGCGACCGCCGGCTTATTCCAATGATCGAGCCTCATCATCCCCACCCACCTTTCAAGGGTTGAGCCCTCGGGTATTCTCTGAACAGAGGCTCCGAGCGGCCGGACACTCGCTCTTCGAGTGACCCGGCACAGGGTGACCTCCCACCTCAGGTTGACACTGCCTCGCGTCGGCACGCCATGCGGGACGCGTCAATACCAACATCGAGGCTGAACAATGGCGTACTCGGATCACCATGAACAAATGATGGCAAGGGGTGTTGTCGAAGAACGCCGTGTGACCTTCAAGCGACTCCTGGATGCATTGCGGCAGAGAAAAGTGATCGCCCGATGCGGAGCCCCGCCCTATGGGGCACAGTTCTTTCAGTCTCTGTCGATCTCAGGTATCGAGTTCGGCACCATCGTGACCGAACACCCGTCGGGGATGTCCGCCGACATAGCGAACCTGAGCAACGCCGAAGTCACGACCGAGCTCAACCACGTGTATCGACTCGGTGCACTTGGTCATTTCCTTCGAGTGGATATCGAGAACCCGATTCCAATCGACGACAGCTGCGTCGACTGGGTCTTTGCAGAGCACATCATCGAACACGTATCGCCGCTGGCGGCCATTCGATGGCTGTCGGAGATCCGCCGCATTCTACGCCCCGGAGGTCTACTGAGGATTGTCACTCCGGACTTGGCGAAGTACGTCGACGGATACAGGAGTGGCGACTTCTTCGACACACATCGACGCTATCTGGCAAGCGCAGGACTGCGTGATATGCCAGACAGGCCCGCATTTATGGTCAATCAGATCTTCTATCTGTGGGGCCACAAATGGATCTACGACGTGTCGGAGCTGTCGTATGCCGCTACTCAGGCAGGCTTTGACGCCAACCGGATGACGCAATGCGAGTATGGACAAGGTCAGAGAGCCGATGTGTCGGCCCTGGATCGTTCTGTCCGAAGGGATGAAAGTCTGTATCTCGAAGTGACGCGATGACGGCAGAGCCAGAGCGCGCGATTTCGACGCGCGACTCGAGAACCGAGGGGACGTCAGATGGCCAACAATAGGCGACGAGTCAGTGTGGTCATACCGGTCCGCGATCGCGCGGCCATGCTGCCCGATGCCATCGAGAGCTTGCTGGACCAGACCCGCCCGCCCGACGAAATCGTCGTCGTTGACGACGCTTCGGTCGACAATACGCGCGGCGTGGCACAGTCCTATGGCGAACGGGTCGTCGTGCTCGATTCCGACGGGTCAGGGCCGGCAGCGGCGCGCAACGTCGGCATCGCGGCGGCCATCGGCGAGTTCATCGGTTTTCTCGATTCCGACGATCTCTGGCCGCGATCCGCGCTCGCGACCCAACTCGCTCTTCTTGACGCGCAGCCGGCGGCGGCAGTCGCCTGGAACTTGGGAATGTGGCGACTGCTCGAGGGCGGGATACCCCTCGGCGGAAAAGGGGACGGCGCGGTTGAACGCATAGTCGGCGTCAATTCGATGCTGTTCCGGCGATCCGCCCTCGTTGCGCTGGGCGGATTCGATGCCAGCCTGCGTATCGGCGAAGACCACGATATCGTGCGGCGGTGCCGCGCAGCCGGGCTGCCGATCGTCGAGGGCGAAGACGTCGTCGCGATATATCGCCGGCATCCGGGCAATCTGACCGAGGATCGGGCCGCGGCCCGAAAGAGCCGGTTGGCGGTGGCCATCGTCGCCTTGCGGTCGCGGGTTCAGTCATGACCACGCCTGCCATCACGGTCGTCACCCCGGTATACAACTGCGCGCGCTACATCGAGGAGGCCATCCTGTCTGTCGTTGCACAGGTATTGCCGCTGCGCCATGTGGTCGTGGATGATGGCTCGACCGACGACACGCTGTCCGTGGTTGAGCAGCACGCCGGACTGCTGACGATCCTGCGCCGGCCACACCGCGGCCACGCCCCGACGCTCAACGCCGGCCTGGCCCTTGTCGATACGCCGTGGGTGTCATTCCTCGACGCGGACGATGTGCTCGAACCGAATGCGCTAGCTCGGCTGCTGTCAGCAACTGAAAGGGACGCGCTCGCTGACGTGGTGGTTGGCCACTGCGTGGAGTTCGCATCCGATGAGGCCCTCGAACCAGGACATCGCTGGGTGATCCGCGAGGGCACGACGCCCGGCTACGGCCCGGGCGGTGTGCTGATCAGGGCGGAACTGCTCCGCCGGCTCGGTGGCTTCGACGAGTCGATCCAGTACGGCATATTCGTCGATCTGTTCGCGCGGGCCAAGGATCGCGGAGCGGCGTTCAGCGTCATCGAAGGCGTGGTCTTTCGCCGCCGTATACACGGCGGCAACATGTCGCATCAGATTCGTGACTCGCGTCGTGACCACCGGGCCATCGCGCGCGCCGCCTTAGCGCGGCGGCGGAGCGAGTGAGGAGGCAATCGATCGCCTTCGGTCGATCGCGTTCTTGAGCAGTCGAAGTGGCCTGAGTTCCCTGTATTCACGGCCTTTCGTCACGTTCTGCTCGTGCCGGCGGACCTCGAGCGTCAACACGTCAATCCGGTCGACGACCGTGCCCTTGTGCTGAGCCCGCTTGAACCAGTCGATGTCTTCGCCAAATCGCAGCAGCGGATCGAACAGGCCGGTCTTGTCGAACGCGCGCCTGCGGTAGAGTCCCGCCCCGATGTAGTCGGCGAAGGCTTCAGCGGGATTGCCGACCGGCAGGCGGGTTCCATCCGCGCCCTGCTGGAACACTTGGGCCCGTCCGATGACCACATCCGCTTCGGGGCGACTGGCGAGCCAGGCCAGGCAGGTCGACAGCTTGGCCACTGGCCAAAGATCGTCGACGTCGAGAAACGCCAGAGTGTCGGCCGACGCCGCCCGTATTCCCAAGTTGCGGGCGGCTGCTGGTCCCATATTGTGCTGGTGGACCAGCCGAACTTGAACCGGGAGTGCGCCGGCGGCCGCGACGACATCCTCGGTCGAGCCGTCATCGACGAGGATGATCTCGGTTGCCGGGTGATGCTGTGCGGCAATGCTCGCGATCGCCTCGGGAAGAAATCGGGTGCCGTTGAACAGGGGGATGATCACGCTGACCAGTGGCGATGCCGTCGGTTCGATAGACACCGGCCTGGCCCGCGGTGACGTCATCAACGCTCGAACCGCTTCCGCCACTCGTCCACGGTCTCTCCCCAGCACGATCGTGCGGCTGGGGATCGACTGAAAAGCCGACTCGATGAACGATGACGTCGCTGGCCCGGCATGCGGAAGCTGGGAAATAGTGGTGTAGCAGGCAGCGCCCGTGAGATAGGCGTGATCGACCGGCTCGGCGAAGGTGTCGTCGGAGTCGCCGAAACGTGGGGTGAGCACAAGTGCGACCGCGAAATCGCTGGCAAGCGAGACATCGGGGTAGACAATCGCCTTGGGCTCGCCTGCAAGGACCATGGCGGTGTCGGCCAGGGCTCCCGCGCGAGGGAGGTCATCGACGAGCAGTTTGGCCGTCCGATACAAGCTGTGGACCCGAAGCTCTGGCTGACGAGAGAGCAGCACGTAGTCATCGCCGATGTAACCCATGCCCGACTGCAGACACGCCAGCGCCGTGCTCGACTTTCCTGTTCCTCCCTGGCCGGTGATCAAGACCGCCCGACCATCCTGAACCAGCGCCGCAGCGTGAACCAGTTGCATCCCATGGTGCGCCGTCCACCAGTGGAACAAGGTGCGGAATGGCGCGGCAAGGGTTGAGAGCGGTAAGGCGGCTGCGGAGTCGACCCAGAAGATGGCTCGCCCGGTCTCCACGTCCATCAGGTTCAGCGAGAAGTCGCTGTAGTGGAAAGCGCTGCGGAAGCGTGGACTGATGAATGTCCAGATATCGCCGCGCTCGCTCAGGCAGTGCTTTTCCACCGGACGTGGCGGCATCCTGACGCCACTGGCCGCGCGGTCCCAGACGTCGATCGTCACGCACGCCGCCTCCGCGTGCGCGCCCTGCAGGCGGTGGGAGAGCGCCGGCATCAGCAGGCGTTCGAGCACCTCACCGTGGAACCGCAGGCACACGGGCATCCCGGCTACATCGATCGTGCGCGCGACGACGTTCGAGCGCAGCCCGGACAGTTCGGTCAAGGCCTGAACCTCCGCGAAGAACGCGGCCTGTTCGGGTTCGCTCCGTGGCGGGAGGTCGGCCAAGTGCGGCGGTATCATGCGCTCATCGGCCGTGTATCGTCGTCGAGCCGCTCACCACGGACGACATCGTACACCGTAGTGGCCGCAGCAATGACTTCGGGATCATGCGTCGCCACGACAATCGTTTGGCCGACCGGCCGCTGCCGAATCACGCGGTCGACCAGAGCCCGCCGCACGGTGTCATCGACATGGTTCGTGGGCTCGTCGAGAATCAGCAAGTCTGGCTGGGTCGCCAGCGCCCTCGCCAGGGCCAGCCGCTGACGCTCGCTGCCGGACAGGCGATGGCCGTTGTCGGCAAGGTGGGTCTCGAGCCCCAGCGGTGCGGCCGCTATCACTGGCTCCAGTGCTGCAGCGTGCAAGGCGCGTGCTACTGCTGCCCGAGTGAGATCGACGCGTCCGGCAAGGATGTTGTCGGCGATTGAACCGGAGAACAAGAATGGGCTCTGCGGCAGATACCCAACCCGACGACGAAACGCCTCGAGATCGATCTGGTCGCGTGTGATACCGCCGAAGGTCACTGCGCCGCGGTCGGGTGTGAGCAGGCCGAGGATCAGCAGCAGCAGACTGGTCTTCCCGGCTCCGTTTGGGCCGACGATGGCCGTCACCGAGCCGGGTTCGATCACCAAGGTCTGTTCGTGAAGTACGGCTCGTGCCCCGTAGTCCAAACCGGCCCGCTCGAGTCGAATGCTCGAGGCAAAATCGTGTGCTACCACCCCGTTCGCCGATCGTTCGCTTCCTTGGCGACGCAGGGCGGCGAGACGCGACAGTGCCTCGTCGCCGGCAAGGCCGGCCGGGAGGACCCGCGCCAGTGCCGCCGTCGCGCTGTTGGCCTGATTGGCGGCCAGCAAGAACGCCGCGAAGGTGCCGAACGACGAATCATGAGTGGCAACCGCCATTCCCCCGACGATCAATATGGTCGTTGCCACCGCCGCGTTACCAACCGCGTTGGACTGCCCAAACACGCTGCCAAGCCTCGAAAGCCGGACGCCGGCGTCGGCCAGCTCGGCCGCGGCGCCAGCGAACTGCCGTAGTCCAGTCGTTTCGCTCGCCTGCGCAACGCTGGTCGGCAACAACGCGACCACGCGTCGGGTGACAAGATGGTAGCGCTCAAAAGCATCGCGAAACGCGACGGTCGCCTTGCGCAGCATGATGGTGAACGGCAGGGTCAGCAATCGTGTGGCGAGCGCCACCACGACCACGATGGCTGTGAGTGTCGGTGAGAGCCAGGCCATGACCGCCAGAAACACCAGCAACGGCACCAGCGCGGGCAGTGCAAACAGGAACACCGACTGGAGCAACTGCTCGATCTGCTCGGTTTCGTAGACGATGCGGGCTTCCGCCCGACCGCTGTCAAGTGCCGCAAGGTCGGTCCAGCGCCAACCGCACAGCTCGGCAAACAGCGCCACGCGGACGTTGTGGGTGATGCCGCGCAAGACCGGCGCCGACCAGCGCGCGACCAGCACGGTCACCACGGCATTTGCCAGCCACAGCCCGAACATCGACAAGCCGACAGCGGCCACAGCTTCGGTGTCGCCCTCCGGGATCGCTCGATCGAACAGCCGGCGCATCAGGCTGAGGAGCCCCAGGTTGGTGCACATCGCGGGCAGCGATGAGAGCATGAGCACGAACAGCGCCCCTCGGCGCGGCGACAGCAGGCGCAGAAGCCATGTCCAGCGTTGCGTCAGGTCTCCGATCACGCAAACACCCGGCGCAGGTGACGGCTGAAAAACGAGCGCGTGAGCCGCGGTATGTGCCTGCGATCATCGTCGCTCAACAGCTTGGCCAGCAGAATCGCGCGAGTGACCAGGGGGTAGTAGGCGGGGTGCTCGCCGCCCGGATTGTCCAGGATGACACGCCGCTCCAGGCGTTCGAGCAAGTGCGGTCGGTCGAGAGTCATGTCGTCCGGGATCGGTACGTCGCAGAGTGAACGGACGAGGGCCAGGCCGCGCGCGATCCTCGAACCGGCCCAGTTCTCGCGGGCGAAGTGCCGCAGTGCCGGCCAGTCGATGGTGTCGCCGTGCCGGGCAAGAATCGTTGCGGCATCGACGATCCAGCGAAGGGGTGGCAGGATATTGCTCGACATGCCGTGCGCCACGACATGGAACAGCAAGTCGTCCGGCGCGGGGACGAGTGCGTGGCTCCTGCCGAACTGGTGCGGGCTCGACCGTCTCCAGAACCGGTCGATGATGCGCGGCATGGTGAGTCCGGACATCAAGCTCCAATGCAGGTCGAGTTCACGCCACTCGTCGTGCCACAGGACGATGGACGGATGGAGCACCGCCATGTCCAACGTGGCCACGCGGGCCCGCGGATCGCTGACCCGCCATCCGGCGCGTCCGAGCACTGTGCACGCTGTCTCGATCTTGGACCTGGGGATGTAGATGTCGAAGTCACTCATCGGTCTGAGTGCCGGGCTGGCGTAGTGGCGCGCGACGAGCGCAAGCCCCTTGCTCACCATGACCGGAATGCCCACCGCGTTGAGCGCCCCGATGGCGACCTCCGCGCCGCGCACCTTGAGCTGGGTCTCGCACCAGCTGTGCTGGTAGATTCCTCGCAGACGCGCCATTTCTGGATGCCTGCTGGCGCACGCACGCAGGCGATCATAGACCAGAGGCAGGAGGCGATAGCTGGCTGGCTCGATATCGCCGTCGAGGTCGATCTGCTGGCACCACAGAGTGAAATCAGCTGTGGGATCGTGGCTCGAACCCAGCGCGATTCTCAGAATCCGCTGCTGCTGCTCGTTAGGATAGAGGAATCGCGGCAAGCCTCTCCAGGCGTCGCCGTCACCTGAGTCACTTCCGTTCATCGTCCTTGACTGGAGTGGGGGACGGCCAGCCCGCGTCGGCAACCTCGTGGATCGGATCGAGCAGAAGGAGGTCGGCAAGGTCGGTATGCACACCAATCTCGGGTGGCTGGTAGGTGCCCGTTGCCGAGCCGGACAGACTCGTCGCTTCTGGTGGCGCCGCTCCGCCGCTCACAATCAGGCCGTGGCGGTCGAGTTCCGCGATGAACGCCGTGACATCCGAACGAACCGCATCCGCTTCGAGGGCGTAGTGCGCGGCGATGGCGTCCACGATTTGATCGCGTGACGCACCCAGGCTGATAGCCCGCCAGATCAGCCCGCCAGAGCCGGTCGAGTTGAAGTAGACGCCGGTATCGTGGTTCATGACGATGGCTTCGCCGTCGATTTCTTCGCTGGACACTGATCGGTCGTTGGGCCTCAGGGCATCCGTAGCAAGCCAATCCGTCTCTGTCATTCAGGGGCTCCTCGTGGGCCTGGGTGACGCAATGCGCCCAGCGGCCGCGGTTCATGGTACCGAGAACAGGAGCGGATGCAATACCTGTTTCTGCTGATGCTCGTCATTTTTGCGCTGTTGTCGCCGAAAAATCCCTTCCGGGGTGAAGGCCATCGCACGATGTCAACGGGCGGGCCGAGCCGAACTCAGTGCTGACGCTGGTAGGCGGATCTCACCTTAGCAAGCGTGCGCAACATGCGCCAGCGTCTGAGATCGATGTGACGCAGCTGACGCAGTCGCCGCGCCAATCGTTGCGAGAGTGCCACGCGCTGACCCGACAACTGAGCTTCGAACGCGGCCATCTGGCCTCGATAGCGCCTCCAACCGCCCAGGATTCCAGACACGACCTGGCGCACCGCATACGTGTCCACCAGGTACGTGAAGTCCTTCTCGATGGGCCCCTCGCGAACCTGAAGATCGAACAGCTCCGCGAGTCGTTCCGCGCGAGGGTCCGCGGGGGCGACACGCTTGCGACCGGCTCTTCGCACGAGAATCTCGACGAGCGCCAATACCGGCACGTCCAGGCGGCACGCGCTGGCCCGCTGCAATGCCTCGTCGAGATGGCCGCGCTGTTCGAGCAGCGTCAGCCAACCCGCGGTGTCGAGCACGTCTCGCAGCATCTGATCGGCCGCGAAGGTTTCCCGGATGCTGTGATGGGCAGAGAGCATCAGGCCGTCCGCAGGAGCGACGACGCGAATCGACGTACCGAAGAGCGTCACCAGTTCGGCGCGGGCGACGATCGCATCTGCATGGAGGCTTGGATGGGTGTGCGGTCCGAAACTCCAATGCAGGTCGAGGTCTGCCTGATCCTTGCCCCGGACAGTGATGGCCTCGTTCCCGCCGAACCCAGGAGAGTTTCGGACGAACGCCAGATAGTCGCTCAGGTTGCCACCGTCTTCGCGATGCATGCCGGCCGACTGTAGCGCTTCGAGTGCCTGGGCCAGGTCACTCGGGCGAATCAGCAGATCCACGTCCTTGATCATCCGGTCAGCCGGCGCGCCGCCGTAGAGGTGGGCGATCGAGGCCAAGCCCTTGAAGACGACCGCGGGAATGCCCCGATCTTCGAGGTACCGGCAGAGGCGCACGCCACGACGCGCCTGCCGCGTGGCCGCGGCGACTGACCGCTGGAAGCGGATGAACAGGTTTCGACGAACCTGCTCCGGCACGTCGAGGCCGAGCGAGAACAGACGCGCGCGGAGGTTCGGGACGACGCTCCAGAGGTCGGCGACCTCCAAAATGTCGGGCCAACCGCTCGCGCTGGTCTGGCGCTGTGCGCACGCCGCCGCCGTTTTGTCGTCGCCAAGCAGGATCTGAATGAGATCCTCGCGCGCAGGGCCTGGGGGCATCACCGACACGGGCTTAAGTCCGACGATCCGCCCGCAACCCGTCCGGGCGGGTCATGGTGCTGTAGGGACCTTCTCAATACGGGACAACACCACCTCGCTCGGCTCGGCCGGCACCATCTGCGGAAAGGTCGCTCGAGCTATATGCCGACTGACGAGTCGCGGATCGCGCGGCTCCTGGTCGGGAGTGGACAGGATCCACAGCCAGCCTGACGATTCGATCGTGTTGGCGGCTGCCAGTCGCGACGGAATCACGCGGTGCTCGCATCCGCCCAGTGCGAGGACGGCGGTCACCGCCCTGACGGCCTGGCCCCACCTTACTGGGCTGCGCTCGTCAACAATCGCGAGTCGCTCCCCACACATCTGCCGTGATTGGAGCGTCTCCAGCAGGCGGAAGTACTCGGCGTTGGTCCAACCGGCGCCAAGCGCTCGCTCCACAAAGGCCCATGTCGCTGCAGACGATCCCCCCACCAGGAACATCACGAGGGCCACGAGCACCACGGTTCCCGGCCAGCTCCCCAATTGCCACCTGCGGCCTGCGTGCGCGGCGATCCGATTCTTGGCGGCGTCGAGGCCGATACCGGTTGCGACGAATGCCAGCGGCAGCAGAAACGCGATGTATCGGGGGAAGAACTCCCGTAGGAGCAACGGCATGACGATCACGCTCGGCATCAGGGCGTACGCCAGGGCCCGTCGATTGCGTCGCCACGAGGCGACCACACCCCAAGCGCCCATGCCTGCTGCGAGCGCCACCGACAGCGTCCCAACGGGCGGTCCCGACCCGCCGTAGCGACCGCCCATCGCCTGCAGCAGTTCACGCGCCATCGCGAGAACACGGGAAAGGTAATCGGTAGACGCTAGCTCGAACGCGTAACTGTGACCCGTTGCGACCCTCAACGACACAAGCGGTGTCGAAATATTGGCAACGATCATCGGCAAGTATCCGATCACGAATCCGATGCCGGCGGCGCGCAGCGCGCGCCCGCCCCAAGCCGGCTCGTCGCCGCGCCGCGTCGCGAGCCAGAGCAGCAACCCGATCATGCACGCGCCCGTAGTTGGATGCGCTTGAATGGCCATGCCGGTCAGAACCCCCGCCAGCCCAATGCTCCGCAGGCGCATCCGGTCGGTGCCCACTTGCATGACGAGAACCGCGAGCGTGATCAGGAGCGGCGCCAGCGAGGCCGAGTACGCGTAGTGACTGCTGTCGAGCACGAGAAGCGGGTTCGTTGCCGCGAGACCCGCGCCCGCCAGACCGGCCGTTCGGTTCCACACCGCTCGTCCGAGCCAATAGATGGCCGCGACGGTCATCGCACCGGCGATCGCGACGAGCAGCCTCGGCGCCACCAGGCTCGGGCCAGCGGCGCGTCCCACCGCGTAAATGAGATAGGGGAAAAGGGGGCCGTCGTAGGCGTCGTAGTGGGTCAAGTGCACCCGGCCATCAGCCAGCGTGACGATTCCATAGAGCACCTCGATACCTTCGTCGACGTACGGCGGCAGTAGTGTGAGGTAGGGCAAGCGCACGCCGAGGGCCGCGCTGAACAGTAGGGCCGTCAGGCACGCGTCGGGCCACCAGCGCCCGGAAGCGTGTGCTGGCTTTTCGCTCGTTGCGGGCGTTCCCGAAGTCATCTGTGAAGGGGGACCGATGGAATTGCGACGTTCGACCGGATGATCGACAATTGCATGTCCAGTACGGCACGACTGTCTGGCGGCAACACGTCTCGAGACTCGTAGACCGCGAGGTTCACCTTGGACGAACGCGCGCGATAGAAATATCCACCACTTCGTTTCGGCGATCATAGGAGCGTGCGGTCCAGGATGTAAAGGAATACGGCGGGGCCGCAAGACGGGGGCTCCAATGAGGAGATGGCTCATGCGGGGGCTCGCCGGGGTCCCAGCCTACGGCTGGCTGGAGGAAAACGAGGTCTTGCGCGAGTTTCTTGCATCCGGAGCGGGAGTCGACCTCGTCCTGTTCCAGATGAGCTGAAACGACGTAAACGACAACGCGATGGGAATTCCCAAGTTCGTGATCGACGGCCTGGGAAAACTCATCGCACGGGTAGACAGCAAGCGTCCCGGTGGCTTCGGTGAATGGGGCTTGAAGACGGGACCGATCGGGCGACTCGAGCTGGCGACGCTGAGCCACAGCCAAGTCGCGTCGCTGCTCATCGGAGGCTGGAGGCGGGCGCAGTACGCGTGGCGGCGCGACGAGACCGAGCGTCAGATCGAAGGTCGGAATCACGGCAATACCGGCGATTCGCTTTCGATCCGCACCCCGCGCTCTTTCAACTCCAGCGAAGACCAGGTTCCCTTAGCTATAGACTCCATCCTCTCAACGAATGGGCCCTCCGACAAACCCGGTACGATTCACTCTGCGGGGACTCGGCAGATGAACGGCACACGACCTCGCTGGTCGCGGTGTTCCGGACTGGCTCCGGCGATCTTCAGGGACAATCGACGACTGTAGTAGATTCCCCGCGTTGACGGAAGCGGCCCCTGGCACTGAGGAACACAAGGCAGTCGTCCTTGCCGGGGTACGCCCGCACGAGTTCGACACGCCCCCCATTGGACGAGCCCGTTGTGGATGCTCTTCGTCCGCGGCGACGAAGCGGCGGCGTGTCTGAGAAGGGGCGTTATGTCGCCTGACGTGTCCTATCCCCGACACATCAGCGCGAACCGATGTCGCGAACGCCCAGAGATTGCAAGCACTGACCGATCGACATGACGAAACTGACGATCAGCATCACTTCAACGATGTGCACGTGCCGCTGCTCAGGCTGAATCGACATCGCAACTGCCGCGGTAAACCCAAGCGCGTTGAGTGCGAAGAACACCTGATGAACGTGCCGAAAGCGTCGTGTCGCCGCCATCGCGAGTGCCGCAAGCAGGCCCGCTCCCAACATCGGTTTGACGCGATAGAGCGCGAGCAGCCAGCGCAGGCGAAACGAGTGGCTTGAATCCCACCGTGAGGAATCGACATGGTGGGTGGCGAGAACCCATCGGTACACAGTGAGCGAGGACTGGATCGCAATTTGCCTGTCGAGCGGGTCGACGACAAGGAATGCGGAGACGAACTGTCGACCCCATAGAGTGAACGCGTCGGTGGGTCTGCGCGCGACTGTCGCCCACGCGATCGTGTCGGCCCAGCGGTTCAAGGCGGGCGGATCGAGCGAGAACTCTCTCGCTGCGGCGGCGAGCGGGGAGCGCTCGTCCCACATGATGAATCCGAAGTCCCGCTGGTGTCCGTCAGCGTGCGAGCGCAGGAACGTTTCGAGTGCGTGGTCGGAGCCCGCTACCTCAGGCTCGATGAGCCGCGCGACGGTTGCATAGCGATCGATGCCGGACCAACTTTGAAGGGCAAACACTCCGTGGTGTTTTTCGTAGTGAGAAGCGTACAGCCCCAGCGTCAGCAAAATCGGCAGCGCAACCCATCCCATGGTGCGCGCGCTCGCGAGGAACGCGCGACGGACCTCGCGCCTGTGGGCATAGTCGTTCTTGAATGCGAGTACGCCCATGATCAGCGGGAACGCAAGACAGAAGTAGATCCCGGCAAGCCGCACAAGTGCCCCGGCCGCAAACGCGGCGCCCCCCAGCAGCAAGCAGGAAGCAGGAAACGTTCGCTCGGATGCGCTTGCGCGCACGTGAAAGTAGAAACCAAGAGCGGCGAAAAAGAGAAACAGCGTTTCCGATAGCACGTAGGTCTCGAGGATCACACTGGTTGGCCAAACCAGCAGTAACCCGAAGACCGTCGTGGAAACGAACGCGGGCTTTGGCATGAGTCGGCCCACCACCGCGAAGAACAGCCACGCCGTCGCAATGCCAAGCACCATCTGGACGATCTGAACGATGGGCAGGCCAGGGTGCAGCATGCGCACACCGCGCAGAAACCAGGAGTAGCCAAGCGGCCGATCGAGCGCTGGAGCCGCACCCGGGAGCGAACCACGGAGGTACGTTCCGGTGTCGAACCACAGCATCGGGGTGGGTTGACTCCACAATGCATAGCTTCTCAAGAGCACGCCGGTCACGACCCATGCGCCTAGTGCAAGGATCATGGCGCGCGATGCGATGGGGCTCTCAACCCCGTTGGGATTCGCGCTCACCGGCATGGGACATGTTCACCGCAGCCATAGTCGGAGTCTGGCCCATCTCACCTCACTGCGGCACCGGCCGAGGCTGCGGCGGTCTTTGTCCTGGCAGGGCCAGGCGCAGGGGGGCGTGCGGCCTTGGCCAGATCGGCGCCCCACACGACAACTACCACACAGCCCACCACCACCGACGGCCAAGTGTAGCGATAGCTTGCCGTGGGAGCCACGAAGAACAGGCCGGCCGTGTTGACCAGCGTCGCGGCGCACACCCACGCCAGCATCCGGCGCTCGATGCGTGCCGATCGAAACCAGCCCAGACCGCCCACGGTGACCAGCACGTAGCCCCAGACCGCGTGCAGCGGGCCACCGTCCTGGCTGGTCCCCGGAGTCGACGCCTGGAGGTAGGAGGCGACTCCGCTGAACGCGTCCGGCAGGAGGAACTCGTAGCCCCACTCGTTCGGATCCACCTGGTCGTGGAACACGTGTTGCGCAGGCCCCGTGATGGCGAGCTGGTGCATGAACAGGTTCCAGCGCGCCTGCACGTAGGGGCCCGGTTGCCGGACCACCGCCCCTGCCCACGCCCGGAGGAGCTCGTAGTATGCGCCCTGTCTGAGCGGGGAGATGACCGGGTCTGGTCGCGCCACGAGCGGCAGAACGTCGACCACGCTGAACGATTCTGCCAACGTCTCGACGTCGCCCGCGTAGACAACCGCCGGGAACCAGTTGTCCCCGGTGTCGATGGAAATGGCGGCGAGGTCGTAAAAGAGGGTCTGCTGCTCGGGGTGGACACGGGACACGCCGGCCACCCGCCTGACCGCCTCCTGGGAGAGCAGCATGATCGCCACGACCGCACCGGCCGCGAGCCCGAGCGCGATCGCCCGCAGTGCACAGTAACCCCGGCCCGGCCCCAGACGGGTCAGCCAGCTCTGGCGACCGCCCAGGCCACCGTGCACCATCGCGGCAACCGCCAGCACGAACGCCGCGGGCGGTGCATTCTGACGACTGGCCAGCATCGCCCAGACCGAGACCGTGAACGCAATCGTCGCTCGGGTGCGACGATTGCCGGAACCTGGCATGGCCACCAGAGAGGCCCCGGCAGCGAGGAGCGCTCCTACATACCACTGGTCGCGACCCCAGTAGACGACCAGGCCGAGCACCGGTGGATACGCCAGCAGGCCTGCGGTGACGACGCCCGCTGTGCGGCGGCCCATCGCCGAGGCCAGGAGCTCGTACAGGACGACGGCCAGCAGCACCACCGACCCCAGATACACCCAACCCGCGCTAAGCCCCAGGGCGTAGAGTGGCCTCCACATCGGGACGAGGACGCCGGAGTGCCAATCGTTGTAGCGCCCCGATCGAACCTGGCCAATCTGGCTCAAGGCATCGACGTTCATGGCCCCAGGCCAGGTCGCCACGGCAACACCGGCGCCGAGGGCCATCACGAGGAAGAGTGCCGGAGAAGGGGTCCGCAGGTGCAGCCTCGGAGTTGCCAGGCTCGTCAAGGGCGAGCTCACTGGTACGCCGCCGACTGCGCCGAGCATGCGGCACCGCTCCGTGCCGGCTGCTGCCACAGCAACAGTCCGGTTGCGCTCACCAGGCTTCTGGCCATCTGCGAGTCCTTGAATAAAGGGGTGGGCTGGGGTCGCGAGCCCAGCTCCTAGCCCGCGCGCGGCCGGCGATACCACCTTTCACCGGCCGCACGAGAGCTTTGGATGCGGGAGCATTAAGAGGGGTGGTTAACGGAACGCCCGCTATCCGGCCTGGCCTCGTACGGCTCGCCGCGCCCGCGCTCCCTCCCTCTCCCCTTCGCACGGCGCAGATTAGCACGGGCCTGCACGACTGGTGCGTTGGTGCTCCGGACGAGGGCGCAGTGAGCATTGTCGAGGCGCATACTCCGCCCCGGCCGCCCGGAAAGACCGACGCGGCCGGCCGGCGCACGACTCGTCAGGCGGTCCAGTCGTCGATGCTGGGCGGCGGGCGGGCGGCGGCAGTGGCACCTCGATTGGTGCACCGAGATGGCGAAGGTCGCGACTCCGATGGCCTGAGACGCGGCCGTCGGAACCACCTCCCGTCGCCACGCCGCCCGCGGCCCCAACACGCCGCGATACAACAGGAGGTTCACGCGCGGACGCGGCACAAGCACGGCGAGGCGGGCCAAGAAGGCCCTCGGCTCGAAGACCAGGTGCGTGGTGCCATCGACCTACGGGCGACGCAGCTCGCGGCGTGGAGGATGGCCGCGACGCGCCGACACAGGTCGTGTCGCTACGTCAGCAGGAGAAGGCCACAAGCCACTCGGTCGTGCAGCCCGTGCACCGGAACCGCGCGAGCCCCCGGGCCAAGAATCCACAGCGCAACAACGCCCCGGAACTCCTCTTCGACGCACCACGACCGCCACGCCGAGAAACTGCGCCAGGAGCTGACGCTCCTGCGGATCGACCGTCACTCCTCGGAACTGGACGAACTCGACGTTGAGGGCATCCTGGCGTTCGCAGAGGCATCCTGCCGCGCGCCGCGGACCTCTGGGTGCAGGTGTCGCTCGCACAACGGCAGCGGTTCCAACAGCTGTTCTTTCCCGAGGGCATCGCGTTCGACGGTAACGGCTTTGTTGGAACCGCCGTAACCGCACCGGCCTTCAACTACTTACGGCCGATCGAGACTGGGAAGGAAAGTTTGGTGGACCTGACCGGGATCGAACCGGTGACCTCCTGAATGCCATTCAGGCGCGCTCCCAACTGCGCTACAGGCCCATGGGGTAGGAAGAGACTTCGGATAATACCAGATTCCGGGCGTTTGGCGCCGTTGGCACGTCACCTGGACGCGCGGCTGCCGTCGAGACGATCAGTATTCGCTGAACATCCGCTGGATCTCGTTTCGACTATTGGTCGTGGCCAGCGCCAGCATCAGCAGGATGCGGGCCTTCACCGGAATGTGGTCTTCCGACGACAGGCTGTACTCGCGGCGGCGCTGTTGAGCCGGCGTCAGATTCGCGGGGGCGTTCGGGCCGCCCTGGCCGCGCGACGGCGCGATTCTGCCGGCGCCCGTGCGAGTGGCCGTGACGACGAACACGCCCTTCTCAGCCGCGTAGTCGAGGCCCGCATTCTGGTCGCCGCTCGTGGCGCCAGCGCCTGCTCCGGCCAGCACGATGCCTTTGGCGCCCAGGTCCACGATGGCCTTGATCACGTCGGCGGTGGCGCCTTGGTAGACCATCACCACGTCTACGCGGGGCAGCGTCGTGAGGCGGGCCACGTCGAACTCGCTCTTGGCGGTGTGTCGCTGCAGGATGTCGCGGAACATCACCACGCGGTCGCGGTCCACGATGCCGAGCACGCCGTGCGTTGGGCTGCGAAAGGTCTGCAGACGCAGCGCGTCGGTCTTGGTCACGTCCCGCGCGGAGTTGATTTCGTCGTTGAGCACGACGAGCACGCCCTTGCCGCGTGCGCTGGGCTCGGCAGCGACGCGCACGCCCTCCAGCAGGTTGGCGGCGCCCTCGTAGCCAAGGGTGCTCGGGTTGCGCATCGAGCCCACCACCACGACCGGCCGCGGGTCGCGCACGGTCAGATGCAGGAAGAACGCCGTCTCCTCGAGCGTATCGGTGCCGCTCGTGACGACAACGCCGGCCAGTTCCGGGTCGCCCGCCAGGAGCTGGTTCACGCGCCGGGCCAGTTGCAGCCACTGGTCGAGCGAGAGCTGGCTGCTCGACACGTTGGCAAACTGCTCGTAGGTCAAGGTGGCCGCGCGCTCCAGTCCCGGCATTGACAGGGCGAGTTCCTCGGCGGTGAGACGTCCGCCGTCGCGGTTCGAAATGGTGCCCCCGGTCGCCACCATGTGCACCCGTGGCAAGGGTCCCTGCGCCCTTGCGGACGGGACTGCGCAGGTCAGCGACAGCACACCTAGGGCGAAGATCGCACGCAGACGATTGAGCATAGCGCCTATTGTGATCGATTCCACCCGGCTAGCGGGCGCGGGGCGGCGCGGTCACGAGCGCCAGCCAGTTGGTGAGCTCGCGCGCGGCGAGCTCGGGTGTCTTGCCGTAGAAAGGCATGAGGGCGGTGGGCATACCCGGCCGGCGTGCCAGCTTCGCGCGCCACTGCTCGCTCGACACGGCGTGCACCTCGATGTGATAGGTGCGCCCGGCGATTTCTTCTTCGTAAAGGTGTGTGTGCACAGGATGCCGAATACCAAACGTCGGGTCACGGGGGGCGACAGCGAGCGACGATTCTACGACGCTGACCGCGCGAAACAAGCGAAGGTCGGCGCGAAGGCGACGACGTTTGCGAGTAGGGCCGCGTAGTCGTTGGACTTCTGAGTTCGAAAATAGTTTTCGACACCCATTCTCCACAGGACTTGCACGTTCCATCCACAGGTTTTCCACACGGTGCGCTGCCGTCGTTCGCCGAGGTCTGGTGACGGAGTGCCTTGACGCTACGGAGACGCGCCACGTACGCTGCAGGGATGGTGCGGTGGCGTGGCGCCTTCATGGCCGGACTGGTGTACGTGGTGGTGTGCTGCGCGTCCGCGTCCGCGCAACCGCCCGCGACGCCGTTGCTGCGCCTGTTCCTCACCGACGGCACCTCGCTTACGAGTTTCGGTGAGTGGGTCCAGATGGGCGACCGCGTGGTCTTCTCGCTGCCGCTCAGCGATGGGCCGGCCCCCGACCTGCAGCTGGTCACCCTTGCCGGCGCGCGCGTGGACTGGGCCCGTACCGAGCGCTACGCGGCCACGGCGCGCTCGGTGCACTACGCGTCGACTCGCGCGGAAGACGACTACGCCCAGTTCTCGAACCAGGTGGCGGCGGTGCTTACGGGCATTGCGCGCGAGCCCGACCCCAAGCGCCGGCTGGCGATCGCGGCATCAGCCCGAACGGCCATGGCGGACTGGCCCAGCCAGCACCACGGCTACCGTGCCGCCGACGTGCAGCAGATGCTCACGCTGCTCGACGAGGTGATTTCCGATCTGCGCGCCGCGGCCGGAGAGGATTCATTCGAACTCGGTCTCGTCTCCACCACGCCGTCCCTGCCGCTCGACACCTTGCTGCCAGCGCCCACCACGGCGCAGCTCGCGGAGGAACTGCTGGTGGCCTCCACGCTGGCCGAGACGCCGGCCGAGCGTTCCACGCTGCTCGAGCGCGTACTCGGATTGCTCGATCATGCGGCGTCGTTGCTGCCCTCGTCGTGGGCCACGCGCGTGCGCACGACCGCGCTCGCCTCGCTGACGAGCGAACGCACGTCGGATGTGGCCTACGCCCGGCTGGCGACAACGACGCTCGCCGCCGCCGCCAGGCGCGCCCGCGCGGCGGACGTGCGCGGCCTCGAACAGCTGCGCGCCGAGGTGCTCAAGGCGGATGCCACGCTTGGCTCGAAGCGGCCCGCCGAGTTGTCGGCCGTGCTCGGCGCGGTCGAGGCCAATGCCGACGCGGCCCGCCGCTTGCGCCTGGCCCGCGATCAGTGGCGGCTGCTCGAGCCCGACTACCGCAGCTACCGCCGATCGTTGTTGCCGGCCCTGCGCGCGCTGAAGCGCGCCGAAGGGCCGCTCGAGGACATTCGCGCGCAGGCCGGCCCCAGTCCTCGCACGCTGGCCCTCGTCGCGAAACGCTTTTATCGGGCGCGCCCCGCGATGGCGGGCACCACACCTCCGCCCTCGCTGGCGTCGGTGCACTCGCTCCTGCAGAGCGCGTGGGACCTGGCCGACAACGCCATGAAGCTGCGGCTGCGCGCCGTCCAGACCGGCGACCCGTCGCGTGCAACCGAGGCCTCGGCCGCCGCCGCGGGCGCGCTGATGCTTGCGGCCCGCGCGCGCGAGGACCTCGACAAGGCGCTCGCGCCTCCTGCGCTTCCGTGACCACGCCCCGCCAGACGCGCCTGCACCGCGCTGCCGACCCCGACGGCTTTCGCCGCGGCATATGGGCGCTCGTCTCGGCGCGCCAGCCGTTCGACGTGCGCGACACGTTCGTGGTCGTGTCCACGCGCGCGGGTGCCGACCAATTGCGCCGCACGCTGGAGCACCTGGCATGGGCGGCCGCCACGCCCGCCCTGTGCCTGCCACTGATCGGCACGCGCGCCGACCTCGCCGACGCGCTGGCCGCGCGCCTCGCGGATCCGCCGGCGCGCCTGTCGGCGTTTGCGCGTGAAGTGATCCTGGGCCGTGCCGCTCGTGACGCCCGCGCCCGCGGCTTCGAGCCGCCGTTTGCCGTGCGGCCGGGGCTCGTGGCTGAGATGCTGGCGCTCTACGACGCGCTCCGCCGCCAGCGGCGCACGGTCGCCCGTTTCGAAGAGTTTCTGACCGACGAACTCTCCGCGTCTGACGACCGGGGCGCCGAGCGGTTGCTGGCGCAGACCCGTTTTCTCGCCGAGGCCTTCCGCGGCTACGAAGCCGGCGTGGTGGCGAGCGGCCAGCTCGACGAACACGGACTGCGCGAACACCTGCTGGCCGAGGTGCCGGACCGTCCGATCACGCAGGTGGTGGTGACGGTCACGGACCGCATTGCGGATCCTGCGGGCCTGTGGCCCGCTGATATCGACCTGCTGACGAGGCTGCCGGGGCTGACGCAGATCGATGTCGTCGCCACCGAAGCGCGACTCACGGGTGGGTGGCTCGAGCGCGTCTTCGAGGAACTGCCGGGCATCGAAGAACAGACCGTGCCGGCCGACGTCTTTGGCCGGCCCGTGTGCCTCGTGCCCTCGGCCGACGAGTGGCTCTTCACGAGCCGCGACCGGGAAGAGGAGCTGGCGGCGTTTGCACGACGGCTCAAGGCCGACCATCGGGCTGGGCGGCTCGGCGCTGACGCCCGGGTGGCGCTGGTGGTGCGGCGGCCGCTGCCGTATCTCTATCTGGCGCGCGATGTACTGGGGCGGGCGGGCATTCCGTACGAGACCCGCGACACGCTGCCGCTGGCGGCCGAGCCGTTTGCGGCGGCCCTCGACGTGCTCTTCGAGTGGGTCGCCGGCGGCTTCACGCGCCCGGCCACGATGGCCGTGTTGCGGTCGCCACACTTTCGCTTCATCGCCGGCGATGCGCCGCTCGAGGGTGCCGCCATCGTGGCCCTCGACCGGGCGCTGGCCGATGCCCGGTATCTCGGCGACGCCGCCCGCCTGGCCGTGCTGGCGAGCACGTGGAGCGAGCTGCCCGAACGCCGCCGCCATGAGCATGCGCGTCGCGCGCTGCCGGCGGCGCAGGTCGCGGCCGAGGCCGCCCAGACGCTGCTGCCCATGGCCACGCCGCGACCCGTCGTGGAACACATCGGCACGCTCCTGGCGTTTCTCGATCGCTATCTGCGCCCGCTGGACGAGGGCGATGCCCTCGTGGAACGCGAAGCACGCGTGCGAGCGGCCGTGATCGGCGCCTGCCGGTCGCTCTCGGAGGCCTATGGCGCCTTCGACGCCGACGCGACACTCGACGTCACCATCGTGTCGGCGGCCGTGCGGCGCTGGCTCGGCGCGCAGACGTTTGCGCCGGCCACCGGCGAAGGCGGCGTGCAGATTGTGGACGCGGCCACGGCGCCGTACGGCATCTTCGACGAGATCCAGATCGTGGGCCTCATCGACGCCGATTGGCCCGATCGCGAACGGCGCAGCATCTTCTACCCCGGCTTCTTGCTGCAGTCACTGGCGTGGCCCGAGGAGCGCAAGCGGCTCGAGGGCGCCCGCGCGGCGTTTGCGGACCTGCTGGGCCTGGCCCGCCATCGCTTCGCGCTGTCAACCGTGACGCTCGAAGACGATGCGGTCGTGGAGCCGTCGGCCTTCCTGCACGAGGTCCGCGCACTGGCGCCGCCCCGGCAAGTGGCGCCGGTGGACGAGTCGACGCGGGTGTTTCCGTGGCAGGCGCTCGCGCTCGATCCGCCGGCGCCCGACGCGGTTGGAGGACGCGCCGCTCAGTGGGCGCGGCTTCGACTGTCACGCACGACGGCCGACAGCCCCGTGTTTCACGGCGATGCCGGGTCGTGGACGCTGCCGCGCATCTCGGTGAGCCGGCTGGAACGCTATCTCGACTGCCCGTTCAAGTTCTACGCGTCGCAGGTGCTCAGCCTCGACGAGCCGCCACACGACGACGACGGCCGCACGCCGCTCGAGCGTGGACTCTTCCTGCACGAGCTCTTCGAAGGCTTCTTCGCAGCCTGGAAGGCAGCGGGGCACGCATCCATCACCGCGGAGTTGCTGCTCGAGGCCCATCGGCTGTTCGATGCGGTCGCCGAGCCGGCGCTGGCGACGCTGCCGGCCGGCGAGGCCGCCATCGAGCGCCTGCGGCTCTTCGGCACCGCCGGCTCTCCCGGCATCGCGCGGCGGGTATTGACGATGGAGGTCGAGCGCGGCGGGGTGGTGGTCGACCGGTTGCTCGAGTACGAACTCGAGGGCGCGTTTGCCTTCACCGCGGCCGATGGCCGCACGCGGACGCTGACGCTGCGGGGCAAGGTGGACCGCATTGACCTGATGAGCGACGGCACGTTCCATCTGATCGACTACAAGACGCGGGCTGTGCCGGACCTGAAACGGGCGCTGCAGTTGCCCATCTACTCGGCCTGCGTGACGCAGCGTCTGGCCGGCCACCTGGGCCGCCAGTGGCGGCTCGGCGCGGCCAGCTACCTGTCGTACGAGGGGCCGACCGCGGTCGTGCCGCTGACCAAGAAGCCATCCGACTTGCCAGCGCGTCTCACCGAGGCGCAAGGCCAGTTGCTCGACGTGCTCGATGGCATCGCCGCGGGCCACTTCCCCGTGAAGCCCGCCGAGCGCTCGCTGTGTGCCTTCTGCGCCTATGGGTCGGTGTGCCGGAAGGACTACGCGGCCGACGAGCCATCCGCCGACGTCGACCCGGTCGTGGCCACACCTGGCGCGAGTGGCGCCACTTCGTCCGAGGACGTCGATGGCTGACGCGCAGCTCCCGTTTGCGTTCGACGACACGCCCGAGCCACTACCGCCCGAGGCGCTCGTGCGCGATGCCGACGCGCGCGTCTACGCCGTGGATCCGTCGGTGAACGTGGCCCTCGAAGCCTCGGCGGGCACCGGCAAGACCAAGGTGCTTGTGGACCGCTACGTGAACCTGCTGCGAATTGGCGTGGAGCCGCGTCGGGTACTCGCCATCACCTTCACGCGCAAGGCCGCCGCCGAGATGCGCGCCCGCATCGTGGCCGAACTGACCCGCATGGCGGACCTCGGGACGATGCCGCCCGAAATCTGGAAAGAGCTGCGCGGGCGTCTCAGCGAGATCTCGATCAGCACCATCGACGCCTTCTGTCTGTCGCTACTCGGCGAGTTCCCACTCGAAGCGGACGTGGACCCCGGCTTCGGCGTGGCCGACGAGACCGAGACGCCGCGTCTGATTGGCGAAGCGCTCGACCACACGCTGCGCATCGGCCGCGCGCAGAGCGCGGTGAGCGACGACATCGCGCTGTTGTTTGCCCGCATGGGCGAGGGGCGGCTGCGCGTGGCGCTGTCGCGCTTGCTCGACCGGCGGCTCGTGGCCGTGGCGGCGCTCGACCGCTTTCTGTCGCGCGCACCCCGTGATCTCACCGCCGACGCGGCGGCGGCGCGCATCGTGGAGCGGCTGCGCGCGCTGATGAGCCCCGACCAGCTGGCCCGCCTGCGGTCGACCGGCCCTGACGTCAACGCGTTCGCTCTGCTCTCGACCGGCTTGACACGGGCACTCGCGCCCGGCGCGCCGGCGGATCCCGGACAGATCGCCGACCTGCTGGCGCGGCTGCGCGAGTACTTCTGCACCCAGGGCGGCACGCCGCGCCAGCGGCCGCAGTTCTTGAAGGCCCGGTTCCCGTCGGGCCCGGCCTACACCAATCATGGGCTGCTTCTGCAGGACCTCGGCTCCGGGGTGATGGATCTGGTGCATGCCCACCGCCGCGACGTGAACGTGGTGTTGGCGCGCAGCCTGCGCTGGCTCACGGCGCGCGCCATCGAGCAGTACCGCAAGACGCTCGACGAGCACGTGATGGTGGACTTCACCGACGCGCTCGTGAAGGCGCTGGCGCTGCTGGCGCAGATGGAGGAGTTCTCGCAGAGCCGCTACCGGCTCGAATCGCGCTATCAGCACGTGCTTGTCGACGAACTGCAGGACACGAGCCGGCCGCAGTGGCAGCTCGTGGAGCTGCTGGTGCAGGCCTGGGGCGCCGGCGCGGGCGTGGCGCACGAGGGGCCGACGCCGCCCTCGATTTTCGTCGTCGGCGATCGTAAGCAGTCGATCTACGGCTTCCGCGATGCCGACGTGGGCGTGCTCGACCTTGCCGCGCGCCTCATCGGCCGGTTACGTCCCGGTCGAGAGCCCCGGCGCGCCATCGTGAAGAGCTTCCGCGCGGTGCCGGCGCTGCAGCGATTCGTCAACGACGTGTGCGACGAGATCGGAAAGCGCCCCGACCGTGTCGACGCGTTTCGCTACAGCGACCAGGACCGCTTTCCGGTGCCAGAGGACGACTCGCGGGCCCGCCCCGTGGGTCTCGTGGCCGCCCAGCAGACGTCGGCCGTGGCCAGGGCCGTGGCCGGTGAAGTGGCGCACTTGCTAGCGACCAAAGCGACTGTGCGGGACCGCGATACTGGCCTCGCCCGCGATATTCAGGCGGGCGACATCGCGATCCTGTTCCGTTCGCGCGACAGCCATCGCGAGTTCGAGCGCGAGCTCGAGCAGGTGGGCGTGCCGTTCTACGTCTACAAGGGCCTCGGTTTCTTCGACGCCGACGAAGTGAAGGACGTCCTTGCGCTCGTCCGCTACCTGGCTGAGCCGGATGCTGACCTGCCCGCCGCCGCGTTCCTGCGCTCCCGGTTCGTGCGGCTCTCTGACCCTGCGCTGAAGGCGCTGGCCCCGCGACTGGCCGCGGCGCTGCGGTCGCCGGCGCCGCCGGCCGCCGTGGCCTCGCTTGGTGACGAAGATCGCCGCGTGCTTGAGTTGACGCGCCAGTCGGTGGCCGACTGGGTCGCGTGGGCCGA
The DNA here is from genome assembly GCA_031376505.1 of Acidobacteriota bacterium. GTDB lineage: Bacteria > Acidobacteriota > Vicinamibacteria > Vicinamibacterales > UBA2999 > CADEFD01. Next base: position 45,347 of record JANMDX010000313.1, read on the forward strand.
CCGGCTGCCGCCAGCCGAACTCGTGGACGCCGTGCTGCACGAGAGCGCCTATTACTACGAGATCCGCGGCCGCGGGCACGCGCAGGCGCGCGAGAACCTGAAGAAGCTGCGCTCGCTGATTCGCCGGTTGCAGAATCGTGGCTACGCCACCCTGGGCCGCGTGGCCGACCGGGTGTCGCAGTTGATGGCGGGGGACGAGTCCAATGCCATCGTGGACGCGCTCGACGCCGTGAACCTGATGACCGTGCACGCGGCCAAGGGGCTCGAGTTCCCGGTGGTGTTCGTGGTGAACCTGTCGCGCGGCGCGGGCGGCCGCGGCGGCCCCGTGGAGGTGGTAACGCGCGTGGAGGCCGACGGCACCGTGGACGACCTGGTGTCGCTCGACGGTTTGTCGGAGGATGTGGGCGAGGAAATCGAGGCGCGTGAGCGCGAAGAGACCAAGCGCCTGGTCTATGTGGCGCTGACCCGTGCGCGCGATCGGCTTTATCTCGCCACCACGTTGGCGAGGAACGGCGCGTTTGCACCCGGGCCGGCGTCGCTTGGGCAGGTGTTGCCGGCGTCGCTAGCCGCGGCGTTCGCGCAGGCGGCCGTGGCCGGCCCTGGCGCCGCCGGCATCGAGTGGGTGGCGGCGTCGGGCGCGCCGCATCAGCTGCGGGCGGTTCCGGTGTCGGCCGCGCCGCCGGTCGCGGCCTCGAGCGCCGCGTCCGTCACCGCCACCGCCGACGACTTCGCGCCGCTGGTGCTCGCACGAACCGGTGCCAGCAACGTGTCGGACATGGCTCGGGCAGCCGCGCCGGCCGCGGGCTCGCCCGAGGCGCGCGACCGAACATCCGCGCGGGCGTTCGGCGCGCTCGTGCATCGCGCGCTGGCAGCCGGGGCGCTCGAGGCGTCGGCTAAACGGCGCGCGGTGATCGTGTCACGGCTAGGCGCTCGGGTGCCTGCGGAGGTCCTTGAACAGGTGTGCGCCTCGCTGTCGCAGCTGGCGGACCGCGACGAGGTGCGCCAGCTCATCACGGAAGCAGATGTCGACCATGAGGTGCCGTTGTCGTGGCCGGCGGCCGATGGCTCCACCGTCCGAGCGGTGCTGGACGCCGTGGTGCGCCACCAAGACGGGCGAATCACCGTTGTCGAGTTCAGGACCGGTCACGCGCAGGAGGCCGATGACCGCCAGCTCGTCGACTATGTGGAGGGCCTGAGGCGCCTCTTGCATGGAAAAATCGTGTCGGGGCGCATTATCCGGCTGAATTCATGAGTTTTCTTTCTTGTATGGGCTTGAAGCTTTTCACTAGACTATGGACAGCGCTGCCCACGTTCGGGCGCGCGAGAGGAGCAAGAGCGTGGCGTTGACGTGTCCCAGTTGCGGCAATGACCAGAACTTCCAGGTCAAGACGCTGCAGATGCACGTGGTGAAGCTCGACGACTCGCACGTCGAGGTCA
>JANMDX010000354.1:0-15568 GCA_031376505.1 Acidobacteriota bacterium
GGATGGGCCGCCCAGTGGTGGTGCGCCAGCCGGCCAGCGCCCAAGCATTGCTGCCGTGCGCCGTCTCAGACACGCGCTCGAGGAACGGCCCTTGCTCGGCCATGAGCATGTTGTCGGCGGTGAGGCGGTTGAACACCACACCCTCGGGCAGCGTGGGCACATCGCCCGTAGGCCAGTGGAGGTCGAGGTCCGCAGGTCAGCGCGGCCAACAGGGCGAGCAGGGTCAGCAGGGTCAGCAGGGCCAGGCCGGCAAGCAGGGGCAGCAGAGCAGCCAGCAGGGACAACCGGGCCAAGGTCAGCAAGGCCAAGCCGGTCAGCAAGGGCAAGGCGCACAGCAGGGCCAGGGTCAGCAAGGCCAGCAGGGTCAAGGCGGCGGCCAGGGCGGCGGCGACAACGCCGGTGGCTTCAACGACGACGGCGGCTGGGGCAACGGGCGGCCGGGCAACTTCAACGCCGACGACGTGCGGCAGTTCCGAGGCGAGGCGCGCCGCTACGCCCAGGATCTCGAATCGCTGCGCCGGGCGCTGCGCGCCGACGGCGTCGACACGCGCGACCTCGACGACATCCTGAAGCGCCTCAAGGCGCTCGACGACGACCGCGTCTACAAGGACGTGCAGGAACTGGCGCGGCTGCAGGGCGCCGCCAGCGACGGCCTGCGGCGATTCGAGTTCGGCTTGCGGCGCGCGGCCGAGGGGGCGGAGCGCGACGTGCTGCTCTCTGGCAGCGACGAGGTGCCGGCCGAGTTCAAGAGCCTGGTCGAGGAGTACTACCGCAGCCTCGCCAAGCCCAAGGCGCCGCAGAAATGACCGTCCGGCGCACGGTCGTCGTCAGCCTGGCCCTGGTGCTCGCGCTGACGGCCGTCACCTCGGCGCAATACGGCGGCTGGGGGCGGATGCGACGCGTGCCACCGCGCTTCCCGTCGGGTGACGCCAGCTTCGATGGCGGATTCAACTTCTGCCGGATGATGTATTCGAGCCAATGGCGCGAGGCGGGCGGGCAGGGCTGGTCGACCGACTATCCCGACGCCGATATCAACTTCTCGGTCCGCTTTGCCGAACTCACCAAGACGCGCGTGAGCAAGCAGCCGTCGGGCGTGCCCAACCACTTCGTGACGCGCCTCACCGACCCGTGGCTCGCCCGCTGCCCGTTCCTGCTCGGATCCGATGTGGGCACGATGTCGCTGCGTGACGACGAAGTGTCGGCGCTGCGCGACTACCTGATGAAGGGCGGATTTCTCTGGGTCGACGACTTCTGGGGCCCCCGGGCCTGGGACGTCTTCGAGAACGAGATGGCGCGCGTGCTGCCGCCCGGCGCCTATCCGCTGCGCGACATCGGGCCGGAGCACCCGATCTACCGGACGATGTTCCCTCTAACCGCGCTGCCGCAGATCCCGTCGATCCAGTTCTGGGGCCAGAGCGGCGGCGCCACGTCCGAGCGCGGCAGCGACAGCGCGCAGACGCACCTGCGTGGCATCACCGACGCACAGGGCCGCATGATGGTGCTCGCCACGCACAACACCGACATCTCGGATGCCTGGGAACGTGAGGGCGAGGACCCTCAATACTTCTATCAGTTTTCACCGAACGGCTACGCCGTGGCCTTGAACATCGTGCTCTACGCGATGAGTCACTAGCCGCGCCCGCGGCGCGGCGGCGGCTGGGTTCTAGCGGCTAGCGGCTAGCGGCAAGGAACAACACGCGGCGGGGATCGGGGGTCTCGAGCGAGGTAAGATTCAGGTCGATGACCACCCACAAAATCTGCGACAACATCCTCCAGACCATCGGGCATACGCCGATGGTGCGCCTGAACCGCATTCCCAAGGGAATCGTGGCGGCCGAGGTGGTGGCCAAGATCGAAACGGTGAATCCCGGCAACTCGATCAAGGACCGCATGGCCCTGAAGATGATCGAAGACGCCGAACGCGACGGCCGGCTCAAGCCCGGCGGCACGATCATCGAAGGCACGTCGGGCAACACCGGCATGGGCCTGGCCATCGCGGCAGTCGTCAAGGGCTATCACTGCATCTTCACCACCACCGACAAGCAATCGAAGGAAAAGGTCGACGCGCTGCGGGCGTTTGGCGCCGACGTGATCGTGTGCCCGACCGATGTCGAGCCTGAAGACCCGCGGTCGTACTACTCGGTGTCGTCACGCCTCGAACGCGACACGCCCAACGGCTGGAAGGCCAATCAGTATGACAATCCGTCGAACGCCAGCGCGCACTACGAGCAGACGGGCCCCGAGATCTGGGATCAGACCGACGGGCGCATCGACCACCTGGTGGTGGGCGTGGGCACTGGCGGCACCATCTGCGGCGCCGGCAAGTATCTGAAGGAACAGAAACCGTCGGTGAAGGTGTGGGGCATCGACACCTACGGGTCCGTCTTCAAGAAGTACAAAGAGACTGGCGTCTTCGACAAGAACGAGATCTACCCCTACATCACCGAAGGCATCGGCGAAGACTTCCTGCCGCAGAACGTCGACTTCAGCGTGATCGACCACTTCGAGAAGGTGACCGATCGCGATGCGGCGATCATGACCAGCCGGATCGCGCGCGAGGAAGGCATCTTCGCCGGCAACTCCGCGGGGTCGGCCATGGCCGGGCTGCTGCAACTGGCGCCCCACTTCAAAGAAGGCGAGCTCGTCGTCGTGATCTTCCACGATCACGGCACCCGCTACCTCGGCAAGATGTACAACCCCGAGTGGATGCGCGAGAAGGGCTTCCTCGACAAAACGGGCCTCACCGCCAAGGACCTGGTGGCCGACCGCCAGAAGGCCAAGCTCGTGACCATCGAGCGCAGCGACACGGTGGCGGCCGCGGCCCACATCATGACGGCGCACGCCTACTCGCAGATTCCCGTCGTGGCCGATGGCCGGCTCGTGGGTTCGGTCAACGAGGGGCATCTGTTTGCCGAAATCGTGAAGCACCCCGAGCTGTTGAAGGGGCCGGTCGAAGCCATCATGGAGCCGGCGTTTCCGTACGCCGATATCTCCACCGGCGTCGACGCGCTGGCCGGCATGATCACGCCGGATTCGCCGGCCGTGCTCGTGCGCGACTTCAAGAGCGACGAGACCTACATCATCACGCGCTGGGACGTGATCCGGGCGCTCAGCTAAACCGCCGCTTCCGTGCTGCTGACCGAGCCGACCATGATGCCCGTGCGCGCCCGCGGTCCTCTCGCCGTCGGCCTGGCCCTGCTTGCCGTGGCCACGGCCGTCAGCCTTACCGACGCGCAACCTCGCGTGGACGCCCGGCTCGTCGAGGCCATTGGCTGGTATACCGGCGTGGCCGGGCGCGTGGACGACCCGAAGGCGCGCGCGCTCATCGACGCCGCGGCGGCCGATGGGGACGTGCTGGCGCGCATGTGGGTCGCGCGCGCGTACTCGCGCGGCCGGCTCGGCTACCCCCGCGACGAGGCCAAGGCGCGGGCCATCGCGACGCTGCTCGTCGACGCCGTGCGCCGCCAGGCTGGACTGGGGTCCATCGAGGCCGTGTTCCTGATGGGCACCGCCTACGACGAAACCCTCGGCGTGGCGGAGGACCCAGCCATCGCCTTCGCGTGGTTCCAGAAGGCGGCCGCGGCCGGACATACATTGGCCGAGCACAACCTCGGCAACGCCTACGCGGCCGGCCGCGGGGTGACGCAAGACCTTGCCGCAGCTGTCACCTGGTGGACCAAGGCGGCCCTCAAGGGCGACGCCGTCCCCCAGTTGCGTCTGGGCGACGCCTACGAGCAAGGGAAAGGCGTGACCGTGGACCTGGCGGAAGCCAAGCGCTGGTACGCCGCCGCGGCCGCGCGAGGTAACGCCGCTGCAACGGCTGCGCGCCAGCGGCTCGGCGGGCACTGACGCGCCAAGGTCACATGCCGCTCGAACCTCAGCCGCGATAGTATCGTCTTTCCTAACTACTGGAGGCAGACGCGCCATGGGTTTGATGGACTACATCAAGACACAGCTCATCGACATCATCGAGTGGACCGACGACTCGCGCGACACGATCAGCTGGCGGTTTCCCGACGACGACAAGGAAATCAAGAACGGCGCCCAGTTGATCGTGCGCGAGTCGCAGACCGCGCAGTTCATCTACCTGGGCGAATTCGGCGACACGTTCGCCCCCGGCAAGCACACGCTGACCACCGACAACATCCCGGTGCTCACGCAGCTCAAGAGCTGGAAGTACGGGTTCGAGTCGCCGTTCAAGGCCGACGTCTACTTCGTCAACACGCGCCTCTTCACTGGGAACAAGTGGGGCACGTCGAATCCGATCATGATGCGCGATCAGGACTTCGGCATCGTGCGCCTGCGCGCCTTCGGCACCTACGACTTCAAGGTCGTGGACGTGAAGCGGTTCCTCAAGGAGGTTGCCGGCTCCGACCAGAACTTCCGTCTTGACGAGTTTGCCGACACGATGCGCTCGCGCATCGTCAGCGTCTTCAGCGACGCCATCAGCACGGCCAAGGTGCCGGTGCTCGATCTCGCCACGCGCTATCAGGAAGTGGGCGAAGCGCTGCTGCCGCTCATCAATCCGCAGCTCGTCGAGAAGTACGGCATCGAGATCCCGAGCTTCATTCTCGAGAACTGCTCGGTGCCGCCCGAGGTCGAAGCCGCGATCGACAAGCGCTCCAGCATGAGCGCGATCGGCAACCTGAACGACTACGTGAAGTACCAGATGGCCCAAGGACTCGGCCAACCGGGCTCGGGCGGCGGCGTGGCGGGCTCGGCGGCAGAGATCGCGATGGGCTTCGCGCTCGCCAATCAGATGGCGAACCAGCCGGGCGGCATGCTGGGAAGCAGCGGTCAGGCCGCTGCAGCGGCCGGAGTCGTGGCGGGACCACCGCCCATTCCCGACGTGCTCACGCCGGCCGACGTGGCCAGGACGCTCGGCGTCACCGAAGCCGACGTGCTCGCCACGCTCGACAAGGGCGACCTCAAGGGCAAGAAGATCGGGTCGGCCTGGCGCGTCACCAAGGCCGCACTCGACGAGTTCCTGAAGTCGTAGTCGCGTGAGCACCGAGCCCCCGCCCCTTCCGGCGGCTCCGGCTCCAGAGATCTCGGCGCTCGACAAGCACCACTGTCCCGGGTGCGGCGCCGAGGCGAACTGGAACGCCGCGAAGCAGGCGCTGGTCTGTCCCTACTGCGGCACCGTATCGCCAGCACAGCTGGCACGCGACGGATCGCTCGTGCAGGAGCACGACCTGGCACTCGCATTGCGCGCGATTCCCCCCGCGCAGCGCGGATGGGACGAGGGCCGCACGTCGGTGCAGTGCCAGAGCTGCAAGGCGATCTCGCTCTTCGACTCGACCCGCGTGGCGCAGCGCTGCGAGTTCTGCGGCTCGGCGTCGATCGTGGCCTACACCAAGACGCGCAACGTCATCTATCCCGAGAGCCTGCTGCCCTTCGCGTACAGCGAGTCGCAGGTGCGCGAGTCCATTCGTAAGTGGTACGCCAGCCGCTGGTTCGCCCCCAACCGGCTCAAGAAGGCCGCGCTCACCGACCGCGTGGGCGGTGTCTACCTGCCTTACTGGACCTTCGACGCGCGCGTGCATGCGCGCTGGCAGGCCGAGGCGGGACACTACTACTACGAGTCGCGCACGGTCACGCGCAACGGCCGGCGCGAGACGGTCCAAGAACGTCGCGTGCGCTGGGTGCCGGCGGCCGGCGAAGTGGCGACGGCGTTTGACGACGAGCTGGTGTCGGCCACGCAGGGCATCCATGCGGCTCTGCTGAGGGCCATCGAGCCCTTCCCCACCAAGGATCTGCGCCCCTACGACCGCGGCTACGTGTCGGGCTGGGTCGTGGAGCAGTATCAGCTCGACCTGGTGGGTGCGGCCGAACACTCGCGCGCCGAGATGGACGCGAAGGTCCGGGCCCGGTGCGCCCAGGACATTCCGGGAGACACCTACCGGAATCTGGAAGTGGCCGCCACCTACACCGACCAGACGTTCAAGCACACGCTGCTGCCCGTGTGGTTGCTGCACTATGACTTCGGGCGGAAGAGTTACCAGGTCGTGGTCAACGGCGTCACCGGCGCCACGGCCGGCGAACAGCCCTACAGCTGGGTGAAGATCTTCTTCGCCGTGCTGCTGCTCATCATCGTGGCCATCGTCGTCATCTCCCTCAACAACTAAGCAAGGGGTCTGCCCCCGATGGCACGACATCCGTGCCATCGGGGTCAGACACAAAGACAATTCGAGATAATTACCCGAGCGGAATGCGGCTGGCGTTGGTGGCGAGCCACGTCTCGAACGATTGCAGGGCAGGGTTCAGCGACCGCGAGCGCGCCACCTCGCGCATAGCGTTCACATCGGGCTCGAAATCGCGATAGAACTGGAACATGTTGCCCAGATCTTCGGCGCCGGGAAACCCGAAGGCACGATAGACCGCTGGCGTGACGGCGTTGTAGTGCACCGGCTGTCCGATGGCGCTGGCCATGGCCGCGGCCATCTCGGCACCCGTGAGGTGCTCGCCCGCGACACCAATACGCGCGCCCACCAGCGCAGTGCCGCGCTGGAAGATCCCGTAGGCGCAGCGGCCGATGTCGTCAGACGCGATGCCGGCCATGGGCGCATCGCCGATCGGCAACGTGAGCTGCAGCATGCCATCGGCGTCTCGCTTCGGACCGGCACCGAAGCCGATGAGGTTTTCCCAGTAGAACGACGCGAGCAGGAACGTGGTGGGCACGCCGGCGTCGGTGAAGAAGTGGTCGCTCTCGCCCTTCGCGTCGAAGTGCGGCACCTTGTATTTCCCCATCAGCGTGGGCATGCGGTTGTCGCCCTTGGCCATCCACTTGCGGGTGTCTTCGAGCGTGGACCACACCACGTGCTGCACGCCGGCGGCCACGGCGGCGTCGGCCATGTTCTTCACCTGAGCCTGCTCCTTGTCCGGCGAGAAGTGCGCCCAGAAAAACGTGACGCAGTACGCGCCGTAGGCTCCGGCAAACGCGCGCGACAGGCTGTCGAGGTCGTCGACGTCACCCGCCACGACCTCGGCGCCCGCCGCAGCCAGCGCCTGTCCGGCTGCCGAACTTGGGTCGCGCGTAATGGCGCGGACCGCAAAGCCGCCCGCCGGGTCGGCGAGAATTGCGCGGACCAGGCCGCCGCCCTGTGCGCCGGTGGCGCCTACTACCGCGATGACTTTTTTGTCTGTCATGTCCTACCTCGTGATTCCCATATTCCTTAGGGTACTTCCGTTGGACGCCGGTGGTCGCAGGTGCGTTCCTGCCGCTCGTCACAATCGCCTTGCCACAATCCACCTGGGACGCTAGGTTTGCGCCATGCCCCACCGCCTCCTTGTCGCCCTCGCGGTCGTCGCTGCCCTCGCTACCATCCCGGCCCACGCGCAGGCACCAGCCCGCCGGGCGGACCTGACGGGCACGGTCGTGGTCGTGAACCAGCAAGCCGATACCGTGACGCTCATCGACCTGAAGACGATGGCGGCGTATCGACACGTGGCCGTCGTGGGTGGTCCGCACGAGGCCGCGGCGTCGCTCGACGGTCACACCGTCGTCGTGACGAACTACAACAAGCAGGGCGCAGGCCCACAGAAAGCGCTGAGCGTGCTGGCCCTGCCGAGCGGCGACACCATCCGCACCATCGACCTCGGCGAGTACCGGGCGCCGCACGACGTGCGCTGGGTCGACGCCGCGCGCGTGGTCGTCACCGTGGAAGGCAGCCAGGCGCTGCTGCTCGTGAACGTGACGAGCGGAGCCATCGAGCGCGTGTTCAAGACGGAGGCCGGGGTCTCGCACATGCTGGCGCTCTCCACCGACCGCACGCGGCTCTACTGCTCGAACCTGCGCGACGGCAGCGTGAGCGCCTTCGACTTCGCCACCGGCGCCAAGATCAAGGACGTGAAGACCGGCAAGGAGTGCGAGGGCGTGGGCGTGACGCCCGACGGACGCTGGGTGTGGGCCGGCAACCGCGCCGAAGACACCATCTCGATCATCGACACGCGGTCACTCGAAGTGGTGAGGCGCATCCCGTCGCCCGGCTTCCCCTACCGCGTGCAATTCACGCCCGACGGCACGCGCGCGCTGGTGCCCCACGCCCAGGCGTCGTCGCTGGTCGTGGCGGACGTGGCGAGCCAGACGCTGCTTAAATCGATCCCGCTGGGGCTCACCAAGGTGGCCAAGCCCGAGACCGCCGGCGTGTCCCCCCATCCCGACAACCGGCACGCGTTCGTGACGGTGCGGAACGACAACTCGATGCTGGTACTGGATCTGGTGAGCGGCCAGACGCTCGCGCGGGTCGAGGTGGGGACCAGCCCCGACGGCGTCACCTACTCGCCGGCACAGCGGTAGCGCACCGTTGCAGCCACCGGCGGGCAGCGCGTCGGCCTAAAGGAGTCGTTCCGCCAAGATCACGTCGGTAGCCACCGCGCCACGCACGACGGCGACACGGTCGCTTGCCCGCCAATGTGACCCGCACCCTCAGAACGAGGTCCGGACCGTCCACAGCTCCGGAAAGAACCGCAGGTCCGTGACATGGCGGAGCCACCCCACGCCGGCCGACCCACCCGTCCCCGGCTTGTCGCCGATGATCCGCGCCACCGAGGTGAAATGGCGCCACCGGTACTGCGAGATGTGGTCGTCCAGCGCGATGAGCGCCTCCGCCAGCTCGTAGAGTTCGTTGCCGGTGCGTGCCTCGCGGTAGACGTCGAACCACGCCCGCTCCACCGACGCGTCGTGCCGATAGGGCAAGGCCCAGTCACGGTCGAGCGCTCCCGGATCGAGGGCGTGCCCCCGCCTGGCCAGAAGCGCGATGACGCGGTCGTAGAGCGACGGCGACTCCAGCGCCGCCTTCATCTTCGGCCACACGTGCGGCAGGTTGTCGTGTGCGTGCGCCAGCCGCTCGCTCTTGTTGCCGAGGATGAACTCCACATGACGGTACATGAACGACAGCTGGCCCGAGGCGCGGTCGAGCGAGTCCCGGTACTCGTTGAAGCCATCGGCGGTGATTGTCGAGAGCACGTCCCACGACTGCGTGATGTAGGCCGTGATCCGCGCCGCACGGGAGAGCATCCGCAGCGCGTCCGTCACGTCGTCGCCGTCAATCTGGTGGCACGCGTTGAACAACTCGAAGTGCAGCGCGTGGAACAGCAGCTCCTTGACCTGCCCCATCAGGATGAAGCAGGTCTCGTCGTAGCCGCTGCTGCGCGGGATCTGCAGCGTATGCAGCAGGTCGATGAACTGATAGTCGACGTACGGGTTGCTCCCGCCCGGAAATTCCACCTGCGGCAGCCCGTGGGTGGCCCGGGCGGTGGTGACCCGCGATCCGTCGGTGGTCGAGCCCATCGGGCGCGGTGCGTTCGAGCAGTTCACGCCGGCCGGATCGACAAGGCGGGGGAAGACGGGAGCAACGCGCGACATGGCATCTCCTCGCCGCATTCTGGTACGGATGGCCGCACGTCGGCAACTCTCATCGAGATCGCGCGGAACTGTCTGAGGCCCTGCGCCTCTCAGCGCCACTCCGCCAGCAACTGCGCAAGCCGAGAGAGCCCGACGTCCAGCCTGCAGTCCTCGCCACCACCGACACCAAGGCGGACGTGGTGAGGCTGCCCATATGCGGAGCCGGGCAGCAGGAAGGTCCGATAGGGCGACGCAAGCAGCCGGCGCGCGAAGTCGTCCGACCGGATGCCATCCGCGAGCCGGGCCAGCGCGATGAGCCCCGCCTCGGGGCGTACCCAGCTCAATTTCGGCTCATCGGCGACGAAGCGGTCCAGCCGGTCGAGGTTCGTTCGCCCCTGCTGCCGCGCCCGCGTCAGCGCGGGGCCCAGACGTTCAGGCCGCAAGGCGATCTCAGCGATCGCTTCGCCCATGATGTTCATGATCTCGCTGGAGTTCTCGCGCAGGATGACCGCATCCATGATGACCCCGGGGTCGCGACAGATCAGCCATCCCGTACGCAGTCCCTGCAGCCCCAGCGCCTTCGACACGCTGCCGGTCGTGATCCCGCGCGGATAGATCCCGGCGATGCTCGGCGCGCGCCGCCTGTCCCATTCCAACCCGGCATAAACTTCGTCCACCAGCAGCCACGCGCCGACGCGGTCCGCGATCCGCGCGATCCGGTCCAACGCACCCGCATCCAGCAGGCGGCCCGTGGGGTTGTTCGGATTGCTCAGGAAGATCATCCGCGTGCGCGTCGTGACCGCCGCCTCCAGCGTGTCGAGCGGCAGCTCCCACCCAAGGGTTTCATCGAGCGTCACCTCGACCAGCCGCGCACCAATCGCCTTGGCGAGCACGCCCACCTGTGGCCAGCCCGGCGTTTCGGTCACGATCTCGTCCCCCGGCGAGACGAGCTGGCGCAGGGCAAGATAGTTCGCCTCCGCGGCCCCCGCTGTGATCAGCACATCGTCGACGGCACAGGTCTCGTCCAGTCCAGCCTGCCGCAGCACGGCTTCGCGCAGCGCGGGCAGCCCCCTGAACGACCTGCCGTTCCAGTCGAGCGACAGGGCAGGATCCAGATCCGCCAGGAACTCCCCCAAGCGCGGCGGCTGCGACAACGACAGCCCGACGACCGCTTCGGGTTGCGCCTCGGTGGTCTCCAGCAGATACTCGAACAGCGTATGCAGTTGCACCTTCACGGGCCGGGCTCCTCGAACGGACAGAGGGAAGAACGATGACGACCGAAGGGCTTGTTCGCGGACGGCCGGTGAGCCTGGCCGTTCTGGACTATGGCCTGTTCCGGGTCCACGCCAATGGCCGCATCATCGGCATCGTCGGGTTCCTGATCCGCACCGATCGCGACGAGACCATTCTGGTCGATACCGGCTTCCCGGAGGCCTATGCATACGACGCCGTGGCGGCGAGCGCGCAAGACGGCCTTGATCGCTTTGGCGAGGTGCTGGAGCTCACGCCGCGCAATCTGCCCGCGTACCAGCTTGGGCTTCTGGGCCTCGTCCCGGAAGACGTGAACCTGCTCGTGATGACCCACAGCCATATCGACCATGTGGGCGGCATCGCGGGTTTTCCGCAGGCGCCGATCCTCGTCGCCGCTGCCGACCGGGCCGAACCGCGCCCGCTCTACTTCGGCGCGGTGCGCCGGATCGACTGGCCGGACCGGACCTACATCACCGTCACTGGCGATACCGCGCTCGGCCCCGGACTGCAGCTTCTGCTCGTGCCGGGCCATGTGCCGGGCCAGCTGGCCCTGCGGGTCGACCTTCCGCAGACCGGGCCGTGTCTTCTGCTGGGAGACGCGGTCTCGCGCCCGGCCGAGATCGACGAGAAGTTCGACACGGCCCACGATCCCGCCGCGGCGCAGGCCAGCGCCGCCCGCCTCATGACACTGGCCGCCGAATGCTCGGCCTTCGTCATCTACGGCCATTGCCCGGCCCAGTGGCCGCAGCTCGAGAAGGCGCCCGCGCTCTACCGCTAGAGCGGTCTTCAGAGCCGTGTAGGAAGCCGATCGCCGGCGTGCTGCATGTAGAGTCCGCATTCGGTCGGCGTGTGCCGTGGGCGGACGTCTCGTATCAGTGTGCACACGTCGTCGACACTCCACGGTCGTGCCGCGCGCAGGTAGGCCTTGAGCGTCGCAAAGGCTTGCTCGATCGGATTCAGGCAGGGACGAAGTGTACGTGCGCTCGTTTCCGCCGCATGCCTCCGTGCAGGGCAGCCGTTGGCTGGTGTCGAACAACGGCGGCTCGATGCCGCGGTGGTCGCGGAGTGAGCGTGAGCTGATGTACCAGGCGGGCGATCAGGCCATGGCGGCGAGCTACACGGTGAGCGGTGGCAAGTTCGTGGCCGACAGACCGCGAGTGTGGATCGCCGCACTCGGCGGCGCCAACAATACGCCGGGCCGGTGGGACCTGGCGCCCGACGGCAAGCGTGTGGTGATTGTGACGCCTGCGGGATCCGCGGAGGCGCTCACTCAGGAACACCACGTCGTGTTCCTGCCGACCTTCTTCGACGAGCTGCGCCGAAAGGTGCCGCTCGGATAGTAGACCTGCCCCGCACGTGCGGCCGCCAGGCGCGGGATCAGTCCAGGAAGTCGTAGGGCACGCGCACGCGGTCGTAGGTGATCCGCGCTCGTTGATCCCGCGTCACCAGCGTGGCGCCAGCGTGCAGCACCGTGGCCGCAATCAGCGCGTCGTAGATGGCTCCGCCCGTGAGCCCCTCACGGCTCGCCATCTCGATGAGTCCCATGTGTCGCCGGGACGGCAGCACCAGGGGCGCATCACTGAACCGTCCTGCTAGAAACGCTTGCACCACATCCGCGGGAGCCCGATGAGGGGGCGGCAGGCGGGTGAGGACTGAGAAGGCTTCAATCACGACGTGGGCGGGAATCCTCGGCGCTCGTGCCAGCACCGCCGCCGCCGAGGCATGCCCCTCGTGCCAGCTGGCAAAGGCCGCTACCACCACGCTCGTGTCCACGGCGATCACCGCCGTGTGCCCTCGAGTGTGGCCCGGACGATCGCGTCGGTCAGTGGCGGCAGCTGCTCCTCTGGAACGGCCACCATCCCGCCGGCTCGTGGCTTGAGCGTCATCACGGTGGCGACAGGCTCAATCTCCAGCAGCCCGTCACGTTCACGAATCTCGACCACCTTGCCTGCCTCGAGACCCAGCCTCGAGCGAGTGGCTTTCGGAATGACAATTCGACCGGCTGCGTCTATGGTAGTCCGCATGGCATCATTGTGCCATTTCTAAGCGTTGGGCTCCAGTCCCGTCTCACCCTGGACATGCGCTATTACTAACCATCGTCCTGGTACGTGGTGATCGCTCGCTGCTCATGACGGGCCGTGCGCCAAGCAGCGTCACCTCTGAGCCACACGCGGACTGAAGGAGCAGGAGATGCGCGTTGCCGTCGTGACCGGAGCCGCGGGCGGAATGGGCCGCGCGATTGTTGCCCGTCTGCTGGTGGACGGGCTGTCGGTCGTGGGGCTCGACATCGAGGGCGAGGCACTCGAAGGGATGCGGGTCGCACGTGGCGAGCGCTACTCGCCGGCGACGGCCGACCTGACGGATGTAACGGCGATCGGCGCGGTGTTCGACGCGATTGCTGTCCAGTTCGGCGGCGTCGATGCCCTGGTGAACAATGCCGGGACGTGCCTCATGTCGAACTTCCCGGAGATTCTGGCGGCGGAGCTGGACTCCTGCGCGCGGCCGACCCAGGCTCAGCCGCGATCGACAAGGAAGCGGCGGTACGCTTCGTTGTCGAGCTCCATCTGATACGAATAGCCGGTGGCGTCGAGAAAGCCGTTGAAGGCTGGCAAGTCCTGCTCGGCCACTTCGAACCCTGCGAACACACGGCCAAAGTCGGCGCCGTGATTGCGGTAGTGAAACAGGCTGATGTTCCAGCGCCCACCGAGGGTCTGCAGGAACTGCAGCAGCGCGCCCGGGCGTTCCGGAAACTCGAACCGGCACACGCGTTCGTGCTCGACATCGCGGGCGCGGCCGCCCACCATGTGCCGCGCGTGGAGCTTGGCCACTTCGTTCTCGGTCAGATCCGCCACATCGTAGCCACGCGTGCGCAACTGCGCCGCTACCTGGGCCGCATCGTCATGCGACCGGATCGCGAAGCCCACGAAGATCTCGGCGCACGCGCGCCCGCTCAGACGGTAGTTGAACTCCGTGACGACGCGTGGACCGAGCGTCGTGCAGAACTCCAGGAACGCGCCGGGCCGCTCGGGGATGGTCACGGCGAAGAGGGCTTCCCGTGCCTCGCCAAGCGCGGCCCGTTCGGCCACGAACCGCAGCCGGTCGAAGTTCAGGTTGGCGCCGCTCAGCACCGCCACCTGCGCGCCGTGCCTTTCGCCGCCTGCCTCGAGGTGCGCCTTCAATCCAGCGACGGCCAGCGCGCCGGCGGGCTCGACGATGCTGCGCGTGTCTTCGAACACGTCCTTGATGGCGGCGCAGATCTGGTCGTTCGACACCCGGATCACGCTATCGACCGTGGCCTGCACGAGCGGAAACGTGTGACGGCCGACGCGCCGCACCGCGACGCCGTCGACGAAGAGCCCCGGATGTTCGAGCGCCACCGGATGGCCGGCCACCAGCGACTGGAACATCGCGTCGGCGTCGACCGGCTGCACGCCGTAGACCCGCACGGAAGGCATGACGGCCTTCACGTAAACGCCCACGCCCGCTGCGAGGCCGCCGCCGCCGACCGGCACGAAGATCGCACCGAGATTGCCGGCGTGCTGGCGCAGAATCTCAACCGCAACCGTGGCCTGCCCGGCAATGACCCGCAGGTCGTCGTAGGCGTGCACGAAGGTCAGCCCGCGCGCGGCGCCGATGCGCAGCGCTTCTTCTTCGGCCTGCGCGTAGTGGTCGCCAGCCAGCACCACTTCGGCTCCGGCCGAGCGCACCGCGTCGACCTTGATGTCAGGGGTGGTGCGGGGCATCACGATGACGGCCGGGCAGCCCAGGTGTCGCGCCGAATACGCGACCCCTTGGGCATGGTTGCCGGCACTGGCCGCAATCACGCCGCGAGCCCGTTCCGCCTCGGACAACGACGCCAGGCAGTTGTACGCGCCCCGGATCTTGAAGCTGAAAATCGCCTGCTGGTCTTCGCGCTTGAGCCACACGTCGGCCTCGAGGCGTGACGACAGCCTGGGCGCTCTGGTGAGCGGCGTTTCCTGGGCCAGTCCGTAGACGTGGCTGCTCAGAATCGACCGCAGTAGCGGCGATACGCCCGACGGCGAATCCTGAACGTCAACCACGACCGCGCCTAGTGCCGCGGCCGGATAGCGGAGGTCGTCAGGTCCTGCGCGTCGCGGGTGTACTCGAAGTAGCCGTTCATGATCTCGGGACCGTACTTCACGCGCGCGGTGGGATCGGGATTCGCCTTGTTCCCCGCCGAGTTGTCGAAGTGCGCCAGAGTCTCGAGCCGGCTGCCCTTCGGTGCCGCCACAGGTTCCTTCAGCGTGTAGGTGAACACCCAGTCGACGTTCCACGCCGGCACGCTGAGCAGCACGCGCGAGGTGCCGTCGGGCAGCATCAGCGTGTAGCTGAAGTCTTTGCCGCGCTCGTTCATCCGCGGCATCAACGACAGGATGTGCGTGTCTTCCTCGAAGACGAAGGGTTGCCCGACCACGGCGAAGTTGGCCGCGCCCGGCGGAATGTCGAGGGTGTGCGTGCCGGCCTCGGCCGTGTAGGCGATCTGGCGCACCGGGCCGGTCGCAAACTGCAAGCCCACGATGGTGCCAGGGTCGCGACTTGCCTGACCGCGAGGGTTGTAGTGCATGTTCAGGGCCACGGGCGTGCCCTTGGGAATCAGCTTGGCCACACCGGCCGGATACCGTTTGCCGCCCTCGCCTGGCGAGAAGCTCGCGACGCGATTGGTGCCGTCGCCCTCGGGCACGAGCACGTTGGCATGATGGGTGATCGCCCGCACGCCGGGTCGCACTTCTGCCGCTTGCACCAGCGTGTCGTGGTCAAAGGTCTTCGACAGCGGCAGATCGCGGATCACCGACGTGTTGCTCGGCGGAAGGCGCCCCACGGCGGCATGGCCCGCGACAGCACCGCTGTGCGAATCGCCCGCGCCCAGGGTCGCGTTTCGGCGAAGGTCGTAAGCGACATCGGGCCCATCTCGCCGGTGCGATGGCACGAGATGCAGCGCGCAAACAGAAT
>JANMDX010000415.1:0-33646 GCA_031376505.1 Acidobacteriota bacterium
TCACCTGCGCAGCAATGCGTCGGATGCACGTGCGTACGGCGAACTGAAGAGGCGATTGGCAACCTCGTTCACAAACGACAGCGAAGGCTACGTTCAGGCCAAGACCGACTTCCTCGTCGCGATCCTCCGCCGATGCGGGGCTGACGACAGAACTCTCCACGGGATCGCGTTGATGAACGTCCGCACCTGACTACTTCACCCTTGTGCCGAGCCGCCGCCGCAGACGACGTCGATGATCGCTAGCCTGGCGGCTGTTCGCGACCGACCAGCACCGGACTGCACGGGTCCGTCGAAAGATTGTAGGGCGCCGTGGGCAGCGGCTTGCCCGCTGACTGCAGGGCGAGCGTCAGCCGGACGATGCGTGCCAGATCCGCCGGTTGATCGTGCTGCACGTAGTGGTTGCCACACGGCATCAGCCAGTAGGCCCCGGGTACCGTGCGCTGCCGCAGCGCCGTCGTGAACACGTAGTCGGCCACCCGCACGGGCGCCACCAGGTCGTGCACACCCCACATGATCGTGGCCGGGATCGTGCTGCGCGCCAACGTCTGCAGGAAGCTCACTTCCATCCGTGTGCGCTCGGTCAGGTACTGGATCGTGGCTGGGATGGCCTCGACGCCCGACTGGTACGCAAAGAGCGAGGCGAGTGCACGCACCTCAGGATCGCCCGCCTCGAGCGGAGGCGTGTAGTTGGTGCGCCCCATGCCCGCCGCGAGCAGATTCGCGTTGGCGGCCTTGACGGCCGCGGCACTGGTGGCCGGGTCGAGCATCCGCTTCTGGAACTCCGTGAGGTTAGCCAGCGGCAGGTACATGTTTCCATTGGTCAGGAACTGATGCGTGATCGTGAACGGCGGGTTGGTCGCAGCCTGATAAAGCTGTAGGAAGTTCAGCGCGACGCTGTCGCCCCGGTCGTGCGACAGCAGCACGAACTCCCGCAGGGCCGCCACCTTCGTGACCAGATGCCAGACCAGCTGCGCGTCGTCAGCGAGCGTGTAGCGATAACCGCCTGCGGGTTTGTCGGATACGCCGTAGCCGGGGAAATCGAGCGTGCAGGTGCGGAAGTCAGCGGCGAGTTCGCCGGCCAGCAGGCGGAAGTCGAAGCTGCTCGTGGGAAAACCCGGCAGCATCACGATGGTGGGCTTGGCCGCGTCGCCTTGGCAGGTGTAGAACACCTGCACGCGGCGTCCCTGGTTCTCGGGCAGCGTGGACGTCCACGTGAAGTACGTGCCCGACGCGCGCCAGCCTTCGGCCAGGTCTGACGCCAAACGGCTGGGCATCGAGCCTCGCGGTCACCAACAGACACAGCAGGAGCAACACACCGCAGCGGGCCATGGCGTCTCTACAGAAGCTCGCGAAGAATAACGGCCGTGCCACCCGACGGCAGGCTGACCAGCGTCCCGTCGTTCGACACCGTGATGGGGCCGCGATAGAGCGACGGGGCGTCGCCCAGGAACGCGGCGTTCAGAAACGCGAACCGCAGTGGTGGAATCGTGTGATAGAAGACGAGGTGCCTCACACCCGCCCGTTCGGCCAGGCGCGCCGCGTCTTCTGGCGTCGTGTGGTACGAGGGAATGTCGGCCATGATCTTGGCGGCGCCGGCGCGCTGGTTTCTGGCCATTGCCTCGCCCACAAGTGCGACCATCGACGTCTGCAGCCCTTCGTGCAGCAGCACATCGACGCCGCCGGCCTGCTGTTCGAGCACCGGAGACGGCGCCGTGTCGCCACTGACGACAACGGAGCGGCCTTTGTAGTCGAAGCGGTATCCCACTGCCGGACTGACCGGGGCATGCATCACGGGAAACGCGCGGATGGTCAGGCCGTCTTGTTCGAGCACGACCTGCGCGGCATCCGAGCCCTCGACCAGTGGGATCGTGCGAGCGGCCCCGCCCGCGCCACCCGGCGGCACGACCTCGGCGCCGTGGTGCGCCACCCGGTAGCCGGTGTCGAGCCGGTAGGCGTCGTTGAAGCCGCGCACGACCGCCTCCACACCGGGCGGGCCATAGACCGGCGTCTGATCCTGGTGGCTGCCACCGGCCCAGCGCTGCAGCAGCAGCTCACCCAACCCACCGATGTGATCGGAATGAAAGTGCGTGAGCAGAATGGCGTCTACCCGCGCCGGCGACAGCCCCATCAGCGCCATCTTGCGTGGCGATCCTTCACCCGCATCCACGATGTAGACCCGGCGTCCGGCTAAGACGAACACGCAGGGTCCGGCGCGGTTGGCGTCGGCCAGTGGCGCGCCCGATCCGCACAGGCCCACATGAAGGCCCTCGGGCAGGGCGTCGAGCCATGACTGGCCCTGCAGTCCGCTCTCGACCCCGCGGCGCACGAGCATCAAACCGAGAGGCCGCTGAAACGCGAACGCCAGGCCCAGGCCCGCGGCCCCGAGCAGGGCAGTGGCGATCACGGCGCGCGGCCACGCACGCGTCGTCGTCGGTCGCGTCTCTGCGCCCCGCAGGTTCACGATGGCGAGCAAGATCACGACCAGCACGACCACTTCGATCGCCATCGGTCGCAGGCTGTCGGCCGACGCGCCGTCGACGACCAGGCTCGTCAGGCGACCAAGGACGGTCAGCCCCAGCAGCCAAGCAGGCACCGCCAGCCAGCGCGCCGTGCGGCGAATGGCCCCGGCCAGCGTGAACAGCGCCAGCCCAAGGAACAGCGCGCCGAAGTCGCCCCGCAGCGAGCTGTAGCCGGCGTTGCCCAACGGGTAGAGCGCAAACAGCCCGGTCAGGCGCCCGGGCGCCAGCAGCGCGGCCAGGCCGATGGCGAGGAAGAACAATCCGGACAGAACGGTGAGGACGCGCAGCACCGTGCGCATGGCGTCAGGGCCGGGTCGCCGGTTGCTTGCGCAAGTGGCCGTACATCAGCTCTTCGGCAAACGGCACGCACTTGTACTCCATGAGTTGTGCGTTGGATTCGCGCCGGCGGTAGAGCGGCATGCTGATGGTCCACGGGCGCGAGAACACGCCGGGGTCTTCGATTGTGGCCTGATACTGCAGCGTGTTGGCGTCGATGGCGGCATAGCGCTCGGTGACCTTCAACGCGTCGCCGTGGTGGTTCCCGGCGCGGTCGAACCATGTCTCGGCCATGTGGTCGGTCACGTCGATGACGAGCGTCTCGCCCTCCCAGCGGCCGACCGACCAGCCCATCCAGGCGGGCGCGGGGCTCTTCTCCTTCGTGTTCATGCGGACGACGCGGCTGGCGCTCGCAAACTCGTAGCTCATCAGGATGTTGTCGCCCGACTGCACGATCTGGAAGGGAAAGGGCAGGTACGTGGCGCGCGGGATTCCGGGCATGAAGCACTTCACCTCCGGGTCGAGCGTCGTCCAACTCGCGCCATTGGCCTGTCGCTTGGCCAGGGCCGCCGGCAGGTACGGAATCTCCCCGCCGTCGACCACCCCGGTGCCAGGCGGCACGCTGAAGGCCGCGCCCAGGGCGATGACTGGCCCCTGACTGGCCACATGCGCTTCGAGGTTCCAGTTGGCGGTGTTCATCGCCTGCCAGATGCCGCTGAGATCGGGCGTGCCGTCGGGTGTGCGCGGCGCACGGTAGGCCTCGGGCGCGGGTGGTGCCGCCGGGGCGCAGGCGGATGCGCCAAGCGTCATCGCGAGCACCGAGGCGGCGAGGGTCACGTGAACGGACGAGGCGCGCACCGTCATTGCCCAGGCTTCTTTGGTTGCGAGCGGTCGTTGGGGTCGCGGCCGTCTTTCGGCGCGCCGGTGCCCGACGATCCCATGAACAGCGTGCGGCCGTCGGGCAAGGTCATGTCGCGCCCGTTGGCGCGCAGCCGGCCGTCTTTCGCCTTGAACCCCGCCACGACGATGACCGTGCCGATCTTGATCGAGTCGCGCGTGATGCCGCCGCGTTGCAGCGTGTTGGGCGTGCCGCCTTCCACCATCCAGATCTGCGGTTTGCCGTCGGGCCCCTTCACTTCCATGTGCACCCACGCGTGCGGGTTGATCCACTCGATCTTGATGACGGGTCCGCGCAACGTGACCGGCGCGTTCGCGTCAAATTCCGAGGAGAACGCGTGGTGGGCCAGCAGCGAGGCGCTGGCGCTGAGCAACACGGCGGCAACCCCCGCGATCCAGGGTTTCAATGACATCGTTCCGACCTCCGCGCCCACCGAAACCGAGCCGACCCCCGGCCGTGGCGCGGTCGGAGCATAACACCATCCCCCCTTTACCTGCCCCCCAGCTTGAGCGACACTACGCCCCATGACACGCCAGCACCTTCTGCCTGCCGCCGCCGCCCTCGTCATCGGCTCCGTCGCGATTGGATCGCTCGGGGCGCAAGCCCCGGCGCCTGCGCCTGCGCCCGCGGCTGGCGCGGCCCCCGCGGCGTGGACGATGCCGCGGACGGCCGACGGCCATCCCGACCTGCGGGGTGTCTGGGGCAACAACAGCGTCACGCCCATGACCCGTCCGAAGCAGTGGAAAGACAAGACGGCGCTGACCGACGCCGAGCTGGAGGAATTGAAGCGCACGGCCGCCGAGTATGTCGACCAGGGCGGCGACGCGATCTTCGGCAACTTCGTCCAACAGATGCTCGACGCGAAAGACAAAGGCGCGTTCAGTCAAGTGTCGTACGATCCGACCACCGGCAACTACAACCAGTTCTGGATGGCCGACCGCGAGTGGGACAACCGCACGTCGCTCGTCACCGACCCGCCCGATGGCCAGTTCCCGCCGCTCACGCCCGAGGCGGAGGCCCGGCGCGAGGCTGCCCGCCTCGCACCCAAGACCCGCGGGCCCGCCGATGGTCCCGAAGACCGCCCGCTGTCGGAGCGCTGCGTCTCGTACGGCGCGCCGCGCACCGGCGCCAACTACAACAGCTACGTGCAGATTCTCCAGGAGCCGCACACGACGGTGTTGCTGCAGGAGATGATTCACGACGCGCGCATCGTGCCCATGACGGGCGCCCCGCACCTGCCGAAGCAGATTCGGCAACTCCACGGCGATCCCCGTGGCCGGTGGGAGGGCGACACGCTGGTCGTCGAGACCACCAACTACCTCAACGGCTTCCAGGGATCGACCCGAGACGTGACGCTGACCGAACGCTACACGCGAGTCAGCGACAAGTTCATCGACTGGCAGATCACGGTGAGCGACCCGGCCACGTGGACCAAGCCGTACACGTTCCTCGTTCGCCTGAAGAAGACCGACGGCCTGGTCTACGAGTACGCGTGCCACGAGGGTAATTACGCCATGGAAGGCATCCTGGCTGGCGCCCGTCGTGAAGAGTCCATGGCCAAGCGCGTCCGATAGCGCGATGAGAGGTCATCTGCGCGCGCTCGCGGCGCTTGGCGTCAGTGTGTCAATCCTCTCGGTGATGGCGGGGGCGCAGGCGCCCTCTGCGAAGAAGCTGCTGTTCCTGACGCACGCGGGCCTCTACAAACACGCGAGCCTGGCGCCGGCGGAAGCGGCCGTAACCGAATGGGGCAAGGCGTCCGGGTTCCAGGTGACGACCCTGCAGGGCTACACGCAGGATTCGCGCAGTCTCGACCTCTCCGTCCTGACGCCCGAGTATCTCAACTCCTTCGACGGCCTGATGCTGATGACTAACGGCAACCTGCCGCTGACGCCCCGGCAACGCCAGTCGATTGTCGACTTCGTGCGCAACGGCAAGGCGCTCGTCGGCGTCCACTGCGCCACCCTGACGCTTTACGACTACCCGGAATTCGGTGAGGTGCTGGGCGGGTACTACCTGCGGTCGGTGGTGCCCACCGAGATGGTCGCGAAGGGCAAGGTCGGCGTGTTGAAGGTGGAAGATCCCAACCACCCGGCGACGCGCATGCTGGGCTCGACGTGGCCTCTGAACGAAGAGTTCTACGAGTTCGGTCGCCACGTGTGGAACGCGAGCACGCCCACCGCGAACCTGTCCGCGGTCGGCCGGCTCCCCATCCTGATGCCGTTCTCACGCGACCGCGTGCACGTGCTGCTCAGCCTCGACACCGACAGGACCGACATGTCCGACCTGCCGAATATTCCCAAGGGAGACTATCCGCAGGCGTGGACCCGCACCTTTGGCCAGGGGCGGACGTTCTACACGACGCTCGGACACCGCGAAGACATCTGGGCACATGACGCCGTCTTCCGCGCACACGTCACAGGCGGCATCCGCTGGGCGCTGGGGCTCGAGAACTAGGTGCGAACCCAGGGGTGGTTGGCTATGCTCAGGACGCTGGCCGCGGTGCTCATCGCCGCCGCAGCGACATTCCCCTCGCCGGTGGCATCGCAGTCGCCCGCTCTACCCACGCCGGCGTTCCATCACCTGCACCTCAACTCGCTGAACCCCGCGGCGGCCGTTGATTTCTATACGCGGCAGTTTCCGTCAACGTCGCGGGCGACGTTCGCGGGCCAACCTGCGCTGAAGTCACCGACCGATGTCTGGGTGCTGTTCACGAAGGTCGAGACGCCGCCAGCCACGGCACCCCAGACGGCCTTCTGGCACTTCGGCTGGCACGTCACCGACGTGCACAAGAGCCTGGACCGTTTCAGGCTGCACGCCATCACCCTGTTGCCGCTCTACACAGAGGAGGCCGGAGGCACGGTGTTCACGAGCGCGGACACGTGGCCCGGCAGCGGCGGCACCAACGGCCTCACCAAGGCCGGCATCGCGGACGCGAAGGCCAAGGGCGTCGCGCCCACCCGCGGCGCGGGCTTCGCCTATCTGCAGGGTCCAGACGATGCCATCGTCGAGTACCAGGGGAACATGCCGACGGAGCGCTTCAATCACATTCACATGTACCAGGAGCAGCCGTTCTGTGCCGAACTCTGGTACCAGACGCACCTGAACATGGCCGTCAGCGGCCTCGGCGGCGCGCCGCAACCGGTGCGCACCGAAGCGAACTGCCACGTGCAGCGAGGACCGGACAAGACCTGGCCGGCGCTCGACTACGACGGGATGTACCGCACGCCAAGGGTGACCAGCATGGCGTTCAGCGACGTCTCGCTCAACACCTACATGCGCCAGACCGCCACGCCGCTGGCCGGCTCGCGGGGCCACCTGATGGACCACTACGGCTTGCGCGTTGCCGACCTGGACGCGTGGATTGCCAAGCTTCGCGCCGAAGGCGTCCGCTTTCTGGAAGAACCATATAGGCTCGGGCAGTACCGGGCCGTGATGATCGAAGGCCCGAGCCGAGAAGCGATCGAGTTGGTCGAGATCGCGCCCTAGTGTCGGAGGCCGGTGCCAACGGTGCTATAGTCCGCCGCGGTAGCCCGGCGGGTCCGGCAGCGGCCCACCCCGCGCGCTGCCACGCTAGGAGTGCCCGAATGACACTGAGAGAAACCGCCCTTGGCCTGCTGGCATGCGTCGCGGCCGCAGTGCCGGCCGCCGCACAGACGCCCGCGCCGACCTTCAGCAAGGACGTCGCACCGATCTTTTACTCGCGCTGCGCCGAGTGCCATCGCCCGACGATGTTTGCGCCGATGTCGCTCTTGACCTACGACGAGGCGCGCCCCTGGGCACGGTCGATCCGCCAGCGCGTCGCGGCGCGCACGATGCCGCCGTGGAACGCCGACCCCAACCACGGCAAGTTCCGCAACGACCCGAGCCTCAGCGAGAAAGAGATCGCCACAATCACCGCGTGGGTTGACGCCGGTGCGCCCAAGGGCAACGACAAGGACTTGCCGGCGCGGCCCACCTTCGCGGACGGCTGGACCATCGGCACACCCGACGTCGTATTCGCGACGCCCGAGCCGTTCACGATCCCAGCGGCCGGTGAAATTCCCTATCAGTACGTGCGCATCCCGACGAGTCTGACCGAAGAGAAGTGGATCCAGGCGCTTGAGATCCGGTCGAGTTCGCGGACGCACGTGCACCACGTGATCGCGTACACGCAGCCCTCCGACGCTCCGCTGCAGACCAACGGCGCGCTTGGAGCCGGCAACATCGGCGGCACCACGCCCAACAAACCCGGCGTGCGCTACCCCGACGGCGTGGCCCGCCGCATCGCCGGCAATACCGACATCGTGCTGCAGATGCACTACACGACCAACGGCGAGGCCGACGTGGATCGCACCGAAGTGGGGGTGATTTATGCCAAGACACCCCCCGCCAAGCAGTCGGTCGGCGGCATGGCCATCAACACGCGGTTCCTGATTCCGGCTGGGGCGGGCAACCACGAGGTGCGCGCGACCCAAGTGCTCAAGACGGACACGCTGGTGACGTCGTTCACCCCGCACATGCACGTGCGCGGCAAGGACATGACCTACATCGCGCACTTCGCCGATGGGAAGAGCGAGACGTTGCTGTCGGTGCCGGCCTACGACTTCAACTGGCAGTTTACCTACCAGCTCGCCGAGCCGCGGCTGCTGCCCGCGGGAACGTCGGTCGAGGTGATCGCGCACTTCGACAACTCGACTGGCAACAAGTTCAACCCCGATCCCGCCAAGGACGTCCGCTGGGGCGACCAGACGTGGGAGGAAATGATGATTGGCTTTTTCGGCGCGGTGGCCGACCGGCCGACGTCGCGCGAGAAGTGACTCTCGGCCCTGTCGCCCCGCGCCGATCGACGGGCAACGAGCGGCTTCGCTCGGGGCGCCCTACCTCGCGCGCACGTAGGCGAGCGCGGGGTCGTGATCCGAGATCCGCTCTGGCCTGCCGGCGTCTGACCGCCATACCTCGGGCGCATCGGCGTTGCCGCGCACGTAGCCAAACGCCGTCACCGCCGGCACCAGCGCCGGCGACGCGAGCATGTGGTCGAGCGCCTGCGCGACGCCGTCAAACACGTACGAGTAGCGTTCCCAGGCCGGCACCAGATCGCCGAGATTCACCAGGTCGGGATCGAGCAGATCGCGCGTCGGCTGCAGCACCCGATCGCGTGGCGCCGGCACGCCGCGCATGGTGCCCACGACGTCGACGTAGCCGTCGCTGAACTCGAACGCGTTCAGGTCGCCGACGACCAGCAGCGCCTCTTGAGGGTCGGCGCGGAGACGCCGGTCGACGAGCGCCGCCAGTGACTCCGCCTGCAGCGCCCGCTTGAATCGCACGCGCGGACCAGCGGTCGGGCTGTCGATGTCGATGAGCGAGCGCATGTGCGCGACCACCACCGTGATGGCGCGGGTGGCGCCGCCGTCCGTGCGGACGCGGGCCTGCAGGACCACCGGCGGCCGGTCGTGCACGGGCTCGGTCGCGCCGGTGCCGAAGCGGAACGTCTCGCCGCGTCCTTCTTGCGTGAACTGGAGCACCTCGACCCGCGCCCGGTCCACGAGCACCCCGACGTCGATGCCGCCCGGGTCGTTGCCTTCCTGCAGATACGCCTCGTACCGGGTCTTCAGCACCCGCGCGTCACGCGCCTCGCGGTTCAGGAACGCCGCCAGCATCTGCAGCGTGCCGAGGTTCTCGACCTCCTGCACGGCGATGATCGACGGCAGGTGCATCAGCGCCCGCATATGCAGCGACGCTTTCCTGAGGCGCGTCAGATAGGCGGCACTCGAGAGCACGGCGTCGCCCACGCCGGGGTCGTCGATGGTGTCGAAGAAGCGCTCGAGGTTGAATGACGCCACGGTGAACTCGTCGTCGGCTGGCACACGCGTCGGCCCAGGCAGCGGCGCCAGCAATACCTCTGGCGGTGTGACCGGGTCTGGCAGCACCGTGTACGCGCGGAAGCTGTAGTCGAGCGGGCCCACCAGATTCCTGACGACGGACCCGGTCGTCAGATTGATTGCGGCCGCGCCCGGTTGGCCGTCGCTGTCGACTCGCAGCAGTTCCGGATTGCCCCGATTGACCGGCACGCAACACGGCGCATCGGTCGGCAGGGCCTGCCGCGTGACGTCGATGCCGGGCACGCGGAAGGGCCGGACGATGCTCGTCACCACGCCGTAGAACACGCCGTTTGACGAGCCCGTGGCGTTCGGCTCGCTCACTGTGCCGAGCGTGCCGCTGGACGTGGTGAGCGACGCGACGCGCACGCGC
The DNA here is from genome assembly GCA_031376505.1 of Acidobacteriota bacterium. Classification (GTDB taxonomy): domain Bacteria; phylum Acidobacteriota; class Vicinamibacteria; order Vicinamibacterales; family UBA2999; genus CADEFD01. The sequence goes on from JANMDX010000415.1 coordinate 9,922, forward strand.
ATGCCCTCGAACCGCTCGAGGCTCTCGGGGCCGATGGCCCGCGTGTCGTCGTCGGCGCGGAGCTCTTGCGGCGCCGGCAGCGACATGCCTGCGCCCCGCACCACGACCGAGGGCGACTCGGCGATCTCGGTGAGCGGCGCGCTCGTGGGGTCGGCGGCTGGTATGAACTCCAGCACTCGGCCCGTCACCAGCACGAGGGTGCCCGGGGTGAGCGTTGCGGCGGGCGCCGCGCTCGTGAACACGAACAGACCGTCGGAGGTTGCCGGATTGCCGTCGCCTGCGCCGGCCGGCGACTGGATGAAGAATCCGTTGGATTTGCGGCCCGTGATGACGCCGCTGGTCGCCACGACGCTGCCTTCATACGGCGACCGCGGCCCGGCGCCTTGAATCTCGGGGATGGCGAGCGTGCGCGCCTGCGCGAGAAGCGCAGGGCCTGCGGCGCCGGCGAGGAGGGCGGCCGTCACCGCACAGCTGACATAGCCCAGAGCCCGAAGGGGCGCACGCCGAACGTCGGTTACGGGCTGGCGATGGGCCAGATGGGATGGCATGAACCTCGTGATCTTACGCGCATCCGCCACCCCTGGCGTTCTTGTCGTACTCGACGTGCCTCAGCGTACGTTGACCCGGATCTCATTCGACGCGGGACTCGCGCCGACCTCGTTCACGGCCTTGACGCGCAGGTAGTAGGTGCCAGGGGGCACGCCGGGGAACGTAATCGCTGGCGCCGCGCCCAGTCGCAGTGCGCCGACCCGTTGTCCAGGCGCGAAGCCGAACTCGAGCTCGAATTCGGTCACGTCGCCGGGATCCCGCCACGAGAGCGCCACCGTGTCGCCCGTCACCGTGGCGGCGAAGCCCGCGGGCGGAAACGGCGAACGTTCGGTCACGCCGAAGGCCCAGCACCCGACGCCGCTTCGCCCGATGGCGCGCTGCAGATCGACCACGTCGCGGCGGCTCCCGTCGGGACTGATTGCTGCGATCGACACGTCCTGGCAGACGCCGTCGCCCCGCTCTTCCATGTGCACCCCGTACGCGCCGGTCATCCAGCGGCCCTCGAGCGCCTGAGTGGCCGACCTGTGTCCTCGCAGCGAAACGGGCAGATCGACGCGCGTCCGCCAACGTTCGGCAAGGGTGTCGCCGTCGAGTGCGCGTAGGTACTCCCCGAAATAGTCCGTGACCAGTACGAGATTGCGCGCCCGGTCCACGCTGAAGGCCGGCGACAGGAACGGCGCCGCTCCGAGGTTGGCCCCCGTCTGGGGATCCAAGGCGAATAAGTTGCCGATCGAAAACAGGACGCGCGTCAGCGCCCACAGACGATTGCCGTCGGAACTGGCTTCGAGCGACGCTGTGTAGTCCGGCCTTGGCAACTGCCGGACGGTCGCGCCGGTTACGAGATCCACGACGTCGATGCGATGGGACGCGGGCCCTCCCCGAAAATCCGAGACGCCAACGAAGATGAGGCCGGCCTCGCTGGCCGGCGCGACGGCCGTGATCGTCTCGCCCGTGGCAAGCTGGTACACCACGCGGGGCGAGAGGTCGCGCGCGTCGATCATCGTGATGGCGGTGTCGCCGCGAACGAACAGCAGTGGTCGAACGGGATCGGCGATGAGGTCGGTGCTCGCCCCCGAGCCACGGTACCCCGTCTGCAGAATCGCGCGGGTGCGGCGGTCGAACACCACGAGGCCAGGCGCGAGCAGAGGCCCCCAGACGATGAAGCGTCCGCCTGCCAATGGCGTCGGGCCCGCCCAGGTGAAGTCGAAGAGCAACGGTGGAATCGGCGTGACGTTGCGCACGCGACCGAACCCGCTCACCGTGGCGTCCACCTCAACAATGCCCGTGAAGGCGTCGATCGTGGTGAAGACTTCAAGACGCTCTTGGGCCGATCCGACCGATCCGACCGAGACGCTCGCGACGAGAGTCACGAGCACCGCCACAGCCGTGCGGGAGATGCTCATTGCCGGGCCTCCGGGTGGACTGTACTACAAGGCCCGAGCCTCCGAAGCGAGGTTGCCACGGCGGGGGATCGCTAACCAGATCGCACGATATGTGTCAGTCGGGCCACACCTGCGGTGGCCAGGCAACCACACGCTATGGCGAGGCTCCTGCAGCGCGCTCCCGTGTCGCATCGCGCTCGTCAGCGTGGCGGGCGGAGCCTTCTTGGGCCTGAGTCGCGGCGTGGGCCTGGGCCTCTTGCCCGGCGATGCGAGAGGAGCCCCGCACCGTCATGCCGCGGCGCCCGCAAACTGGCTGCGGTAGAGCGCCGCATAGCGGCCACCCGCGGCCAGCAGCGTCTGATGCGTGCCCTTCTCGACGATGTGACCGTGCTCCATCATCAAAATCACGTCGGCGGTGCGGATGGTGGACAGCCGATGGGCGATGACGAACGTCGTCCGGCCGCGCATCAACTGGGCCATCGCCGCCTGAATCAGCACCTCGGTGCGGGTGTCCACGCTGCTGGTGGCTTCGTCCAGAATCAAGATCGCCGGGTCGGCCAGAAACGCGCGCGCGATGGTCAGCAGCTGCGTCTGCCCCTGCGACAGATTCGTGGCCTCTTCGTTGATCACCGTGCCGTAGTTGTCGGGCAGGGTGCGGATGAAGTGATCGGCCTGGGCCGCTTTGGCCGCCTGCACGACCGCCTCGTCACTGGCACCTTCGCGCCCGTAGGCGATGTTGTCGCGAATGCTGCCTGAAAACAGCCACGTGTCCTGCAGCACCATGCCGAACATCCGGCGCAGCCCGCCCCGTCTCAGCTCGCGGATGTCGATGCCGTCCACGCGGATCGCGCCGGCGTTCACGTCGTAGAACCGCATCAACAAATTGACCAGCGTGGTCTTGCCGGCGCCGGTGGGCCCCACGATGGCCACGGTTTGTCCAGAGGCCACGGTCAGGTTCATGTCGTCGATGAGCGGCGCGTCGGGTTCGTAGTTGAAGGCCACGCGATCGAACTGCACGTCGCCGCGAGCGGTGGCCGGTGCGGCGGCGGTGGCGGCGTCGGCCGGTTCCTCGGGTTCGTCCAGCAGCTCGAACACCCGCTCGGCTGACGCGACGGTGAGCTGGATGGTGTTGGCCATGCTGCTCAACTGCGAGATCGGCATCGTGAACTGCCGGCTGTACTGGATGAACGCCTGGATGTCGCCGATGGCAATCGACCGACGCGTCACCAGGAAGCCGCCAATCACCGCGACGGCGACGTAGCCCAGATTGCCGATGAACATCATGATCGGGAACATCATGCCGGTGGCAAACTGCGCCCGCCAAGCGCCATCGTAGTACGTCTCGTTGAGTTCGTTGAACCGGGCGACGGCGCGCGCTTCATGCCCGAATGCCGTCACGATGGCGTGACCCGCGTACATCTCAGCCACGTGGCCGTTGAGCTCGCCGAGGGCGCGCTGTTGCCGCACGAAGTAGCCCTGCGAACGTTTAGCAATGCGCGCCACCACTGCGACGCTCAGCGGCAACGTCAGCACGACCACGATCGTCAGCACCCAGCTGATGGTGAGCATCATGATGATGATGCCCAGGACCGTCAGCACCGAGGTGATGAGCTGGGTGAGGTTCTGCTGCAGCGTGCTGCTGATGTTGTCGAGGTCGTTCACGGCCCGGCTCAGAAGTTCGCCGTGGGTCTTGGTGTCGAAGAACCTGAGCGGCAGACGGCTGAACTTCGCTTCCACGTCCTGACGCAGGGCGTAGACCGTGTTCTGGGCCACCCCCGACATCAGATACTGCTGCACGTACTGGAACACGGCGCTCACGACGTACAGCACGAGCAGCGTCTGAATGATGCCGCCCACGGCGCCGAAGTCGATCCCGGCATCGGGACGTCCCAGTCGACGTGACAGATACCCCTCGAAGATCTTCGTCGTGGCCGTGCCCATCAGCTTCGGACCGATCACGCTGAACAGGGTTGAGACGAAGCCGGCCAGCAGTACCACGACCAGCGCCTGCCGGTGGGGCGTCAGATACCCGGTCAACCGGCGCAGCGTGCCCTTGAAGTCTTTGGCCTTCTGTACCGGCATGCCGAGGCCGGCCATCGGTCCCCGGCCAAACGGGCTGGCGGCCGGAGCGGACTGGCGCATGGCAGTGCGCTCGGCGCTCATGCCACCTCCTCGAGCGACGCCTGCGATTCCGCGATCTGGCGATAGACGTCGCACGCTCGCATGAGCTCCGCGTGGGTGCCGATACCGGCGACTCGGCCCTCGTCCAGCACCACAATCCGGCCGGCGCTCATCACGGTGCCGATGCGCTGCGACACGATGAACACCGTCGCCCCGGCGGTCTCGGTCCTGAGGGCGGCCCGCAGCGCGGCGTCGGTGGCGAAGTCGAGCGCCGAGAAGCTGTCGTCGAACACGTAGATCTCTGCCGGTCTCACCAGCGCTCGGGCGATGGCCAGCCGCTGCTTCTGTCCGCCCGACAGATTGGTGCCGCCCTGCGACACCGGCGATCCGTAGCCATCCGGCATGCGGTCGATGAACTCGGAGGCTTGCGCCACCTCGGCGGCCTTCCGCATGTCGTCGTCGGTCGCTGCGTCGTGGCCAAAACGGATGTTGCTGGCAACCGTGCCCGAGAACAGCGTGGTCTTCTGCGGCACATAGCCGATTTTGGCGCGCAGGTCCTGCTGACCCAGATCTCTCACGTCGACGCCGTCAACCAGCACGCGACCGGTGTGGACGTCGTAGAAGCGAGGAATCAGGCCGGCCAGAGTGGACTTACCGGAGCCGGTGCCGCCAATGATCGCCGTTACCTCGCCCGGCTGCGCCGAGAACGACACGCGCGACAGAGCGGGTTCTTCGGCGCCCGGATACTGGAACGTCACATCCTGGAACTCCACGTGCCCCTTGGTCGCACCGGCGGAGCGCGGCTGCGCGGGGTCGTTGACGTCGGGAATCACGTCGAGCACTTCGTTGATGCGCGCGGCCGAGGCGGCAGCCCGCGGCAGCATCACGAAGACGGCCGTGACCATGAACACGGCAAACAGGATCTGGATGGCGTATTGCAGCGAGGCCATCATCGCCCCGACCTGCATGTCGCCCGCATCGATGCGCACGGCGCCCAGCCAGACAATCGACACGCTGGTCAGGTTCATCGTCAGGAACATGGCGGGCATGAGCAGTGCCACCAGGCGATTGACACGGATGGCCGTGCCGGTGACGTCGCGATTGGCCTGGGCGAATCGCTGGCTTTCGTGCGCGCCCCGATCGAAGGCGCGGATGACCCGGACGCCGGTCAGACCTTCGTCGAGCACGAGGTTGAGCCGGTCGAGCTTGACTTGCATCTGCTGAAAGAGCGGCACGGCGCCGCGCATGATCAGAAAAAGGACCAGCGACAGGATCGGGGTGACCGCAAACAGGACCTGCGCCAGCCGTGTGTCTTGCGACAGCGAGAGCACGACGCCGCCAATGGCCATCATCGGCGCCGTGATGGCCATGCTGAGCAGCATGATCAGCACCTGCTGCACTTGCGTGGTGTCGTTGGTCGTGCGGGTGATGAGCGACGCGGTGCTGAAGCGATCGAACTGATGTACCGAGAAGTGCGCGACGCGGTCGAAGACGCGCTCGCGGACGACCCGGCCGAAGCCAGTGGCCACTTTCGAGGCGAAGAAGCTGCCCGCAACGGCGCAGGCGGTGCCAAGCACGGACACCAGCAGCATCAGGCCCCCGATGTCGAGGATCCGCCGCGTGTCGCCAGGCACGATGCCGTGGTCGACGATGTCGGCCATGAGTCGGGGCAGATACAGGTTGGCCAGCGACTGCGCGAGGGCCAGGACCAGCACGACGGCAACCGACGATCGAAAGGGCGCAATGAGCCGGAAGAGTCTCAACATTGAAGTGGCGCGACCAGAATACTCTCACAACCCCGAGGCCCGCTCTCAGGCACCCGGGATGACCGGGTGGACCGCCGCCAGGGATGTATCGTCGGTCGATTGCCGGCCGACGTTCACCGCGGTCACTAGGTGTCGACGATGATGCCAAGCTCCACGTAGCGCGGCCGCACGGCCTCGCGCATCGCCGGCACCTGCCGCCAGAACCACAGCGCCGTCAGCACACACGCCGTGCCGCCCGCGATGAACGTGGCCTCCACGCCGATCCGTGCCGCCAGCGACCCGCCGAGCAGGGCGCCAATGGGTCCCGAGCCGGCGAGTGCGATCGTATAGAACGACATGACGCGCCCGCGCTTGTCGTCGTCCACGATGGTCTGCACGATCGTGTTCGTGGCCACGACCTGATACATCAGGCCGTAGCCGGTCACCGTCATCAGCGCCATCGACAGCCACAGCGACCGCGACAGGGCCAGCAGCACGCAGCCAATGCCAAACGCGACCACTGCGGTTGTCACCGTCTTGCCCAGGCCCAGAATGGAGCGGCGCAGCACCAGACGCACGGCGCAGGCGAGCGCCCCGACGCCGGATGCCGCCATCAGGAATCCGAGGGTGTGCGGGCCGCCCCCGAGCGTCCGTCCGGCCACAATGGGCATGAGCGCGTGGTACGGCGCGCTCAACACGCCAATGGCCGCCAGAAAGATCAGCAGGCTGCGGATGGCCGCCGACTGCGCGATGTAGCGCCAGCCGTCGGTCAACTCGACCCAGACGCGCCGGCCCGCGGGCGGCCGGTCCTCAGGCGTCAGCCGCATCGACAGCAAGCTCCAGATCACCGCGCTGTAGCTGAGGCCGTCGATGAGAAAGCAATAGCCCTCGCCCACAGCCGCCACCACGGCGCCTGCGATCGCGGGACCAATGAGCCGCGTGCTGTTGAAGTTCGACGAGTTGAGCGCGATCGCGTTGCCGAGGTCAGCTCGGTCGTCGATCATCCGCACGACAAACGCTTGTCTGGTGGGGATCTCGATGGCGTTGACCAGACCCTGGAACACCGTCAGACCGATGATCCACGGCATGTTGATGGAGCCGCTCAGCGTGAGGGCTGCCAAGGTCAGCGACTGCGCCATCGACAGCACCTGCGTGGCGACGAGTACCTTGTGGCGGTCCCACCGGTCGAGCCACACCCCAGCCAGCGGCGGCAGGAAGAGCGAGGGCGCCTGGCCGGCGAAGGCGACGAGACCGAGCAGGAACGCCGAGTCCGTGAGCCGATAGACGAGCCACGCCGTGGCCAGCCGCGTCATCCACGAGCCAATGAGTGAGATGCCCTGGCCGATGAAGAACAGGCGGAAGTTTCGGGAACGGAGCGCGCGGAAGGGAGAACTCACGAGACAGCGTCAGTGAGATTGTCCCACAGCCCATTCTGCTGGGGCGGGGCGGGTCCGTTCCGCGGGGACTCGTGTCGCTTCAGCGGGCGTTCCCCGCACCACTAGCTGCGCCTGCCGCCCTTGCGGAGTCCGCGAAGCACTTCCAGGTCCGCTTCGTCCGAGTGACGTCCGGTCTGCTTCGAGGCGATCAGGTCGTCGAGGTTCAGATATGGAATGCGGACGCCCTCGATGCGGCGCACAATGCGCCGTGGCCAGGCCGCGGCGAACCGCACCTTCGCAGCGATGGTCAACAGGTCCACGCGCGGGTCGTCACCGATAATCGTAAACGGCTTGGTCACGACATCGGCTGCGTCCTGTTCCCGCGCGATGCCCCACGGCAGTTCCGCCAGCGCCGCCAGTACGCGTTCGGCGTTGGCAACATCCGCGGGAATCAGCAGGTCCACGTCACGGGTGGCTCGCACCGAGCCGTGCAGGTTAGCCGCTACTCCGCCGGCCACGAGATAACGCGCGCGGTGGCTGTTCAGTAGTCGGCACACCCGTACGACGCGATTAGCGGTTCCAGGGGTTTGGCTGGGCACGGCGCCACCGTTCGTAGTCCGCAAACGAGTCGAACGACTTCGTGAAGGGCCTGGGCTGCGGAAAGGGCGTCAACGCGGCGAAGTCCAGGTACAGGCGTTCGGCTTCAGCCAGCCGGGCGGCCGCTGAACGGGCCTTTGCAGGGTGGACGCGCAGCGGGCGCGAACGAGACATGGTGCGATTATACGGCGCCGAAAGGGCCTCGCTGCTGGTCGCCTACCGCCCGAACGACAATGTCTCGAACTCGCGCTGAGCCGCCTTGAGCACGTCGCGCGCGGCCTGACGCTCAACCTGGCGGGTGGCCAGGTCGCGCTCGGCCTGCTCGACTGCAGCCTCGGCGCGCGCCAGGGCGGCCCGCGCGTTGGCCAGCGCAGCTTCGGCCTGCTGGCGCCGCGCCTCCCGCGCACGCGCCGCCGCTTCGGCCTCGCGGACGGCGCGGAGGCGCGCCGCCGCGTCGTCAGTCGTTGCTCGCTCGGGCTCACGAGCCACGGCGGGCGCCGGTCCGGGACGCGCGGCCACGGCCAGTCCCGACAGGGCCTCGAGTCCGCGCGGCGTCAAGGGGCGCACGAGCCGTCCGTTCGCCTCGGGGGAGGGCAGGGCCTGCAGCGTGTCGCGGATCGCGTCGAGGGTCGCGGACGTCAGCGCGTGACCACCCAGTGTAAGGGTGTCTCTAACCGCGGCGACCGCGTCGCGCATCGCGTCACGATGGGCCAGTTCGGCGTCCCTGAGGTTGGCTGGTTCGCCGGCCAGCAGACGCTGGTGCTGGCCGCGCACGGCATCGGCTGCCGCCACCAATCGATCCACCACGGGTCGGTGATGCCAGTACAGCTGGTTGACTGCCCAGGCCGGCAGGCTGGGCTTGGGCAGCGTCTTCAGATCGGCGCGGCGGGTGGTCTTTGCAAGGGCGTTACGCGCGTCGATGAACGCGTCGAGCGGCCCTTGATAGAGCCGATCGACGTCGTCGTGGTCCATAGCTCGCGCCGGCGCTTGCTAGCGCGCGATCGTGCCCTTGAAGCTGATGCGAATCTGCGGTCCAACCTTCAGCATGCCCAGAAACACCGCGGGCGGTTCGAGATTGAAGGTCGCAAATTCGAGGCGCGTGTTGCCCTCGACCTGCACGCCCTTGTCCGACGCCGTGAGCATCACCGGTACGATCACGGGCTTCGACACGCCGGTGATCGTCATGGTGCCGGTGGCCTGCGCCTGCCCGCCGGCCACGTCGTACTTCTCCAGCCGATATACGACCTCGGGGAACTCGGCCGATTTCATGGCCTCGTTCAAGTGCTGGGTCATCTCGTCGTTGGGGCACTTGAACGCCTTGAGCGGCACCGTCACCGTCGCCGCCTGTACGCCCGTCGCAAAGCCGGGCATCGGTGTGGCGGCGGTACCGGGCGTGACCGCGATCACGCCCTGCGCACTGCACGTCCAGTTGCGTACCGTCGAACTGCCCGACACCGTGAACTCGACGGTGGACTGGGCGGACGCGGCCGCCACCTGCAGCACGACAGCGGCCATGCCGAAGACAATTGCCCGCTGGCTCATAGTCCGAACCCCTGGCGATTCTCGCGCATCATGATGGGTGTGGAATTCGGCGCGATGTGCTGCGGGCCGATCTGGTCGAGCGTGGCCGTGCGGGTTTGCCGCATCACCATGGTGAATTCCGCCAGCAACATCTCGATCACCTTGTCGACGCCCGCCTGACCGAACGCACCCAACCCCCACACGTACGGCCGGCCGATGCCCACGGCGTCGGCGCCGAGCGCCAGCGCCTTGAAGATGTCGGCGCCGCGCCGCACGCCGCTGTCGATCATCACGGGCACGCGGCCCTTCACGCCGGCCACAACATCGGGCAGGCTGTCGATCGAGCCGCGCAGGCTGTTTTCGGCGCGCCCGCCGTGGTTCGATACGAACACGCCGTCGGCGCCGCTCTGCACCGCCATCTCGGCGTCTTCCCGGGTGACGATGCCCTTCAACACGACCTTCATCTTGCCGGCGTCCTTCAAGCGCTTGACGTAGTCCCAGTCAAACGCCGGGCGTGGTCCTGGAGGCCCCGACACGCCACGGTGCATCGGGCGCTCATAACCCTTCTGGTGGTTGTGGCAGCTCTGGCAGAGCGGCCGGTTGTAGCCTTCGCTGCCCTGCGATCGGCGCGAGAGTTCGCGGTTGCTGCCGCCGATGAGATCGATGGTCCAGACCAGCACGGGACAGCCCGCGGCCGCCACCTTGTCGAGCGTGCGCTTGTTGATGTCCCAGTCCGAATTGGCGTAGAGCTGGAACCAGTGCGGCTCGCCCCTGGCTTCGGCAATCTGTTCGTACGACTGCGAACTCTGGTGCGACTGCACCTGCAGGATGCCGCGCGCGCGGGCCGCCCGCGCCGCGCCGCTCTCGCCTTCCGTGTGGTACGCCTCGAGTGCTGCGACCGGGCACAGGAAGAGCGGGGTGTTCCACTTCTTGCCGAACAGCGTCACCGACGTGTCGAGCTTCACGTCCGGGCCCAGGCGCCGGGCCTTGAGTCCGAGGCGTTGATAGCCTTCACGATTGGCGCGGCGCGTCTCGAAGTCGTCGACGCCCATGTGGATGTAGGCCCAGTGCTGCGGCAGCACATTGGCGTGGGCGACCTGCTCGAAGTCCCACACGTTGATGGCGTCGTCGGCCGCCTCGACCAGCTGTCCGGTCAAATGCACGTCGAGCGCCAGCGGCGGCTGGGCCGCGCCAGCCTGGGCTGCTGTCGATCGCATGGGCGGCATCGGCGACAGGTGAAACTCCTGGCCGCAGTCGGCACAGACCGTGCGGGTTGCCCGCGCGCGCGCCAGTTCGCGGTCGACTTCCCGCTGCCAGACGGGCGACAGGGCAGGATAGGCCAGGGCCAGGGCAGGACTCCCAGCCAGCATCTTGAAGAAGTGGCGGCGGCTGGTGCGAGTGTCTTCCGTGTCTGCGCGCCCGTGTTCCCTGGTCATGTCCGTGCCCCCTCGAAGGCTGCCGGGCCATCAGGGCCGGGCACCACTCAGCGCCGAAAGTGTAGCCCATCGTTGGGACTTGGGGAACGCCTCTGGCTCAAGTTTCGCCCCATGTGGCCGACTCTTAGGACTGACGGTTTCGTCCGGGTGCCCCTCGGTTCGTGGACCGCGAGCCCATTATGGAAGACACGCGCCCCGTGCCGAACGCTTCGCAGGTCCCGCCAGAACGCCCGTGGTCCCTGCGTGCGCGGGTGACGCTGGTGCTCGGCGTGGCGGTGGTGCTGCCGATTCTCGGTTCGGCGGTGTACTTCACGGGACGCAAGCAGACCGACCAGCAAGGAACCGTGCGGGCGCATATCCGGGGCGTGGCCACCCGCCTGTGCTCGGCGGCCGACGTCCACCTCGACAAACACCGCTCGGCCATCGCCGCCCTGGCCGCCAGCCTGACCGGTGACACGCTTGCTCCGACGCCGCCGCTGCACCAACACCTGGCCAGTGCCCATCGCGTCTATCCCGGCTTCCTGACGATGCTCGTCGCCGCCGGCGATGGCACCGTCGTGAGCGCCTCGCCCCTGCATGCGCCGGACGGCTCGAACCTGCTGGCGAAGCTGACGCGGGTTGCCGACCGGCAGTACTTCGTCGTGCCGATGCGAGACCGCGCGATCTACGTGTCGGAAGTGTTCGTGGGACGCGGGTTCGGCGCCGATCCGATCGTGGCCATCAGCGCACCAATCGAGGACCGGAGCGGCAGGACGTCCGGCATCGTGGAAGGCTCTCTCGATGTCGCCGAGTTCCAGTCGCTCGCCCGGTCGGCCCGAGGGGCACCGGCCATCGACTACCTGATCGTTGACCGGGAGGATCGTGTGATCTTCTCGAGCGTAACCCCGCCAATTCCCGCGCTGACCTCCATCAGCACCGGCCCTCTCGTGCGCGCGGCCAGGGCCAACCGGGATGGGGGCTTCTTCACCTACGACACCGCAGACCCACCCGGCGACGACGTCGAGCGACGTCAGGCGGCCCGGTGCGTGACCAGCGCCGGCTGGACGATCTATGCCACGCAGTCGCTGGCCCCGATCGAGGCGGAAAGCGCCCGGCAATATGGCGTCGCGCTTGCCTGGACCCTGGTCGCGTTGGCGCTGGCCAGTGCCATCGCGATGGCGATTGCCCGCAGCGTGACCAGACCTCTTGCCACGCTCTCGGCGGCCGTGGGCGCCTACCATCCCCAAGGCGCGGTGCCGTCGATCGTGCGCACGGGTTCCGAGCCGGCGGAGGTAGCGCTGCTGCTCGATCGGTTCAACGACATGGCGCACCGGGCCAATGAGTCCGATCGTGAGATGAACCGTGCGCTCGACGAGAGCCGTCGCGTGCAGGGGGAACTGACCCAGGTGCTGGCCGCCCGAGAGTTCGAGGTGCGGCAGCGCACGGCGGAACTCGCCGCTCGCTCCGAGGAACTCTCGGCCGCCAACACTCAACTCGAGAAACTGGCCAACTCCGACGCGCTGACCGGCATCGCGAATCGGCGCGCCGTGATGGAGGCAATCGACCTGGCGATGCGGTCGGCTGCCCGCAGCCACTCGCCGGTGTCGATCCTGGCCGTGGACGTCGACCATTTCAAGGCGTACAACGACGCGTTCGGTCACCCGGCGGGTGACGAGTGTCTGAAACGTGTGGCCCAGGCGCTCGAAGGCATGGCGCGCCGTCCACTCGACCGGGCGGGACGCACCGGCGGCGAGGAGTTCGTCGTCGTGCTGCACGACGCCCCGCCCGGCGCGGCCCTGCGCATTGGCGAAAAGCTGCGCGGCGCGGTCGAGTCGCTTGGGATTCCGCATCCGGGTTCTCCGTCCGGGCGCATCACCGTGAGTGTTGGCGTCGCCACCATCGAGCCGACGGCAGACACCGTGTCAAGCGACGTGCTCGACCACGCGGACGCGGCCTTGTATCAGGCCAAGCGCACGGGGCGCAATCGCGTGCAGGTCGCCGCGAGGTTTCCTCTTCCCGCTCGTGGGGCTGACGCCGTAGCATGAGGATCGATGTCTGAACCTCGATCCGTTCCCACTGCGCGCTCGACCGATTGCGCGCGCCGTACCGTGCTTCGTGGCGCCGCCGGATTGGTGCTGGCGTGGCTGACCCCCATTCGTGTCCACGCCCAGGACGCGCCCGGGCCGCCACCGGCCGCCGGTGACCTGCTCGTGCGGGTCGGCGACCCCAATCTGATCCCCATCGCGCCCGACGACGTGCCGTTTGATGGCCGCGGTCTGATGGTGTGGGCCATTCCGCCGACGGGCGACGTGCCGAAGAACAGCGCCATGCACCGGATCATCGTGGCGCGGCTCAACCCGTCGTCGCTGGCCGAAACCACGCGGGCCCGGGCGGCCGACGACGTCGTGGCCTACTCGGCCATCTGCACCCACAACGGCTGCGAGGTCGACGAGTCGCTGGGTGAAAGCCAGACCATCTACTGCAGTTGCCACCGGTCGACGTTCGACCCTCGTGAATCAGGCATGGTGATTGGCGGTCCGGCCAGTCGTGGGCTGCCAGCCCTGCCACTGCGGCTCGACTCCGGACGGCTCGTCGTCGCCGGTCCCTTTACCTCGATGCCTGGCTACGGACCGATCGTGTAAGCGCGTGCGCTCGGCGTGGCGGACGGCACGCGCCGAGGATTCAGCCCTTGAGCGACGCCAGAAACGTGCTGGTCAGCGCCAGCCCGGTCTCGAGATCGCGACGATTGTTCGCGAAGCCGACCCGCACGTAGCCTTCCATGCCCATCGCGCTTCCGGGCGTGAACATCACGCCGTGCTGCGCGAGCAGGCGCATGCAGAAGTCGCGCGAGGGGAGGTCGAAGGCGTACTTCACGAGCGCCGTGCAGCCCGACTGCGGCTTCACGTACGACACCGACGGCTCGGTGGTGACCCACGCATCGAGGATCGCCAGGTTCTTGCGCAGGATCGCGTGGTTGCGGCGCAGCAACGCGTCGCGGTGTTCGAGCGCCAGCGCTGCGAAGTAGTCGTCGAGCATCCCGACGCTGATGGTCGTGTAGTCGCGATGGACCTCCACGCGCGTCAGCACCTCGGCCGGCCCGGCGATCCACCCGAGCCGCAAGCCCGCCAGCGAGTACGTCTTGGACATGCTCGCCGTGCTGATGCCCCTGTCGTAGATGTCGGCCATCGACGCGGTGTAGCCGTTGCCGTGCTGATCGGTGCCGCGATAGACCTCGTCGCAGAGCACGTACGCGCCGTATGACCGGGCGATGTCGGCGAGACCGCGCAACAGCGACTCGTCCATCAGCGACCCGGTGGGGTTGTTGGGGTTGTTGATGACGATGAGCTTCGTCCTGGCGCCGACGAGGCGGCGCAGCTCGTCGAGGTCGGGAAGGAAGCCGTGGTCTTCACGCAGCGTCAGACACCGCACGTCGGCCCCGTACGACTCGGGAATCGAGTGGTGCTGCTGATAGGTGGGGAACACCGACACGACCTGATCGCCCGGCTCGACCAGCGTCGCGTACACCAACGCGTTGGCGCCGATGGCGCCGTGCGTGACGAGCACGTTGTCGGGGGACTGATGGGCATACAGCGCCGCCACCGCGGTCCGCAGGCGTTGCGACCCGGTGATGGCGCCGTAGGTCAGCTTTACGGGCGACAGGTCGGAGACGACGCTGGCCGTCGTGCCGGTCAGCGCCAGTAGCTCGCCAAACGTCATCGACTCGACACAGGTCTCCGCCAGATTGAACGCGCACGTCGTCTCGTACTCGTTCATCCACTGCTCGACACCAAACGCGGCGATCTTCATGGCTGAGTCCTGGCGAACTGCGCCAGTGCACGCCCTTCGTCGTGCGCCCGGCGGGCGCCGGCGGCGAGGTTCATGGGTCCGGCGGACGGCATTCGAGTGGGGCGATTCTACAACGGGCTCACGAGAGCTATTTCCAGTAGTAAATTGACCGCCGGACCGCCCGCGGGCTACCACTAGACGCCAGTCCGTGTCTAACGCTGCACCTTCCGGAAGCGCCGGTCCGCACGATCTCCGTCCACTCCTCGGCGCTGTCGTCGCCTGCGCCATGGGGTCGTGCGTCGTCGGGCTATTCACGCGGGATGCCGGCATTGTCCTCGTCTCGCTGGTCCTTGGCCTTGCCGGCCTGCTCCGGCTGACGTCGTTCCCGGCGCCTTCGACGTCCTACCGCTTCCTGGCGGCTGGTGGGCGGCTGGCGGCTCACGCCCTGGTAGTCGCCGTCGCACTGGCTGGCTCGATCGCGGCCGCCGAAGGAGCGACACGCTGGTACTTTCGCGACGTCACCAGCACAGCGGACTTTCGAGGCTATTTCACGCGCAAATGGATGCGGTCGCAGGTACGGCACAACCACTATGGTTACCGCGACGCCGAGTTCGACGAGGTGAAGGCCCCTGGCACCTACCGCGTCGCTCTCATGGGCGACTCGTTCACCTACGGAAACGGTGTGCCCGAGGACCTCCGCTTCAGCAACCTCGTGGGCGACCGATTGCGCGGTCGGCGGATTGAAGTGCTGAACTTTGGCTTTCCCGGCAACAACTGGCCTGAGCACGTGAGCACGCTCGAGACCCGGGTGTTGCGTCTCCGGCCGGACTTCGTGCTGTTGCAGTGGGGAAGCAACGACATCGAGCTCGATCGCGATGTAGCCGGCCGGCCGAAGCTACCGCCGCTCATCACGAATCGTGCTCTTCACGAATGGCTCCACGAGCGCTCGGCGTTCTACACCATCATGAATACGCAGTGGATCGGCTTCCGTGCTCGCCAGCAGATGGGCGATACATACGATCGCTACCTCACCCGGCTGTACTCCGATCCGCAGAGTGAAGGGGCGCTACTGGCGGAGCGGCTGATGCATAGATTCGCCGACCTGTGCCGAGCCCGCGGGGTCGGCCTCGGGATCGTTCTGGTGCCCGATGCCGCGGTGCCGCTCGGCGACGACTATCCCTACCGCTTCATGCACGACCAGGTGCACCGCGTCTGCCGGGCCGAACGAGTGCAGTGCGAGGACCTGCTGCCAGCGTTTGCTGCGCTGCCGGACCGCTACGTTCTCTGGGTGACGCCGCTCGACTCGCACCCTAGCGTGCTCGCCAACAGGATGATCGCCGACCGCATCCTGGCCGCGTTTGCGCCAGCCTGGGCACCGACGACTCCCTGACGCGCTCCGCGAGGCGGCGCTAGAAGACGGTGTAGATGAACGGCGCCAGCGCCGAGCCCTGGGCGAACACCAGCAGCGCGCCGACTGCCACCATCAGCAGCAGGATGGGCAGCAGCCAGAGCTTCTTCCTCTCCCTCATGAACGCCCATAACTCGGCAACGAGACCCATCGCAACATCTCCCCTCAGAACTGACGGCGCAGGTCTTTGCTGCGCCGTGCGCCCGGCGGGCGCGGCTTGAAGTACGTGCCCTCCCGGGACTTGTGGATCAGCAGGTTGCCAGCGAATGCCCGCCGCAGCAGGCCTGCCGGTGTGATCACGCCGAAGTAGAGGACTGCCATTACGATCGGCGTCGTGACGGCCGACAGGGCGTGGCCGAAAGCGCGCCACGCACGTTCGATCGACCCCAGACGCGCTGGCAGCACGACGCCCGCGGCGACCAGGCCGGCGCCTACCGCCGCCATGACCGCGGGGGTAACGAAGAGACCGCGCCAGCGTCCGACGCCGGCCAGCGTTAGAAAGGCGCCGCCGACGGTGAACCCGAACCGTCGCCCCTCGTGCGGTGTCAATCCAGCTGATACTGCTGTTGCCACGACTGGTTCTCCTGCCATGCGGGCTGCGCCTGCTTCTCGAGCACGAATGGTCCGAGCACGAGCACGTCGATGTCGGTGCGCATGAAGCAGCGATACGCGTCCTCGGGTGTGCAGACGATCGGCTCGCCGCGTACGTTGAACGACGTATTGACCACCACCGCGCAACCGGTGCGCTGCTCGAAGGCCTTGATGAGTTCGTAGTAGCGGCCGTTCTCTTCCCGCGTCACCGTCTGCACCCGGGCCGAGTAGTCGATGTGGGTCACCGCCGGGATGTCGGAACGTGGCACATTGAGCCTGTCGATGCCCCACAGCTCGTGCTGTGCCGCCGTCAGCGGCAGTCGCCGTTCGGCGCGTACCGGAGCGACGATCAGCATGTAGGGCGACTCGGCCTCGAGGTCGAAGTACTCGGCCGCCCGTTCACGAAGCACCGATGGAGCGAAGGGACGGAAGCCCTCACGAAATTTAATCTTGAGATTCATCTTCGCTTGCATCCGCGGGCTTCGCGGATCGCCGAGGATGCTGCGCGCACCCAGCGCCCGCGGGCCGAACTCCATTCGACCGCTGAACCAGCCGACGATCTGCTCGTCGGCCAGTTGTGCCGCAACGTGCTCGAAGAGCTGCGGATCCGGCATCCGCGTGTAGACCGCCCCCGCGCTCTTGAGGTGCGCCTCGATCTCGTCGGGCGAGAATTCGGGCCCGAGATAACTACCTCGCATCGCGTCGTGCCCGGGACGCACGACACGCGGATGGCCGCAGTGCCGATGGTGAATGAGTTGAGCGACACCGAGTGCGCCGCCGGCGTCGCCGGCCGCAGGCTGGATCCAGAGCCGCTTGAATGGGCCGTCGCGGAGCAAGCGCCCGTTGCCAACGCAGTTGAGGGCCACGCCCCCCGCCAGACACAGGTTCTCGAGACCTGTCCGGGCATGCGCCGTTCGGGCCAGGCGCAGCATGACCTCCTCGCACACCACCTGCACGGACCGGGCAAGGTCCATGTCGCGCTGCGTGAGGCGCGACTCGGGCTGGCGCGGCGGTCCGCCGAACAGCTCGTCGAAGGCCGCGTTCGTCATCGTCAGGCCGGCTACGTAGTCGAAATACTGCTGATTGAGGCGGAACGACCCGTCGTCCTCGAGGTGCAGCAGGTTGGTGTAGATGAGATCGACGTAGCGGGGTTCACCGTATGGGGCGAGGCCCATTACCTTGTACTCCCCCGAGTTCACCTTGAACCCGGTGTAGTAGGTGAAGGCCGAGTACAACAGTCCGAGTGAGTCTGGCCAGTGCAGCTCGTCGAGAATCTCGATGTCGTTGCCGCGGCCGACGCCGATCGACGTCGTCGCCCACTCGCCCACGCCGTCCATCGTGAGAATAGCGGCTTCCTCGAATGGCGACGGCAGGAACGCGCTCGCGGCGTGGGACTCATGATGCTCGGCGTAGAGAATCTGGCCCGAATAGCCGAGCGACTGACGCAGCTGCCGATCGAGATAGAGCTTGTCCTTGATCCACGCCGGACCAGCCAGCCTGAATTGCCGGAACCCCCACGGCGCACTGGCGAGAAACGTTTCGAGAATGCGGTCGAACTTCAGGATCGGCTTGTCGTAAAAGCCCACCTGCGTCAGACCCGACACCGTGATGCCGGCCTGCCTCAGGCAGAAGTCCACCGCCTGGCGCGGGAACCCGTCGTCGGCTTTCCGGCGCGAAAAGCGTTCTTCCGAGGCCGCCGCGACGATCGCGCCGTTGTGCAGGAGGGCCGCGGCGCTGTCGTGGTAAAAGGCTGACAGGCCAAGGACGAACGCGTCTGTCATAGCTGTTGCCTCGGCACTGGTCACGAGCGTAACGAAAGCCTGCGGCCTCAGCTATTTTATGTAGAAAAACCGCTGCGTCAGCGCTGTTCGAGGGCGTCACGAATCGCAGTGAAGAAGGTCTCGCCGATGCGGGCATAGCCGGCTTCCGTAGGATGGAGGCCGTCGATGCCGATCCACTTGTCGAGATCGCGCTGCGCCTCGGCGTAGAGGTCCACCAGGATGGCACCTTCGCCGGCGGCGAGCACGCGGATCGAGGCGTTGAGCGCGTCGATGGCCGACGGGCTCAGCGAGCGCTGGCGGCCCTGGATGCTCGGGGTGAGCGTAGCCAGGAAGACGCGGGCGCCCGCACCTCGCGCGGTCTTGGCCATCGTTTCGAGCGCCACGAATCCGGCGGAACGGGTGGTGGACGTCGCCAAGTCGTTGTAGCCCATGAGCAGCAGCACGGCGTCTGGCCGCACCGAGTTCATGGCGTCGCGGAACCGCGGCACCGCGAGGGCGGCGGGCTCGCCAGGGCGGCCGGCGTTGGCAACCGATGGAGCTTGCGTCAGGTAGCGCTGCTGCAGCAGCTGCTCGAGCACCGACGGGTACGAGGCGGTTGGCACCAGCACCTGGCGGAATATCTGCCGCACGCCTTCCGTCGACCGAACGGTCACGGGAACGGTCACTTCGCCCGCGGTCACGCTGTCGCCGAAGGCGAGAAACCGCGTGGCCGAGAGTTCTGGCACCTTCGTCACGTTCACGCGGAAAGAACATGTGCTCGTGGCGGCGGCCGCATCCGTGGCAGAGCACGCCACCGTCGTGACACCGGTCGGGAACTGCGTGCCGGCGGCGGGGGAACAGGAGACCGAGACCGGCGGGCGTCCACCAGAGGCTGTGGGCGCCGGGTAGACCACCGGCGCACCGTCGGCCGAGGTGGCACTCGCCTCGAACGAGGCAGGGCAGTCAAGCACCGGTTGGCCGGTTGATGTCGGCGCCGTAGGGCCATGGCACGCGGAGACGAACAACGCGAAGACCGCGCTTCCAATCGTGCGCCCGAGAATGCGGCCTTGCAGCCTTCGCATGGAGTACGAATGTAGCAACCGGTGGAGGGCACGTGAATTTTTCGCGCAGTAAATCGAGGCCCCAGGGCCGACTCGCTATAGTCGGCTCGCATGCCAGTGGTCGAGCCGGCGACAGTGGGACCGTGGCGTCAGGCGCAGGGCCTTGCGGGCGCCGCCATCGCGGCTGGTGTCCTGGCTCTTGGCGCCGTCATGTTCGGGACGCTCGAGCCGGTCGAAGGGCTGGAGTTCACGGCATTCGACAGAACCGCATGGAATGGCCGGGTTCTTCTGGCTGGACGCGACACGACCTTGTCGGTGGGGCTGGTCGGGGAGCGGCCGTTCACCGAGTGGCAGAGCTACTCGGTGGAGTGGCGCGGCCGGTTGGCGGTGTCCAGCGCCGGGACGTACACCTTCGCGCTCGTCGCCGATGACGGCGCCGTCTTCGAGGTGGACGACCGGGTCGTCGTGGACAACGGCGGCCAGCACGGCTCACGACGCCTGGTTGGCGCAATCGAGCTGAACCCGGGGCTGCACGACGTCCGACTCCGCTATGCCCAGGAGGGCGGTCGCTACGACCTTGACCTGCGCTGGTCGCGCGACGGCGAGCTGTTCACCCCGATTCCCGCCGGCCGTCTCGTGCCGCCGGGTGTGTCGCCCGCCGCGTATCGTTGGCGCTGGCTGTGGCCGCCCCTCGGTGCGCTGGCGGCGATGGTCGTGGGCTGGCTCGCCGCGTCTCCGCTGCGCCGGCGCCTGGCATCGACGTTTGAGGGCCCGCTGGCCCGGGCCGCATTCGAGGCGCTGGCGCGGCCTGGCCCAGCCATCGGCCTCGTTGTGGCGCTGGGACTGCCCTTGCGCCTGGCCCTGCTGACGACATCTCCGGCCGTGCTGTGGCCAGACTCCACGGTCTTCCATCTCACCAGCCGCGACATCCTGCGGGGCGTCTGGGCGAGCCATGACGCTTACCGGACAGCCGTGTATCCCTTCCTGCTGGCGGCAGTTGTCGACGGACGCGACTCCGAGCTCCTGGGGCTCGTGCTGATTGGCGTGCAGCAGATCGCCGGACTCGGCGCCGCGCTCCTCCTCTTCATCGTGGGGCGGCGAGTCGTCTCGCCTCGCGCCGCCCTGGCCGGGGCCCTGCTGTTCGCGATACATCCGCTGCAGTTATTCTACGAGCTGAGCGTGCTGACCGAAGCCATCTTCACCCTTGGTCTCGCCGGCGCCGTGTGGGCTGCGATGCGGCTGCTCGAACGGCCCGGCGTGGCGGCCGCGGCACTCTTCGGCGTGCTGACCGCGCTGCTCGTGCTCATCAGGCCCGTGGCTCAGTGGTATCTGCCGGCCGTGCTCGTTCTGCTCGTCGCGGGTCAAGGCCTCCGCGCGCCGATGCTGCGCGCGGGTGTTGTCGCGGTGGTGTGCTACGCCGTGCCCATCCTCGGGTGGATGGCCGTGAATCAGGCGGAGTTCGGCTTCTTCGGCGTGGCGCTCGGTCGCGGCATGGGCCTCTACACCCGTGTGTTCGAGATCGACGCCTTGCCGCCACCAGCCCCTGGCTCGGACCCCGAGATGCGGGCGTTGTGGTCGCACGCCGTCGTCGAACGATGGAGTCCGAACCGCGTTCGCGACGAGCTGAACTATGGCCGCCGCTTGAGTTCAGTGGCGGCCGACGAGCGCATGTACGCTTTCGCGAAGGAAACGGCATTGGCGCATGTGCCGGCCTTCATCGGGCTGACGCTGGTGCAGTGGGGGCGCCTCGTCGTCGCCCCGCACGACAGCATCAGGCGCTGTCTGTCGCCGGTCGGCAACTACTTGTGCAGCGGGCGATCGACCGGCGAGTCGCTGCCATCGTTCCCGAACGCCCCGTCTGAGCCGTCACGGGTGCGCGAAGCGGCCGTGGCCTATGTGTCACAGGTGCGGTGGCCGATGCTGACGATCAGCCTGCTTGCGCTCGCCGGCGCGGGCGTGGCGCTCAGTGAGGCGACGACCATGGCGCAAGCCGCGCTGCTGCTTCTGACCATTGCCTGCATGACCTTGGTGCCCGCGGTCTCGCAATATCCGCTGGACCGGTTCCGCCTGCCGATCGATGCGCTGCTGTTTCTGTTCGCGGCGGGAGGCCTCCGCTATCTGGCGTCCGTCCTGGTCGCAACAACCGGCACCCGCCTCCGTCAGTAGCCCTTGACGCTGCGGATCTGCATCGCGAGCGCGTCTGCCATCGCGGCGTGGGTGGCGGCGCTCGGGTGCGCATCGAAGTAGCTCGTGGCAGTGTGCATCCCGCGCAGGCGAGGCGCCAGGTCGAGCACCTCGATCCCGTAGTGCACCGGCAGCTCGATTCGATCGACGGCGATGGCCGCGTCGCCGCCCGTCACATGCACCCTGACGTCACCAGCCAGCGTCGGCTCGACGCGAAACGGCACCTCTACGGTCTGCCAGTCATGGTTGTCTGCCAGGGTGGACAGCGCCGTGTCGGCGACCCGGTCGTTCCCGACCGTGATAGTGACGTGCGCCGGCTCGCCATGGTTCGGCGACACCGACTGCAGGTGCACCGCCGCAGTGTAGTCGCCGTGAGCCAACACGATGGCCCTGGTCACAGCCATGTCGCCCATGACGCCGGCCCTTGCGACGATCTCGGAGCTTCCCTGGCCCGCGTCGACAAAGCCCGCGGGATGCTCCAGTTCATCCGGCCCGAACGCCAGCACCTGTCCAGCAGCCAGTGTGGCCGCTCTGGAACGCAGGTCTTTGAGGGCATCGACTGGCACCGGGGGATAGAGCATCAAGATCGTCCGGTCGGCATACGCGATGGCGTGCTCAGCCCAGCCGTGGAAGGTGCGGGCGTAGAGCTTCCAGCCAGGGGTGCCTGGGGCGTAGTCCTGCTCCAAGTAGGTCAGGTAGCTCCGCCCCGGCACCGGCAGGAACTCGTCGGCCGCGAAGTCCAGCACGTAGTACAGGAACGACCTCGCCTGCAAGCCGTCGTGCCACGGCCAGGTGCGCCACGAACGCTCGTGCTGCGGGCGGAGTGCGCGGTTGATCTCGACGTCGTTGATGAACCACTGATAGACCACGATGTCCGGATCGGTGCGCTCGATAGCTCCGGCGATCGTGGCGAGGTGGTTGTCGATCTCTTTGCCGTCGTAGGCGTGCACGGCCATGTCGTACCAGTGTCCGGGGCCGTTGATGCGGTCCAGCAGGCGGATCGGGTAGGTGTCGGTCCACTCGCGGACGCCGTCGCCCCACGTGATCGAGTCGCCCTGCACCAGGATGCGCCGCACGCCCGGCATCTTCGGGCCAGACTCCATCGGGCCGCGCAGGTGTCCGGGGGCCGCGTAGGTGTACTCGAAGGCGTGACCACCCGGTCCCATGAAGGTCGTGCGCCCGCCGTCGCGGAACACGAGCCGCAGCAGGCCTTCACAGACAGCGGCGCCAAGCGTCAGCGATACTCCCAGCGCCAGCGTCGCGAGGAACAGGGTTCGTGGTCGCGTCCTTGGCATGTGATGCCGCCCCAGAGGAGGCGGAAACCTGGCGAAAATTGTAGGACGAATCTACCTGCGAGCGGATTTATCGGAAAGAAATGCCCGCTCGGGCCTCCACTTCGGTGAACCTGCCGCCCCGCCTCGGCCGCCTGGCGGCACACACGCGACCGGGATCGTCGTATAGCCCTCTCGTCGTGCGACTACAGCGCCGTGCGGCAGATGCCCACGCGCTTGCGGAGTAAGTTCGTGCGGCGGCCGGGCGGCAACGACTGCCACCGCCGGATCATGTCGACGAGCGCCCGCTCACTTTCTCTGAGGGCGTCGCGGCGTGCCTTTCGCGACGAACGCTTCTTCACGGGCCCTCTCCAGCGTGTCGAGCACGGCGAGGTCGCGCGGGCGGGCCGGGCACGCTTGCTCTTGATGATGTCAGCCAACGATGCCACGCGGATGACCATTCCTCCGACGTGCACATCGGTGCCGCGGTCTCGCACCCCGGCGAATGACCGCAGGCCGTGGATCGTGCCCATGAAGTCCAGCTGCAGCCCGTCGTCGTCTCTGACGACGCGAAACAGACGGGCGTGGCGTCCACACCGGGAGTATGGCCGGCGACCGACCCGTACAAATCATTCGGCCCGCAGGGCCAGGGCTGGGTCGATGCGCGCGGCCCGCCACGCCGGCAGCAGGCAGGCCGCGGCACCGGTCACGAGCAGAGCGCCGAGCGCGCCCGCTAGTGACGCCGGGTCGAGCGGACGTACCTCGAACACCAGCTCGCCCATCGCGCGCAGGGCGAACACCGACGCGACGGCGCCCGCGCCCACGCCGAGCACGACTGGACGCAGGCCGTTCAGGAACACCATCCGCCGAATGGATCCCGTCCGTGCGCCCAGCGCCAGGCGGATGCCGATCTCCATCCGCCGCTGCGACACCGTCACGCTGAGCGCGCCGTACAGCC
>JANMDX010000007.1:0-98605 GCA_031376505.1 Acidobacteriota bacterium
GAAGGCGACACGCCGCTTGGCGCGCATCAGCGCTGCCGGGTCACGCGCGTGTCAGGTCTGCAACTCGGCGTCGTCGCCGAATAACCACGAAAGAGGCGCGTCTCATGGAAGGCGGATTCATCGTCATCGTGCTCGTCGCGATCATGGCGCTCGTCGTGATCGCCAAGACCGCTATTGTCGTGCCACAGCAGAGCGCCTTCGTCGTAGAGCGCCTCGGGCGCTACTCCGGCACGCTCGACGCGGGCTTTCACATCCTGCTGCCCTTTGTCGACGTGATCCGGTACCGGCACTCGTTGAAGGAAGTGGCTATCGACATTCCGGCGCAGGTCTGCATCACGCGCGACAACGTGCAGGTGCACGTCGACGGGGTGCTCTACCTGAAGATTTTGAACCCCGAGCGCGCGTCGTACGGCATTCAGGATTACCTGTTTGCCATCTCGCAGCTGGCGCAGACGACGCTGCGATCCGAGATGGGCAAGATCGACCTCGACCGCACGTTCGAGGAACGCACCAACATCAACATCGCGCTCGTGACCGAACTCGACAAGGCGAGCGAGGCCTGGGGCGTGAAGGTGCTGCGCTACGAGATCAAGAACATCACCCCACCAGCCGACATTCTGGCGGCCATGGAAAAGCAGATGCGGGCCGAGCGCGAGAAGCGGGCCGTGATCCTGACCTCGGAAGGTCAGCGCGACGCCGCGGTGAACAACGCCGAGGGCGAGAAGCAGCAGACCATCAAGGCGTCTGAAGCGCGCAAGCAGCAGCAGATCAACGAGTCGGAAGGTCAGGCCGCCGCGATTCTCGCCGTGGCGACGGCGACCGCCGAAGGCATCAAGCGCGTCGCCGAGGCCACGCAGGCCCCCGGCGGGCAGGAAGCGATCCAGCTGCGAGTCGCCGAGCAGTACATCGCCGAATTCGGCAAGGTGATCAACAACGCCGACACGATCATCCTGCCGTCGAACCTGTCCGACGTGGCGTCGATGATCACGACCGCGATGTCGGTGGTGAGCCAACACACGCCCGCCGCCCAGGTCAAGCGCTAGCGCCGGGGCACCCGCGCCTGGCCGCTAGCCCCTCGTCAGGGCACGTAGGCGATACAGTCGATCTCGACGCGCAGGCCCTTCCCCGGGAGCTTGGCGGCTTGAATCGTCGTGCGTGCCGGCCGGTGGTCGCCGAACATGCGCTGGTAGACGGCATTCATGTCCTGGAAGTCGTCCATGTCGACCAGGAAGACGCCGCAGCGCAGCACGTGCCGCAGGTCGGATCCGGCGGCCGTCAGGATGGCCTGCAAATTCCTCAGGCACTGCTCGGTCTGGAGCGTGGCCGTCGGGCCGGCCAACTCACCAGTGGCCGGGTCCGTGGCGCCCTGGCCCGACACGAACACCAGGCGTTCGAACCCCATGCCCGGCGAATAGGGTCCGATTGGTTTATTGAGGTTCGCGGCGTGAACGGGGCGATGCGACGGCTGGGACATGACGCTCCTTTGTCAGCGGCGAGCGCATGCGGCACCCAACCACCCTGCTATTGTAGCCGCGTGCCTCGCTTCAAGTTGACCATCGAGTATGCCGGTACCCGCTACAGCGGGTGGCAGAAACAGAAGAACGCCCGGACCGTGCAGGGCGATCTGGACCGCGCCATCGTGGACGCCCTGGGCGACGTGCTCGTGGACTCGCAGGGTTCGGGCCGCACCGACGCCGGCGTGCACGCCCTGGCCCAGGTGGCGCACATCGACCTCACGCGGGCGCCGGCGCCGGAACAGCTGCGGCGGCGCATCAACGACGGCCTCCCCGCCGACATCCACGTGCTGAGCGTCGTCCCGGTGCCACGCACGTTCCATGCGCGCCATAGTGCGATCAGTCGCAGCTACGTGTACCAGATCTCGCGGCGGCGCAGCGCTTTCGCGAAGCCGTTTGTGTGGTGGGTCAAGGAGGATCTCGATCTGGAGGCCATGCGCGAAGCCGCCGATCGGTTCGTGGGGATGCACGACTTTCGCGCGTTCTCCGACGATGATCCCACCGAGAAGTCCACGCGCGTCTTGCTCGACGAGGTGCGCGTCGAGGAATTCGGCGCGCTCGTGGTCGTGCGTGTGGCTGGGTCCCACTTTCTCTGGAAGATGGTGCGCCGCATGGTCGGCGTGCTGGCGGCCGTGGGCACCGGCGAGCTGGTCGCCGACCACGTGGCCGCGCTCCTGGCGGAAGGGCGGACCGAAGTGCCGGCCACGCTGACGGCGCCGGCGGCCGGCCTGTTCCTCGAATGTGTGTGCTACGAGGGCGAGAGCGTGCCAGACATCTTGGCGCCGGCCGTCATGGTGCGCTGAGCCCGCGGATGTCGCGCTCGCGCGCCGTCAGGACGCTGATCGCGCGCATCGCGTCCATAGACATTGGGCCGTGCCGGTCGATCTCGCGCCAGCACCACGGCCAGGCCCCGGCGTAGCCACAGGCCAGGGCCGCCGCAGCCAGCGCCACGGCCGTCACTGCCCCGCGTCCAGTCGAGGCGTCGGCAACGTCTCCTCGCGCCGAGTACTCGCCAAGCACCAGAGGCCGAGTCAGCCCAAGGGAGGCGCAGGGCGTCTGCAGCACGTCGAGGTCGTGGGCCGGGTCGTAGTAGGTGTGCGCCTGCAGGAAATCGAGGCCCAGCCGCGGGTCGTCCCACCACGAGGCAAATCGCAGCCTGGCGCCGCCCACCGTCACGAGACCAGCCTCGGCTCGGTGCAACTCCCCCGCTGCATCGCGGATCCACGCGGCCAAGACATCGAAGGGCATGGGCGTGACGGTCGCGGCGGGATGATGTTCGGTCACGATCCAGTCGGGCTCGTTCAGGAGATCCCACGCGGCGATCGCCCGCCCGAGGTGGGCGTGGGAGCCACGCGCGCCGTATCGGTGCGCCAGCGGCGCCACTACCGTGTCAAGCAGCCGCGATTGCCCTTCCGGATCAGCCAGCCAGGCCCGGTGTCCGCCAACGACAGCGCCCGCCATCGTGGCGGGGCCGAACGCGAGCGTATGGTCGAAGAGCACGGGGACGAGCCTCACGCCGGCATCCAGCGCCAACGCGCACAGCGCATCAAGGTCTTCGAGCGAACCGTCCATGATGCCCGCCGGCCAGCCCCGGTCGTCGACATGGATGCCGCCGCGGGCGTCGGTGAACACGAACCAGCGCACCACCTCGACCCCGGCCGCCGCCATGGCGCGCAGGTCGGTGGCGATCTCAGCCGGGGCAGCGGTGATGCCCGTGTGGGTGCTCCATACGGTCTGCCCGAAGTCGCCGCCGTAGTGCCGCCATGGGTAGTTCACGCCAGCGATCAGCATCGCCCCGGCCTTGGGTAGACTGACGCCATGTGCCGAAACATCCGCACGTTGTTCAACTTCGATCCGCCCGCCAGCGACGACGAGATTCGCGCTGCGTCCCTGCAGTTCGTGCGCAAGCTGAGCGGGTTCACGATCCCCTCGAAAGCGAACGGGGCCGCGTTCGAGCAGGCGATCGACGAGGTGGCGTTGGTGGCGCGCCGGCTCATCGATGCGCTGGTGACGCAGGCCGAACCACGGTCGCGCGACATCGAAGCCGCCAAAGCGAAGGCGCGCTCGGCCGCGCGGTTCGGCGCGGCGCGCTGAACCCCATGCCGCTAGCCCGGCGACAGAGGGTCGGCACCGTTGTCGGCAACCGGGCCGAGCTTGCGCGCATACAGGTATGCCCCGCCGAAGATCACGACGATGAGGCCGAGTGATAGCCATTTCGGAATCTCGAAGTGGATGTACCCGAGCGCGTGCCCGTACTCGAGCAGCAGCTTGAGGCCCACCCACGCGATGATCACGAAGGCGCCGTCAACGAGCACCGGGTACCGCCGGATGAGCGACAGTAGCCGGCCGATCACCATCCGCATCATCACGATGCCCAGAATGCCACCCGTGATCACGACCCACAGCTTGTCCGACACCGCGACCGCTACGAGAATCGAGTCGATGGCAAACACGATGTCGGTCAATTCGACCTTTACGACCGTGGCCCAGAACGGTGACAGCCCCAGCCACGGCTCGGCGGGCTTGATGGCGTGACGCGACTCGCCGTCGCGCCCGTGACTCCGGAAGTGCTGCCACGGCAGATACAGCAGATACAGACCGCCAACCAGCTTCACCCATCCAAGCGCGATGAGGTACGCCGCCATGGCGGTGGCGGCCGCGCGAAACGTGAAGGCGCTCAGCATGCCGTAGCGCAGCGCCTTGGTCTGCTGGTCCTTCGGCAAACTGAGCACGCGGATGGCCAACACCATGGCGTTGTCGGCGCTCAGAATGCCTTCGAGCACGACGAGCAGGGCGATGGTGAGCAGGTCGGACGAGGTAATGACTGGCACGAGCCCCTCAAGTATGCCCGCCGCGCGTTGCGCTTGTCACGCGGGCCATCGCCGCGCGCCGTGCGATCCGCCGAATCACCACCGGCGCCTGCAGCTCCCGCAGCGCGTCGGCGGCAATCCACCGGGCCGTCGGCGTGCCCAGGCGCTGAATGTCCCGCGCGCAT
Source organism: Acidobacteriota bacterium (assembly GCA_031376505.1). Classification (GTDB taxonomy): domain Bacteria; phylum Acidobacteriota; class Vicinamibacteria; order Vicinamibacterales; family UBA2999; genus CADEFD01. The sequence goes on from JANMDX010000007.1 coordinate 4,510, forward strand.
TGGATCGCGCGTCGCCGCAGCACCGGGCTCCGCTTGCCGATCTGCCGGAGCGCCCAGTTCACTGCCTTGGCCACGCAGGGACGGTGGTCAGCGGCCGCCGCGATGAGTCGTGGGCACTCGGCGATGAAGGCCGAATCGCCTGCCCCACGGTCGTGCACCGCCAGGGCAGCGAGCAAGGCAAAGGCGGCCCGCTTCTGGAATTCCCCGCGCCGCCGGTACCACGCGTGAACCCGGCCCCAGGCGAGTGGACTCTTGCAGAACAGGTGGAGGCAGGTGCTGTCGGTCACGGCCCAGTTGTCGAAGTCGCGGGCCCAGAGGTCCATGCCCGCCGGCGTGAGCGCGGCTGGCACCCCGATGAAGCCGGCGACGATCCGCGCCTCGAGCCAGCCGGTCTTCCACAGCGCTTCGGCGAGTGCCGGACTGCGCCCGAGCCGCCGCACGAGCGGGCGCATGGTCGCCATGGACACTCCAAACACGTGTGGCGACGTGATCCCGAAGCGGGCCATGCCCTCGCGATTCCTCCGGGTGCCCCGTCGTTGGAGCCACCGCAGGACCGCCGCCGCCTCGGCTGCCGCCGTGCTAGAACTGGAAGTAGATGAAGTCGCTCGTGCCACCATACACGCTGAGAATGCCGTAGGTCATGGCGGCCGCCAAGGCCGCTTTGGTGCCCGCGCCGAGCGGAGGCAGGAGATGCCGGTCTCGCAGCCAGGCATGGAGGTGCATGGCCAGAAGGGGCGACAGGAAGAGCGTTGACGCGACCATCCAGCCAGTGGGTGGCCGCCACGTGCCGACGATGAGCTGCGAGACAAACGTCGTGGCCTCACCGATCGTGTCGCTGCGGAAGTAGATCCACGCGACCAGCACCGCGACTTGCACCACCACCGCCCACGCGCCCCTCACCCATCGAGCCGGCCGCAGCCCGTTCTGGCGGTGCAGACCAAGCCCGCGTTCGACGGCGAGGCACAGGCCGTGGATCGCGCCCCAGGCCAGGAACGTGTAGGCCGCGCCGTGCCACAACCCGCCAAGCAGCATCACCGCCAGCAGATTGACATAGGTACGTGCGCGCGATCCGCGGTTGCCGCCAAGCGGCACGTAGAGGTAGTCGCGCAGCCAGCGCGACAGCGTGATGTGCCAGCGCTCCCAGAAGTTCTTGAACGTGCCGGCAATGTAGGGGGCGTTGAAGTTGAGGGGGAACCGGAAGCCGAGCAAGTACCCGAGCCCGCGCGCGATCGTGGAATAGCCGCAGAAGTCCGCGAAGATCTGGCCCGAGAACATCAGGCTGAGCCAGAGGTTGAACGTCGCCTCGGCGCCGGGGGCGGAGGCGCGCGCCCAGTGTTCATCGACGTAGGCCGCGAGGTTGTCGGCGCACACCATCTTCAGAAAGAGCCCCGCAATGACCAGCCACACGCCCTCGTAGAAGACCCGCAGACGGAGCCGGCGTGGGCGCGGCATCTGGGGCAGGAACTCGCTGGCGCGCACGATGGGCCCGGCCACGAGCTGCGGGAAGAAGCTGATGAACAGGAGGAAGCGCCAGAAGTTCCGAACCGGGGCGAGCTCGCCGCGGTAGACGTCGATCGTGTACGACAGGGTCTGAAACGTATAGAAGCTGATGCCCATGGGCAGCACCAGCTGCATCGCCGGCACGCGCAGTGACGCGCCGGCCAGAGCCGCGAGATCCTCGGCGGCCTGCGCCGCGAAGCCGCCGTACTTGAAGAACGCCAGCACCCCGAGGTTGCTGACGAGCGACGCCACGAGCAGCGCGCGCCGCACGCGCTGCCGGTCCGGTCCGGCCTCGCCCATGGCTCGCGCGGCCAGGAAGTCAACGAGCGCACTGCCCACGAGCAGCGCCACGTACGACGGCACGTGCCATCCGTAGAACACCAGACTCGCGACCAGGAGCACGGCCAAGTACGGCGTCTCAATCTTGCGCCTGCCGATCGTGAGCCGCGCCGCGAAGACGACAAGAAAGAGCGCCGCGAAGGCCCAGGAGACGAAGTTCACGGCGTGGTCGGGCTGCCCGGGGCCCGCACATGGGGGGCGAGCCCGGCGACGAAGGCGCGGCTCCAGTCGCGGGCGGAGCCCTGGCTCAAGTGGCTGTTGTCGTGCGTCGTCAGAGCCGGCACGGCGGCCGTCACGAGCGGCACGCCCAGCAGCTCGGCGAAACGCGCGGGTCCGGCGCCGGGCATCGGCTCGGGCGTCGGCACATGCGTCAGCACGAGCCGACTGCCGCGCACGTCGAGCTCGGCCATGAACTCGCGCGCTGCGGCCACTTCACCACGGGCCAGCGCCCGGCCCTCGAGCGAGGGCGCGACGAAGGCCTTCGTGGCGTCTGGCCACGGCGAGATTTCCCAGGTGCCATCGGTGCGCGACCGGTAGGCGTTGAAGCTGCGCCGAAGGCCTAGCCCTGGCAGCCCGAAGACCTGCAGCCAGTTCGGTACCAGCCGCTCGATGTTCCGCCGCGCTTCGTGCGCGGCCTCTCCCTCGAGTTGCCGCTTGCGGGCGGCAAACGGCGTGTCGCGGTTCACGACCTCAGCCCACTCGCTCAGGCCGCCTCCAAAGAACCCATCGGCGTTCACGACGACGAGCCGGGGACGCAGGTCGAACTTGCGGATGATGGCCAGGGGGAATCGGTCCGCCTCGCGGTACCCGAAGCCCAGGACGTAGTACGGCACCGATTGAGCTGCGAAGAATGGCCGCAGTTCCTCAGGGCGGAGGGCGAACAGCAGCCGCGAGTTGCCGAGGAAGAGCACCTCGGCCGTCCGGACCCTCGCGGTCACTTCGGCATCGGTGCCGAAGTAGATCACGTGATGATCGAGGTGGCCGCTGACGTCATTGGCCAGGTAGTGATCCCCGCCGGATGGGCGCCAGGCGGCCATTGTGGTGGGGCCCGGTCCGCGCATGGTCGGCACCGTCCTGCTGAGGACATCGCTCCCCACGACCGCCGACACGAGCACCGTGGCAAAGACGGCGGCTGGGAACGACGGCGCCAAGGCGAAGCTGGACCGTCGAGCCCCCGGCATTTTCCAAGTGTAAATCAGTTTCTTCCGAGAAATTCTGTAAATCGGGCCGCACGCCGCTCTGAGCCACTCGGGCTCAGACGGGGCCGCTATCTCGGCGTGCCGCCTCCGCACCCGCGGCGACGCCACGGATGTCCGATAGTTGACATACTACGTATCAAGGTCTACACTTGCAGTGTGTCAAGTCGGGAGTTGATCTTCATCAGCGTGGCGGCCCGCATGCTGAGCATGCATCCGCAGACGCTGCGCAAGTACGAGCGTCTTGGCCTCGTGCAGCCGGCGCGCACGATGGGCAGCATGCGGCTCTACTCCGACGAGGCGATCGAGCGCCTGCGGCTCATCAAGTTCCTGGTCGAAGACGCGGGCGTGAACCTGGCCGGCGTGCAGCGTCTGCTCGCCGTTGCCGAGGGCTTGCAGCGGATCCAGCCGCTACTCGACGACCCGGCCTTTGGACGGTCAGAGGCGAAGCGGCGCCTGGCGCGCGAGGTGCTGCAATTGAAGGACGTCGTGGGGTTGTGAGCATGGATTTCCGCGACTACTACGCCACGCTCGGCGTGGCCAAGACGGCTACCGCCAAGGAGGTCAAGCAGGCGTTCCGGCGGCTGGCGCGGAAGCACCATCCTGACGTGAATCCAGGCGACCGCGGCGCCGAAGGTAAATTCAAGGAGTTGAACGAAGCCTACGAGGTGCTGAGCAACGCCGAGACGCGCCGCAAGTACGACGAATTGGGCGCCAACTGGCGGCAGTACGAGCAGGCCGGTCCCGGCAGCGGCGCTCCAGGTGCGGCCTCGCCGTTTGGCGCCGGCCACCGCACGATGTCGCAGGAAGAGATAGCCGATCTGTTCGGCGCAGGCGGCAGTCCTTTCTCGGACTTCTTCAATACGTTCTTCGGTGGTCAGGCGCAGTCGGCGTCGCGGGGACGCGCCAGCGCGCGTGGTCGCACGCGACGCCAGCCCCAGGTCGAGCATGAGATTCCCCTCGACCTCGAAGCCGCGCTCGGTGGCCGCGTCGAACGCGTCGTCGTGCAGGAAGCGAGCGGTCCGCGCACGCTCGAGGTCCGCATCCCGCCCGGCGTCACCGACGGCTCCGGCCTCAAGGCCGGCAACGTGTTGCTGCGCGTGCGTCTGCTGCCCCACCCGCGGTTCGAGCGAACGGGTCGCGACCTGCGCACAGGCCTGGCTGTGCCGGTGACCACTGCGGCACTCGGCGGCGTGGCCGAGGTCGTGACGCTGAGCGGGGCGAAGCTGTCGGTCAAGGTGCCGCCGGGCACGCAGCCGGGTCAGAAGCTGCGGCTGCGCGGACATGGGTTGCCTGCGCCAGGCGCTCCGGACGACCGGGGCGATCTGTATGTGACGGTTGAAGTCCGGGTCCCCACCACGCTCTCGACCGACGCCCGGACCCACTACGAAGCGCTGCGCGCGCTGGAGACGAACTAGGTACGACACGCGCCCGGGTGTTACTGGGCGTTTGCGGAAAAAGGCACGGTCATGAACCTCAACGCGTATACGGAAAAGGCCCAGGAAGCCATCGTCGCCGCGCCTCGTCTGGCGGCGTCACTGTCGCATGTCCAGGCGGAGCCTGAGCACCTGCTCGTGGCGCTCATCGAGCAGCGTGGCGGCATCGTCCCGGCACTGCTGCAGAAGCTCGGGCAACCGGCCGCGACGATTCTCGCGGCCCTGAAGGACCAGCTCGCCCGGCTGCCGAAGGCTCATGGCGGCGCCGAACCGGGCGTCTCGCCGCGCCTGCGCCTCGTGCTCGAACAGGCGCAGGCGGCCGCCGCGAGCATGCAGGACCAGTTCACCAGCACTGAGCATCTGTTCCTGGCGCTCGTCAACGAGGGCGGACGTGCGCCGGGGGCGGACCTGCTGCGCGGGCGTGGGGTCACGCGCGACGCGGTGATGAAAGCCGTCGAGTCGGTGCGGGGGGCCCAGAAGGTGACCGACCAGAACCCCGAGGGCAAGTACCAGGCGCTCGAGAAGTACGGACGCGATCTTACTGAACTGGCCGAGCGCGGCAAACTCGATCCCGTCATTGGCCGTGACGAAGAGGTCCGCCGCGTCATCCAGGTGCTGGCGCGCCGTACGAAGAACAACCCGGTGCTCATCGGTGAACCCGGCGTTGGCAAGACGGCGATCGTCGAAGGACTCGCGCAGCGCATCGTGCGCGGCGACGTGCCCGAGGGCCTGAAAGACAAGCGCATCGTCGCGCTCGACATGGGATCTCTGGTGGCCGGTGCCAAGTACCGCGGCGAGTTCGAGGAACGGCTGAAGGCCGTGTTGCAGGAGATCGTCAAGGCCGAAGGCCGCATCGTGCTCTTCATCGACGAGCTGCACACGGTCGTGGGCGCCGGCGCGGCTGAAGGGTCGCTCGACGCGTCCAACATGCTCAAGCCCATGCTGGCGCGCGGTGAACTCCACACGATCGGCGCGACCACGATTGACGAGTACCGCAAGTACATCGAAAAGGACGCGGCGCTCGAACGGCGCTTCCAGCCCGTGACCGTCGGCGAGCCCAGCGTGGAAGACACCATCAGCATTCTGCGCGGGCTGCGCGAACGCTACGAGCTGCACCACAAGGTGGGCTTCAAGGACGCGGCGCTGGTGTCGGCGGCCGTGCTGTCCCACCGCTACATCGCCGACCGGTTCCTGCCTGACAAGGCCATCGACCTCATCGACGAGGCCGCCTCGAAACTGCGGATGGAAATCGACTCCATGCCCGTCGAGCTCGACGAGGTGCAGCGCCGCGTGATGCAGCTCGAGATCGAACGCGAGGCGTTACGCAAGGAGACCGACAAGGCCTCGGCCGACCGGCTCGCGAAGCTCGAGAAGGAGCTGGCCGACCTGAAGGAGGAGCAGCGCACCCTCACGGCGCACTGGAACCAGGAGAAGGAAGCGATTCAGAAGAACGCCGAGTTGAAAGAGGAACTCGATGCCCTGCGGCGTGACGTCGAGGCCGCTCAGCGGCACGGCGACTACACCAAGGCGTCGGAGCTGCAGTACGGGCGCATTCCGGCGCTCGAGGCTCAGCTCCGGGCGCAGGACGCCCGGGCCGGTGTTGTCGGCAGTGGGCCGCGCCTGCTCAAGGAACAGGTGGACGAGGAAGACATCGCGGAAGTTGTCGGGAAGTGGACCGGGATTCCCGTGAGCCGGCTCATGGAAGGCGAAGTGCAGAAGCTCATCCAGATGGAGGCGAGACTGCATCAGCGCGTGGTAGGCCAGGACGAGGCGGTCCGGGCTGTCGCCAATGCTATCCGCCGGGCGAGAGCCGGGCTGCAGGATCCGCAGCGGCCTCTCGGCAGCTTCATCTTCCTGGGGCCGACCGGCGTGGGTAAGACGGAGCTGGCACGCGCGCTCGCGTCGTTCCTGTTCGACGACGAGCACGCGCTGGTCCGCATCGACATGTCGGAGTACCAGGAGAAACACACGGTGTCGCGCATGATCGGCGCTCCGCCTGGCTACATTGGCTACGATGAGGCCGGCCAGCTCACCGAGGCCGTGCGGCGGCGGCCGTTTGCCGTCGTGCTCTTCGACGAGGTGGAGAAGGCCCACCCCGAGGTATTGAACGTGCTGCTGCAGCTACTCGACGACGGGCGGCTCACCGACGGTAAGGGCCGGACGGTGGACTTCCGCAACGCGGTGGTCATCATGACGTCCAACCTCGGCAGCCAGTACATCGCCGATGCCGCCACCCGCGGTGGCGGCCTCGACGACGGCGTGCGACGCCAGGTCAACGACGCGCTGCGGGGGCACTTCCGTCCCGAGTTCCTGAATCGCGTGGACGACGTCATCTTCTTTCACGCGCTCGACCGCGCCCACATCGCACAGGTCATTGACATCCAGCTGGCGGGGCTCGTGCGCCGTCTGGCCGACCGCAAGATCGCCATCACGCTCAGCGACGTGGCCAAGAACGCGATCGTGGAGGAAGGGTATGATCCCATCTACGGCGCGCGCCCGCTGAAGCGGACGATCCAGCGCCGCATTCTCGACCCGTTAGCTCTCCGCGTGCTCGAAGGGGCGTTCGGCGAAGGCGACCACATACTCGTGGACCTCGAGGCTGGCGGACTCGTCTTCACCAAGGGCGTACCGGTCGTCGCCTGACGGCGCACCGGGCTGGAGAACGCACACCACATGGCTGCATCGCCTTCTGCCGGCCCCAAGGGCCGGCCTTCCCCCGCCAGGACGAACACGCTGTGGTTCGTGCTGGCGGGACTCGCTTTGCTGGCGCTCCTGCAGGCGCTCGCCATCGTCCCGCAGGGCGTGGCGCTGCCCTACAGCGAGTTCAAGTCACTCGTGCGCACGGGACAGGTCGCTGAGGTCGTCGTCGGCGACGCGGTCATTCGCGGTACGCTCAAGAAGTCTGACGGCCCGGGCGGATTCTCCACCGTGCGGATCGAGGACACGACCCTCGTGGCCGATCTCGAAGCGCAAGGGGTGAAGTTCAGCGGCGAGGTCCTGAACCGCTGGCTGCCGGAGCTCCTGGGCTGGATTGTGCCGGTGCTGCTCCTGGTCGGCATGTGGTCGTTCTTCATGCGCCGGATGAGCGGTGAAGGTGGACTCATGTCGTTTGCCCGGAGCAAGGCGAAGATCTACTCCGAAGACAACGTGGCGGTGGCCTTCAAAGATGTGGCCGGCGTGGATGAGGCCGAGCAGGAACTCCGCGAGATCGTGGAGTTCTTGAAGACACCCAAGAAGTACACGTCGCTCGGCGGCAGGATTCCCAAGGGCGTCCTGCTGGTTGGGCCGCCCGGCACGGGCAAAACGCTGCTGGCGCGAGCCGTGGCGGGCGAAGCGAAGGTCCCCTTCTTTTCTCTGAGCGGGTCGGAGTTCGTGGAGATGTTCGTGGGGGTCGGCGCGGCGCGCGTCCGCGACCTGTTTGCCCAGGCGGCCGCGAAGGCGCCGTGCATCGTGTTCATCGACGAGCTCGACGCGCTCGGCAAGGCCCGGTCGCAGAGTCCGGTCGGCAGTCACGAGGAGCGCGAGCAGACACTGAATCAACTGCTGTCCGAGATGGACGGCTTCGACGGGCGGAAGGCCATCATCATCATGGCCGCGACCAACCGGCCCGAGGTGCTCGACCCCGCGCTGCTGCGTCCCGGACGATTCGACCGTCAGGTGCTCGTCGACAAGCCCGACGTGAATGGCCGTGAAGCGGTCCTGGCGATTCACGTCCGTCACGTGACGCTCGGACCCGACGTGAACCTGCGCACGGTGGCGGCCCGCACGGCGGGCTTTGCCGGGGCCGACCTGGCAAATCTCGTCAACGAGGCGGCCCTGCTGGCGGCGCGCAAGGACAAGTCGGCCGTGGGGATGCAGGAGTTCGAGGACGCGATTGACCGGCTCATCGCCGGGCTCGAGAAGAAGCGCGTGATGAGTCCGAAGGAACGCGAAATCGTGGCGTACCACGAGGCGGGACACGCGCTGGTGGCCACACTTCTGCCCGGCATGGATCCCGTGCACAAGATTTCGATCGTGCAGCGCGGCTTCGGCGCCCTCGGCTACACCATGCAACTCCCGCTCGAGGATCGCTACCTGATGCAACGCCAGGATCTACAACGCCAGCTGGCCGTGCTGCTCGGCGGTCGGGCGGCCGAAGAACTCGCACTCGGCGAGATCTCGACCGGCGCGCAAAACGACCTGCAACGGGTCAGCGACATCGCCCGGTCGATGGTCACCGAATGGGGCATGAGCGACACGCTCGGCGCGGTGAACTTCGCGGCCGACCGCCGGCCGCGCTTCCTCGATTTCGGGGGCGGTGCCGAACGCGGCCCCTACAGCGAGGAAACCGCGCGTGACATCGACCACGAGGTCCGGCGGATCATCGAACAGGCGCACGTGGAAGCCCGGCGGCTGCTGGCCGCGCACCGCGACGTGCTGGAGCAGGTGACTCGCCGGCTGCTCGAGATCGAAGTGATGGACGGCGTCGAACTGCGCCGGTTCTTCCCGCCGCCGACATCGCCTGCAGGGCCCGGGCCGGCGCCACTGCTGGACGCAGCGGTACCCGGCTAGACGGCCGGCTTGTCCGCGGCCGCCGGCCCCAGGGCCGCTTCCGCGGAAGCAAAGCCGGTTCGGCTGTGAGTGCCGTCGCAGAAGGGCTTCCGGGTCGAAGCCCCGCACCGGCAAAGCGCGAAGGGCCGCGTGGCAATCGGATAGGCGTGCCCGTTCCAGTCGATCAGCGTCACGTCCTCGCCGTCGACGAGAAGAGACCCGTTGTGCCGCACCTTGATCGTGACCATCCCGGAAGTATAGTCTGCGCCCCCGCGCACGCTCGGACTGCCGCTACAATGCCTGCGTGCGCCGGTCGCTCGCCCCACTGCTCGTCCTGGCCGCCCTGACCTTTCTGGTCGGGCTCGGCGCGCCGGCGATCACCGATTCCGACGAAGCCTTCTATGCCGAGGCGGCGCGCGAGATGGTCGAATCGGGTGACTGGCTGACGCCCCACTACAACTACGAGCCGCGCTTTCAGAAGCCGGTGCTCTACTACTGGCTGACGGCGGCCACCTTTGCGGCAACCGGACCTACTGAGTGGGGCGCCCGGCTCTGGGCCGCGTTGTCGGGCGTCGGTCTCGTTTTCGTGACGGCGGCGCTCGCCCGCCGGTGGTACGACGACGACACGGCACTGCTGGCCGGCGCCGTCGTCGCCACGAGCTTCGGCTACGTCGCCCTCGCACGGATGTCGTTGCCGGATCTGCCGCTGGCCCTGTCGGTGACCGCGACGATCACCGCGTGTCTGGTCGCGATCGGCGAGCGAGTGCCCCGTCCGCGGCTCTGGCTGGTGGCCGCAGCCGTATCGGCCGCGCTCGGCTTCCTGACCAAGGGACCCCTGGCGCTCGTGCTGCCGGCTGCTGTGCTGCTGCCGATCCTGGTCATCGAGCGCCGCGCCTCGCGGCTGCGCCTGGCCGACGTGGCCGTGGCGATGGCGGTCTTTGCGGCCGTGGCGTTGCCATGGTACGTCGCCATGTGGTGGCGTCATGGCACCGCCTACCTTCAGGGCTTCTTTGTCGGCGATAACCTCGATCGGTTTGCGACCGATCGCTTCAACGAGCCGCGCCCATGGTGGTATTACGGCCCGGTCATCGTCGGCGGCGTGGTGCCGTGGGCGCCGTATCTGCTGCTGGGCGTCGGCGCGGCGGCGCGGCTGTTGACTGGCCGCGGCGGGCTCGGCAGCCTGGAGACGCGGCTGATTCTCTGGGTGACGCTGCCGGCGGCGATCTTCACGGCGTCGGTGGGCAAGCAGCCGCGTTACGTCTTGCCCTTGTTGCCGCCACTCGCCATCCTGATCGCGCACGGCATCATCGACCGCACCCGGGCCCGGCGCGGTCTTGATGGCGGGCTGTTCCGCCAGCGGCCCAACCGGGGACTGCAGGCCGCATCCCTGGCGTCTGGGGCGATCCTCCTCGTGGCCGCAGCGCTCCTGTGGCGTGCCCGTCCGCTCTTTGTAGACATTCCAGCGTGGCAGAGCCTGGCGGCAGCCGGGGCGATTGGGGTCGGCGGAGCGGCTGTGGTGCTAGTCGCGCTGTCGCGCGCGTGGCGGCAAGCCCCGTGGGCGCTGACCTTTGCGAGTGCGGTCGCGTTGCCGGCGCTCGTGCTGGGGGCCCTCGGGGGCGGGCCGGAAGATGCCGTGCAGCGAGTAGCGCGGGCGGTGGCCGAGGCGCGCCAGGCGAATGAGCCGGTCGGTGTGTCGCGCGTGTTCGTGCGCAATCTGATCTTCTACACGGGCGTGAAGCAGACCGATCTGATCACCGACGAGCAGCTCACGGCGTTCCTCGGCCAACGCGGGAATGCGCTGGTGGTCGTGCCGGTTGACGTGCTCGATCGGGTCGAAGCGGCCGGGGCCCCGCGGGCTGCCCGGCTGGCCGAGTTCCCGTACTTGAACGAGGCTGGGTTACGGCTTCGGTCGTTCCTCTGGCCCGACCCCGCCCGTGACGTGCAACGGGTGCTGCTGGTGCGCACGCGGGGCGGGCCGGCCAACTAGCGTCGCTCGGAAGACGAACTGCAGTGTCCTCCGCGCGACGTCAAGGCCGGCTGCGGACGTCGAGACCGGCCAGGTCGGCTGGGGTCGTATCCCAGAGCTTGCCGGGGTTCAGAATCCCGCGAGGATCGAACGCCTGTTTCACGCGCGCCATGAGGGCGATCTCCACGTCAGAGAGCTGCAAGCGCAGGTGCGCCGCCTTGGCGAAGCCGACGCCGTGTTCGCCCGTGATGGAGCCGTCGAGCGCGACCACGCCTTCAAAGAGGGCGTGCTCCGCCTCCGCGGCGCGGGCCATTTCATCGTCGTCGTCCGGATGCACCATGAGATTGACGTGGATGTTGCCGTCGCCGGCGTGACCAAACGCCGCAATCAGCAGGCGGTAGGTTGTGCGCACCCGCTCGACCAGCGCGAACAGGTCCGGCACGCGGCCCTGAGGCACGACCAGATCGTGGTTGATCTTGCGCGGGGCCAGCGTGCGCAGCGCGTGAGACAACTCTCGCCTGGCCTCCCATACCGCCTCGCGGTCGGCGGCGGTCGCGGCCGTCCGGACGCTGGTGGCGCCGGCTGACTGACAGGCGGTCGTCGCGAGGGCGGCGTCGTGCTCGACCGCAGGCTCGCTGCCATCGACTTCGACGACGAGCAGGGCCTGTGTGCCGATCGGCGCCATCGGCCGCCCCAGGTGCCGCGCGACCGCCCCAAGCGAGGCCGCGTCGATGATCTCGAGCGCCGCGGGCACGACGCCAGCGCGCACCATGGCGCCGACCGCGGTGGCCGCGGCCGCGACGGTATCGTAGGTGGCCGACAGCGTGCGACGGCTACGCGGCAGCGGGACGAGGCGCAGGGTGGCTTCGGTGATGATCGCCAACGTGCCCTCGGAGCCCACCAGCAAGTCGGTGAGCGAATACCCGGCCACGTTCTTCACGGCCTTTGAACCCGTGCGCAGCACCTCGCCGGTCGGCAAGACGGCCTCGAGCGCGAGCACGTAGCGGCGAGTCGTACCGTATTTGAAGGCGCGGGGGCCCCCGGCGCATTCGGCGAGGTTGCCGCCGATGGCGCAGGCCGCCAGGCTGGCCGGATCCGGGGGATAGAACAGACCCCGGGCTTCGACGGCCCGATGCAGATCGCGTGTGACCACGTTCGGCTGTACCACGACGAGCAGGTTGGCCTCATCGAGTTCGAGAATTCTGTCGAAGCGGGCCATGGCCAGCACGACGCCGCCCCGAATTGGCACGGCGCCGCCGGTGTAGCCGGTTCCCGCCCCGCGCACCACCAGCGGCGTGCGCCTGTCGTGGCAGAGCCGCGCGACGGCCGACACCTCCGCGACCGAGCCGGGAGTCACGACGACATCCGGGCGATGCCCGTGCCCGAGTGCGTCGTGCGCGTGGATGACCAGCGCGTCGGCCGCCGTCGTGACGAAACCGTGGCCGACGATGGCCGCGAGCGACGCGGGAAGGTCGTGCGGCACGCTCAGCGCGCCGCCACGGCCGAACCGAGCTCCCGGGCGTGCACGAACTCCTGGATCCTGGTGATGCCTTCGCGCAGGCGGTCGAGTGAAGTGGCGTAGGAGATACGGGCAAACCCCGGCGCGTCAAACCCCTCGCCGGCCGTGAGGGCGACGCGCGCCTCGGTCAAGAGCCGGTCGGCAAACTCCGCCGACGTGCGGACGCCGACCGGCGCCAGCAGTTCGGCGATGTAGGGGAAGAGATAGAACGCGCCGCCCGGTTTCAGACACTCGACACGCGGATCTTCGGTCAGCCACGCCAGAGTCTGGTCACGACGTGAACGGTACTCGTTCAACATCGCGAGCACGGCGTCCTGCGGACCAGTCAGCGCTTCCGCCGCCGCCTTCTGCGTAATCGAAGACACGTTGGAGGTCGAGTGTCCCTGAATCGTGTTGCAGGCGGCTGTGAAGGCCGGCGGCGCGATGGACCACCCGCAGCGCCACCCCGTCATGGCGTACGCCTTCGACGCCGAGCCGCAGATGACCGAACGCTCACGGTGACGATTGACGAGTACCTTGACCAGGTTGTGCGGCACCGGGTCGTAGATCAGCCGCTCGTAGCAGAGGTCCACAACTATCCACACCCCGGTCTTGGCGCAGTGGTCGGCGATCGCGGCGACGGCCGCCTCGGACATCACCGCGCCGGTCGGATTGCCGGGCGAGTTGAGGACGATCGCCTTCGTCCGAGGTGTGACCAGCGCCAGGAGGTCGTCGGCATCGACGGCGAACCCGGCGTCGCGCTGCGTGCGAACCAGTACCGGTGTGGCACCCATGAGGGCGATCTGGTCGACGATGGTCGGCCAGTACGGCGCGTGCGTGATCACTTCGTCGCCGTCCTCGAAGAGCGCAACGGCGGCATTGAAGAGGGCCTGCTTGCCCCCGGCCGTCGCCATGACTTCTGCCGGGCTGAAGGTCACACCATAGTCTTCCAGATACCGGTGGCACACGGCCTCGCGGATGTCGGCGGCGCCCGCGGCCGGGGTGTACTTCGTATACCCGGCGTCGATGGCCCGGTGGGCGGCGGCATTGATGTTGGCCGGCGTCGGGAAGTCCGGTTCGCCTGCGCCGAAGTCCACGACGTCGACCCCGGCGCGTCGCAGCCGGTCGGCCTCGGCGGCGACCTTCAACGTGGGAGACGGAGCGACGCGGCTCATGCGGGCGGCCAGGTTCATGCGTTCCTCGGGGCGGTGTGGGGGTCTCGCAGCATCGTGAACTTCCGGCGCAGGCGTTCCTCGACGAGCGGCGGCACGAGCCCGCTGACTTCCCCGCCGAGCCGGAACACTTCCTTGATGAGCCGCGAACTGGTGTAGGTGTAGGCCTCGGCCGGCATCATGAACATCGTGTCGAGGTCGCCGCACAGCCGGTGGTTCATCAGCGCCATCTGCGTCTCGTATTCGAAGTCGGACACGGCCCGCAGCCCCTTGACGATCACGGCCGCGCCCCGGTCGCGCGCATAGTCGACGAGCAGGCCGCCGAAGGTGTCGACTTCGATGCCGGATCGCCCATGGAACACGTCGCGAATCATCTGCACGCGTTCGGCGGCCGTGAAGAGCGGTGCCTTGCCTTCGTTGACGAGCACCGCCACGACGATCCTATCGAAGAGCCGCGCGCCGCGCTCGATGATGTCCACGTGGCCGTTGGTGATCGGATCGAACGACCCGGGGAAGATGGCCAGTCGCGGGCCACCGGCGCTTGCGTTGCTCATGGCTCCCCCGGTGCTCCCCTGTCATTGTTCGTCACGGTCCGATAGACACTCAAGGCCGAGTCCCCGGCCCGCCGTGTGCGTTCGAGGCGAAGACCGTCGACCTCAGGCGCGGCGCGTCTGGACGAGTGTTCAAGTACCAGCAGGCCACCCTCCGCGAGCAACCGGCCCGCCGCCGCCACCGCGTCGCCGATCCACGGCGCCGCGTACGGCGGATCGAGCACCACGAGGTCGAAGGGACCGCCCGCGTGCTCGCGCGTCAGCACGTCCGGCGCTCTGCCGCGGATGATAACACACCGGTTTTCGAGGCCGCAGTGGAGGGCGTTGGCGGCAATCAATCGCACCGCGCGCGCGTCGGCATCGAGACAGGTAACCCGGGCCGCGCCCCGACTGAGCGCCTCGAGACCGATGGCGCCCGTGCCGGCGCAGACGTCGAGTACGATAGCGCCCTCGACCTGGCCAGCCAGGACGTTGAAGAGCGTCTCGCGCAGGCGATCGGATGTGGGACGCAGTCCCTCCCAGGTGGGCGACGCAAGCACGCGTCCCTTGTGTGTGCCGGCGATGATGCGCACGCGCTACCCCACCGCGCCCAGGCCGAAGTGCCGCTGCCACACGCGCGCCACGTGGGCCGCTAGGTCGGCCGGCACCGCGTCGGCGTCGACCAGCATTCGCGCCGCGCCATGCGCGAGCTCGAGCAGGTCCACGTCGCGTACCGGATCGCCGGCGCGCAGCATCGGCACCCCAGACTGGCGCGTGCCGAACACATCACCCGGACCGCGCAGTTCGAGGTCTTTCTCCGACAACAGAAAGCCGTCGTCGGACTCGGCCATCGCCGCGAGGCGCGCCTTGGCGATGTCGCTCCACGGCGCGTCGTAGAGCAGGACGCATGTCGATGCGTGGAGGCCCCGGCCAATGCGGCCGCGCAGTTGATGAAGTTGCGCGAGGCCGAAGCGTTCGGCGTGCTCCACGACCATCACCGTGGCGTTTGGCACGTCCACACCGACCTCGACGACCGTGGTACTGACCAGGATGTGCACCTCGCCGGCGGCGAACCGGCGCATCACGTCTTCCTTGTGGTCCGGCTTGAGCCGGCCGTGCAGCAGCTCGACCCGCAGATCCGGGAATACCTCGGCGGCCAGGTGCGCGCTCATGGTGGTCGCGGCCTTCAGGTCGGACTTCTCGGACTCCTCGATGATCGGGTAGACGACGTACGCCTGGCGGCCTTCGGCGACCTTCTCGCGCATCAGTCGATACACCTCGTCACGCCGCGAGGCGGGCTTCACGAGCGTCTGCACCGGCTGACGGCCGGGCGGGCGATCGCGCATCACGGTCACGTCCATGTCGCCGCATGCCGTAAGCGCGAGGGTGCGGGGAATCGGCGTGGCCGTCATGAGCAGCACGTCGGGATACAGACCCTTGTCGGCCAGCATGCCGCGCTGTATTACGCCGAAGCGGTGCTGCTCGTCGACGATCGCGAGCGCCAGCGCGTGGTAGATGACAGCGTCCTGCACGAGCGCATGCGTGCCCACGATGAAGTGCACGGCGCCGCTGGCCACGTCGGCCGCGAGGCGCCGGCGCGCCGCCCCGGGGTTGCGCCCGGTCAGCAGACCGACGCGAAAGCGGGTGCCAAAGAGCCACCGCTCGAGGGTGTGCGCGTGTTGTTCGGCCAGCAGTTCGGTCGGCGCCATGAGCGCCGCCTGATAGCCGTTCTCCATCGCCACGATCGCGGCCATGAAGGCCACGAGCGTCTTGCCGGAGCCGACGTCGCCCTGCAGCAGACGCTGCATGGGCCAGCCGCGCTGCATGTCGGCCACGATGTCGCGTACGGCATCGCGCTGGCCCGCGGTGAACTTGAACGGCAGCACGTCCCGGGCGCGCTGCCGCAGCCCGTCGTCGATGGCGATCATGTGGGGTTTGCGGACGGCGGCATTCTTCCGGCGGCGCAGGGCGAGGCCAGTTTGGTAGACGAAGAAGTCCTCGAAGATGACGCGGCGTTGCGCCAGGGTGGCGCAAGCGTTCAAGGCGTCGACCGGGGTGTCGGGATCGGGAAAATGCACTTGTCGCAGGGCCGTGCGGCGATCGGGCCACTGTTCGCGCGCCAGCACGGGCAGGGGCAGCAGTTCCGGCAGTGGGTCGACGAGCAGTTCGAGCGCGCGGAACACGAGACTGCGGTGCATGTTGGGGGTGACGCTCCCCGTCCGCTCATAGATGGGCACGATCCGGCCCGTGTGCAGCGGCTCGCCGTCGCCGTCGTCCTGTACGACTTCGAACTCCGGCGACGTGAGCTGCAGCCCGCGCGTGCCCCAGTACTCGGTGCGGCCGTACAACACCACGCGCTGGTGCGGCTTGATCGCGTCCTTCAGATACTTCTGGTTCGGCCACACCGCCTTCACTTGGCCGGTGTCGTCCTGGACGAGCGCGGTGAAGAGCGAAAACCCCGCACGGCGCGTGGACGAGAGTCCGCAGTGCAGGACTTCGCCCATCACGGCCGCGGCACTGCCCGGTCGCAACGACGCAATCGGCTGCAGGCGGCTGCGGTCTTCATAGCGTCGCGGAAAGCGGAAGAGCAGGTCCTCGACCGTGTGCAGGCCGGCCTTCTGGAGATCCGCCGCCTTGCGGGGGCCGACGCCTTTCAGAAATTGAAGGGGCGTCTGCAGGGGATCGTCGGTCACCCCGGTGATCTTACTGAATGACGGTGGCCTGACCGGCGCTCACGTCGATCCGTTCGATGTCGGAGGGCAGGTCAAAAGCCTCCTCCATGCGAACGCCAGTGGGGTTGGTGGCCGAACGCGTGTAGTACGCCAGCAACTCGTGAATGAATACCGGCGGCACGGGAATCCCGTCGACCGTGGCCGTCTCGAGGGCGAACCGGCCTTTGCCATCGGCGGTCGACAGCGTGCCCGTCACGTACACAGGCAGCTTGCCCCGCAGATACGTCGTCGGGTCGAACCACCCGCCCGAGCTCTTCTTGCGCACGCCGTCGAGGTCGGCGGTGACGAGGGTGGCAATGCGTCCGGCGGCGACAAACTGCACGGTCGGCTCGGTGATACCGGCCGGCAACCACGTCTGGGCGCGATACTTGAGATAGGCGTTCATCTCGACCTGAGAGAACACCGTGCGTCGGCGTGCTGCCGTCCCGGCGGCCGCAGACATTACGGCTTGCAGCTTGGTCTGTGCGACGTCAGCCTGCGCCTGCGAAGACTGCGCGCCGACGGCCACGGCTGCTACGCCGGCGACCAGTCCCGCCACGATCCATGTACGCATTGGCATCCACCCGCTCTAGGAGTCTGCGACGCGAGCGCGCGACGCTGACGTCATTGTAGCGCGGACCTCGGCGGGCGGCGTGATGCCTACTGACGGCGGAACGGACGCTGCTGCCGCGCGTTCTGACGGGCCCGCAGCATCAACTCGAGCTTGCGGCGCTCGATCTGATCCTCGAACACACGAAAGCGGGCTTGCTGGCGCGTGTCGAGGAGCGCGTCAAGGTCGCCATAGGCTTTGCGGCTCTCGGCCGCGCTCCGCGATTCCAATTCCTGAAGCGCGGTGAGCCGTTCCCGGATGGCGCCCTCGTCGGCCGGCGGCGCCGTTCTGGGCGCGGTCATGCGTGCCAGTTCGACCAGCAGCGCTGCCCGGCCGGTCAGGTGCCGGCGCCGGGTGTCCTGCAGGGCGCGAAGGCGCGTGAGGAAGGGCGGGTATTGGGCATCGGACAGGCCCAGCGACTGCTGTGCCTCCATCACGAGGTACGCATCGAACAGCCGCTGGATCTCGGCGGGACGCAGGTCGGCCGCGTCGGGCGCGGGCATGGCCGTCTGCGCGAATGTGGGATGCGAGCAGACCAGGACCACGGCCAGCGCCGCGAGGCCCCGCGCCAACCCAGGCCACGGGCGGAGGAGTGCATTCATGACGATGGCCGCTCCACGGCCGCGTGAAGAAGGGCACTGAGCGCGCGCCGCTCGTCGGCGGAGAGCGACTGCGACGCCTCTCCGAGATCGGGGAGCGCCGAGAGGCCGAGCGCGTCCCACTCGCTTCCGGGCATCGTGGCCGCCAGGTCGAGCATGAGTTCGAGGGCGCCGTCTTGGTCGCCGTCAGCGGCCGCACGCGAGGGGTCGTCGACTGCGATGATCGCGTCGGCCACCGGTGCCGCGTTCTGCGTGCCGGGCGCGCGACCGACACCGCTGCCGAGGGCCACCACCACCGTGGCCACACCGGCCAGGGGTACCACGACGTCCCACCGCAGCCACGCCCACCAGCCGGCCGGTGCGTCGGCGCGTGTCTCGTCACTGATGGCCGCACCCACGCGCGCATTCACCTGCGACCAGAAGAGCGGCGACGGCTCCGGCACGTCGACGCCCTCGGCTGCGGCGAGCGCTGCGCGCATGTCCGCCAAGACCGCGCGGCACCGCGGGCATGCCGCGACGTGTGCCGCGCCGTCGCGCCCGGCGTGGCCGTCGAGCGCGTCGATTAACTCCTCGGGACGCAGGCAGGGCGTCATAGCTCGGGCCCCAGGCGCTTGCGCAGGTTGGCGAGCGCGTGAAAGACGTTGGCCTTGACCGCGCCCACGCTCGTGCCGACGATCTCGGCGACTTCCTGGTGCGAGAGTTCGTGGTACGTGCGCAGAATGAGCGCGGCGCGCTGGCGAGGCGGCAGCGCCGCTACGGCGTGGCGCACCAGCGCCTGGCGTTCCGCGGCAAGGAGCGACTGGCCTGGCGCCGGTTCGCGCGTGTCGGCCATGGTGTCGAAGTCGACGGCTTCGGCGCGCGGCGTTTTGAGGCTGACTCTGTTGAGGCTCACATTCACCGCGATCCGATGCACCCAGGTGGAAAAACGGGCTTGGCCGCGGAAGCTCGCGAGCGCCTTCCAGGCACGCACGAATGTGTCCTGAGTGAGGTCGGCGGCGTCCTCGTGATCGTTCACGAACCGGTAGCACACGTGATACACCGCGCGGCGATGGCGGGTGACCAGCACGTCGAAGGCATCGGCGGCGCCCGAGCGCGACGCCTCGACCAAGACCTCGTCGGTCATCGTGGCGTCGACGGTGACGCGGCGCGGCGCGTTGGCCGTCATGGCCGGCGTGGTCGGCGCGGCCAGTGGCCAGGGAACGGGGATGGCATCGGAGCGCATGACACGGGGCCTCGATAACTTCGACCGCGGCCTCTGCCCAAAGGTTACTTCTCCCCGGCGAGGAACGCGTGCAGTTCCGGCAACGTCGGGCACGCTGCACGGGCGCCGAGGCCTCGGCACTTGAGGGCGGCCACCGCGTTGGCCCAGCGCAGGGCTTCCTCCAGCTCGGCGACGGCGCCTCCGTGCAGCCAGCCGGCGATGAAGCCTGACCGGAAGACATCGCCGGCCCCAGTGGAATCGACCACGGGGACACGGAACGCCGGGGTTGCAAACTCCCGCCCGTCGACCCGACACAGGCTGCCCTCTTCCCCGAGCGTCACGCACACCACCGGTGCTCCCGTGTCCTGCTGCACCCGTGCGAGCGCTTCGCCCAGTGACGACGCACCGGTGTACTCCACGGGGAAGCCCTCGGCCGCAATGATGACGTCGATATGGCGCAGCAGGCCGTCAATGCCGGGCCGCACCCGCTCGACATCGATCACCGTCCGCGTCCCGACGCGCCGAGCCTCCGCCGCCGCCGCAGTCGCCGCGGCGGTTTCGTGACAGTCGACATGCAGAATGCGCGCGGCCAGGACGGCGGCGGCGGGCACGTCGGCGGGTGACATGGTCAGCCCCGCGTGCCGGTTCCACACCACGGTGCGGGAACCCGAGAGCCGGTCGACGAGGATCACCGCAAACTGGCTCGTCGCGCCCGGGACGACGACGACGTTTGAGACATCAACGCCTTCCGCGCGCAGGCTCTCAAGACCCCGGTGACCGAACTCATCGTCGCCAATCCGGCCGATGTAGCTGGTCCGGAAGCCCAGGCGAGCGAGCGCGGCGGCGGCCGAGGCGGACTGCCCGCCCGGCAACTCGGCGTAGTCCCGCATCTGCATCTTGGCGTTGGCCGCTGGATGGCCGTCGACGACGGCGAGCAGATCGATGCTGTTCAGGCCCACCGCCAGCACGTCAACGGGCCGGCCTGAAGGAATCGCGAGGGGGATGCGCACGGCTGGGGATGATACCGGTTCCAGGCAGCAGTTGACCTTCGCCTTTTGTTTGGGTATTCTTCCTCGGTGATCGGGCCCTTTCGGCTCTATCTTCGCTACCGGAGGCCGCCGTGCAACCGCTCACGAAACGCCAGCGCGAGATTCTCGACTATCTGAACGAGTTCATTCAGCAGCACGGGTACGCTCCCAGCCTGGAGGAAATCGGCCGGCGTTTTGGCCTCTCGTCGCTGGCCACCGTGCACAAGCACATGACCAACCTCGAAACCAAGGGGTTCATCAAGCGTGCGTGGAATCGCAGCCGCTCGGTGGAACTGCTGGCCGGCCGCACCGGCAGCCGCAGCGTCGAGGTGCCACTGCTCGGCTACGTCGCCGCCGGCTCGCCGATTGAGGCCATTGCCGGCACCGAGACCATTGCGGTGCCCGAGGCGCTCCTGGCGAACCGCCGCGACACCTACGTCCTGCGCGTGAAGGGCGACTCGATGATCGACGAGCAGATCCGCGACGGCGACTGGGTCGTGGTCGAGGACCGCAAGACGGCCGTCAACGGCGAGATGGTGGTGGCGCTGCTTGGGGGCACCGACGTGACGTTGAAGACGTTCTATCGCGACAACGGCCGCATCCGCCTGCAGCCGGCCAACGCCTCGATGCAGCCCATCTTCGCCGATCCGAACGACGTGCAGATTCAGGGCGTGGTCGTCGGGGTGATGCGACGCTACTGATTCGCTTCCCGGCGAGCCGCGGGTTGGCCTGCTAAGCTAGCGCCATGGCCGACCACAAGCAGATCAATTTCACCATCGTGCCCGCCGAGGGTCCAGGACCCGAGCGTCAGTACGCCAACTTCTGCGCCGTGCAGCACACGCCCTTCGACTTCACGCTCACCTTCTGCGAGGTGCAGCCCTTGTCGGAGCGGCAGATTCGAGAGGCTGAAGAGGAACACACGGTGCAAGCACCCGTGCGCGCCCGCATCGTATTGCCCGTGCAGTTCATCGGACCTCTGGTGGCGGCTCTGCAGGAAAACCTTCGGGTCTATACCGAGTCCACCCAGAACCAGGGGCCGAAGGGGCCGGTGCACTGAGATGGTCCGGTCGGGCCCCGGTGCGCTCGCGATCTTTGACGCCCTGGAGCGCCACCACCCAGACGCCGACACAGAGCTGACGTTCCGCAATGCCTTCGAACTGCTGGTCGCGACGGTGCTGTCGGCACAGTCCACCGACCGCCGGGTGAACGAGGTGACGCCGGCGCTGTTTGCGCGCTATCCCACCCCGGCGATCTTGGCGGCGGCGGATCCCGGCGACGTCGAGGCGCTCGTGCACTCCACCGGCTTCTTCCGGCAGAAGGCGCGCTCGGTGATTGGTCTGTCGGCGGCGCTCGTTGACGAACACGGCGGTCAGGTGCCGGCCGACATGGACGCGCTCGTGGCGCTGCCTGGCGTGGGCCGCAAAACCGCCAACGTCGTGCTGGGACACGCCCTCGGCGTGCCGGGTTTCCCGGTGGATCGGCACGTGCTGCGGGTGGCCGCGCGGCTGGGTCTCATTCATACCGACGATGCCGTGAAGGCGGAAGCAGCCCTCACGGCCCTGCTGCCGAAGTCCCGGTGGACGCGCGCGTCCGACACGCTGATCCTGCACGGGCGGCGGATCTGTACTCCCACTCCGAAGTGCGAGCTGTGTCACGCGCGCACGCTGTGCCCGTTTGCCGTCACCAGCGCGCGACCGCCGCGGCGCAAGGCAACGGCCACGACTGCCACCCCAGCCAAGCCCGCGCGGCCATCGGCGGCGCGGCGGCGGGCCCCGGCACGGGCGACGGGCTCGAGACGCGTGCGGCGATGACCAGCGCCGAGTTCCGTGCGCTGGTGGCTGAGGCCATCGATTCGATTCCAGCCCGGTTTGCCGAGCACGTGCGCAATGTCGCGATTGTGATTGAAGACCGGCCCTCAGCCGAGCTGCTGGCCGAGATGGAGATCGTGCCGCCCGACACGCTGCTCGGCCTCTACCAGGGCACACCGCTACCGGAGCGCCACTGGGACCACGGAAACGACCTGCCCGACCGGGTGCTGCTCTTCCAGCAGCCGATTGAAGAGGACGCCGAGGACCATGACGACGTGGTGGGCGTGATCGGCGAGACCCTGATTCACGAGCTCGGCCACTACTTTGGCCTGAGCGAGGACGAGATCATGGATATCGAGGAACGCTACTGGCGCGGCGAGCCCGAACCTGGTGACGGCGGCGCGGTGCCCGAAGGCGGCCGGTGAACCATCGCGCGCGGAAGCGCTTCGGCCAGCACTTCCTCGAACCGGCGTGGTGCGCGAAAGTCGTGGACGCCTGCCGTCCGGAGGCCACCGATGACTTCGTCGAGATCGGTCCCGGTACTGGCGCCATGACGCTGCCGCTCGCGGCGCGGGTGGCCCGCGTGCTGGCCATCGAGGTGGACCGCGACCTGGCCGCCGCCCTCGAGGCCCGCGCGGTGCCGAATCTGACTGTGCATACCGGCGATGTGCTCGAGGCCGACCTGGACGCGCTGCTCGGACAGTGGATCGGCCCAGACCCGGCGACGCCGTTCCGGCTGGTTGGCAACCTGCCGTATAACATCTGCTCGCCGATCCTGTTCATGTTGGCGGCGCTGTCCGCGCGCCGTCCCGGCCTGGTCGATGCCACGTTGATGGTGCAAGCCGAGGTGGCCGACCGGCTCGTCGCGGTGCCGTCCACACACGAATACGGAGTGCTGACGGTCATGACGGCCCTGACGGCCGAGGTGCATCGACTCTTCGAACTGCCGCCGGGCGCGTTCCGCCCGCGTCCGCAGGTGCGGTCGGCGCTCGTGCGCTTGCGGTTCCGGACCCCGCCGTTCGAGGTCCGGCAACGCGACACGCTGGTGCGGCTGGTCCGCATGGTCTTCACCCAGCGGCGCAAGACGATCGCCAATGGGCTGAGGGCCGCGGCCTCGGGTTCGCGGCTGGATGCGGGAAGGATTCTGGCGGCGGCCGGCATCGACCCGATGCGGCGTCCGGAAACCTTGCAGCTCGTTGAATTCTCGGCACTTGCCGATGCCTGGCAGGCGGCGGTCGCGGCTGGTCCTGTGCTATAGTTTGGCCCAACCCGCCTCTCTATTTCCGGGAGCTCCCAGCCCCTGGGACGTCGGTGCGAGTGCAGCGGTGGCATAGGCCGCCGAGACCGACAAAGCGACGTGCGGCCTTCGCCCGAAGGCCGCGTGACGCTTGGCAACGTGTCCGGGCACAGCCTGGCTGGGATTCTTATGTCTGCGTCGAGTGATCCGCTGGCGCGAGCCGCGGTAGATGTCGTGCCCCTCGGGGGTCTGGGCGAGTTCGGCCTGAACATGATGGCCATCTCGTGCGGAGACACGACCATTCTCATCGATGCCGGTACCATGTTTCCCGAAGCGGACCTGCCCGGCGTGGATCTGGTCGTGCCCTCGCTCGAGTATCTCGATCTGCGTGGCGGCAAGGTGGATGCGCTCGTGCTTACCCACGGTCACGAGGACCACATCGGCGGCGTGCCCTACGTGCTGCCGCGGGTGACCGGTCCGGTGCTCGGCACGCCCTTCACCCTGGCCCTGGTCGCGCACAAGATCGAAGAGCATGGGCTCGAGCTCGGGGCCCGCGCACGACCCGTGCAGCCGGGCGATAGCGTGACCGTGGGTCCGTTCCGGATCGAGTTCATTCGCGTGACCCACAGCATCCCTGACTGTGTCGCCGTGGCGATCCACACGCCGCAAGGCGTGCTCATCCACACCGGCGACTTCAAGATCGACTACACCCCGCTCGACCATCAGCCCACCGATCTCGGGCGGCTGGCGGAGCTCGGGGCGGCCGGCGTGCTCGCCCTCTTTGCCGACAGCACCAATGTCGATCGCCGTGGCGTGACCGGATCGGAAACCGACGTGCGCGATGCGTTCGACGAAGTGTTTGCCACGACTGAAGGCAAAGTCGTCGTCGCCGCCTTCGCCTCGAGCGTCTACCGCATGCAGCTCATCGTCGACCTGGCGGCGCAGTTCAACCGCCAAGTGGCGTTTGTGGGGCGCGGCATGGTGGCCAACTCCGAGATCGCGCAGCGGCTCGGCTACCTGCGAGTGCCCACCGGCGTCGCGGTGAAGGACAGCGATGTCGCCAGTTTGCCTCCGGGCGACGTGGTGTGCCTCGTCACGGGGTCGCAGGGCGAACCGAATGCCGCGCTGTCGCGGATCGCCATTGACGACCATCGCCACATTTCGCTCGGGCCCGAAGATGCGGTGGTGCTCTCGGCGCGGGCGATTCCCGGCAACGAGAAGGCCATTGGGCGGGTCGTGAACCATCTGGCGCGGCGCGGCGTCGATGTGGTCACGGAGGAGACCAGGCACGTGCATGTGTCCGGCCACGGCAGCGTGGACGAGCTGAAGCTGGTGCTGTCGTTGGTCCGGCCGAAATATCTGGTGCCGGTGCACGGCGAGTACCGCCAGCTGGCGCGCCACGCAAAAGTCGCACAGGCCGTCACCGGCGGCACGGCCGCACCGACCAAGGTGCTGTTGGCCGAGAATGGGCATCGTCTTCGCTTCGATGCCGAGGGGGGGCGGGTACTCGACACCGTGCCCACGGGCCGCGTGCTCATCGACGGCACGCGGACCGGCGAGGTAGATGGCGAGATGGTGCGTCACCGCCGCCAGCTCGCAGCCGACGGCCTGGTCGTGCCGGTGGTCGTCATCAACCGGCAGACTGGAATGCTCGAAGGCGTGCCCGAACTCGTGGCGCGCGGCTTCGTGCCGGAGACCGAGGCCGGCGACGTGCTGACCGATGGCGGCGCGTTCATCGCAACGGTGATTGCCGAGTGCTCGTCGGCCGAGCGCCGGGATGAAGGATTGCTCAAAGAACGGATCCGAGGCGAGTTGCGCCGCTTCTTGAAACGCCGCACGGGCCGGCGACCGATGGTGTTACCCGTGGTGATGGAGATTTAGGTGGCCGTGAAACATGCATCACCCGTGGCGTTGTCCGCGGGCTTCTCGACCCCCTTGTCGCGCAAGGTGAGCGAGTTCCTCGGCGTCGGGCTGTTTGCCGTCAGCCTGATCTGGCTGATTGCCCTCTCCAGCTACGACGCGAACGACCCCGCGTGGTTTTTCGCTACGGGCTCGAACGACGTCCCCGCCAATTTCATTGGCCGTGTGGGCGCGTTCCTGTCCGAGTTGTCGTTCCAGATACTGGGCTTCGCGTCGTACTTGCTGCCGGCGCTCGTCGCCACCCTCGGCTGGCAGTACTTCTGGTGCCGGCCCATCGACGCGTTCTACACGAAGATGACCGGCATCGCACTCACCTTCGGCGGCGCCAGCGCGATCCTGAGCCTGCTCGTGGGCTCGGCCAGGTCCGGCTCGCGCACCTATGAGGCGGGCGGCTTTGTCGGCGCGGTCCTTGCCTCATGGCTGACGTCGTACCTGAATCGCACCGGGGCCATCATCGTGATTCTCACCGTGTTGTGCCTGGCGGCGGTACTCACGACGCAGGTGTCCTTCGGGCGTCTCTTTACCGCGGCATCCGCCGCGGCCGGGACTGGCGGCGTGGCCGTACGCGCCCGCGTGCTGGCCTGGGTGGATGAGCGCCGCCGCGTGCGTCAGCGTCGCGAGGTGCTGGCCAAGCACGCCGCCAAGGACGGCGCCGACGCGGAGCCGCTGGCCCGCGGCCGTGCTGTCGATCTGGCGTCGCCGCCGCCCCGCACGCGCGTCAGTGGGCCGGCCGGCCCGGCGTCCCAGGCATCGGCAGGATCCCCAGCGCCGCTGTCAGGGCACGCCGTCACTGAGCCCCCCGTGGTGGCGCGCCGAACGCCGCCCAAGCTGTCCACCCCGCTGACCCCTGGGCTGCCGCTCGTGGAGTCCGAACCGCTCGGGTTGCCACCGGCGGCACGCCGGGCCGGCGCGTACATGCTGCCGCCGCCGTCGCTGCTCGACCCCGCCAAGGCCGAGAGCAAGGTCGATGAGCGTGAGTTGATGGATGCGGCGCGCCATCTCGAAGCGAAGTGCCGCGAGTTCGCGGTCGAGGGCGCCGTGGTGCAGATTCACCCCGGCCCGGTGGTCACGACCTACGAATTCAAGCCGGACGCGGGCGTGAAGTACAGCAAGGTCACCGGTCTGGCTGACGACCTCTGTCTGGCGATGAAGGCCGAGTCGGTGCTGATCGATCGGATCCCCGGCAAGGCCACCGTCGGCATTCAGATTCCGAATCTCAACCGGGAAGCCATCTCGCTGCGTGAGCTGCTAGAGTCCGAGACCTACCAGCGGTCGGCGTCGAAGCTGACGATTGCGCTCGGAAAGACCATCCACGGCGAGCCGTTCATGGCCGATCTGGCCACGATGCCGCACCTGCTCATTGCCGGTTCGACCGGCACCGGCAAATCGGTCGGGCTGAATGCGATGCTCACGAGCATCCTGTACCGCGCGACTCCCGAGGACGTGCGGCTCATCATGATCGACCCCAAGCGGCTCGAACTCGGGATGTACGAGGACATCCCGCATCTGCTCACGCCGGTGGTCGTGGACCCCAAGAAGGCCGCCAATGCCCTGCGCTGGGCGGTGCGCGAAATGGAAGAGCGCTACAAACACCTCGCCACCTTTGGCGTGCGCAACATCGAACAGTACAACCGCAACGTCCGACACACGCTCGAAGACAAGGCTGCCGCCGACGCGCCGGACGCCCCCAAGACCCTGCCCTTCATCGTCGTGGTCGTCGACGAGCTCGCCGATCTGATGATGGTGGCGGGCAACGAGGTTGAAGAGTCAATCTGCCGGCTCGCGCAGATGGCCCGCGCCGTCGGGATCCATCTGATTCTTGCCACGCAGCGTCCGTCTGTGGATGTCATCACCGGGCTCATCAAGGCCAACTTGCCTGCCCGGATCTCGTTCCGCGTCTCGTCGAAGATCGACTCGCGTACGATTCTTGACGGCAATGGCGCCGAGCAGCTCCTAGGCAAGGGCGACATGCTGTTCATGCCGCCGGCGACCTCGCGCACGGTACGTCTGCATGGCCCCTACATTTCTGAACAGGAATCGGCGCGGCTGGCCAGCTTCCTGCGCAAGCAGGGGCGGCCGGCGTTTGATGAGAACATCACGGCCGACGAGAAGACCGAGAAGGCGGGCATCGAGTACGAGAGGGACGATCTCTACGACGACGCGGCGCGCATGGTCGTGCAGAGCGGGCAGGTGTCGATTTCTTCGCTGCAACGCAAGCTGCGCATCGGGTTCAGCCGTGCGGCCCGGCTCGTCGACATGATGGAGGCCGAAGGCATCGTCTCGGGCGCCTCTGGCAGCAAGCCGCGAGAGGTGCTCGTGGATCGCGGATACTTCGACGAGATCGACCAGCAGCTCCGGTGATGCCATGACCGTCAGCGCCGCCCGTCCTGCCCTGCTCCTCGCCGTCGCTCTCACGGTGTCGGTCTCGGTATGGCCGGTCCCCGTTGAGGGGCGCGGCCCGAGCGTGCGTGATCGGTACGAGGCAGCGCTCGTGCTCGACCGTGATGCCCGGGCCGCGGTCGACGGCGGCGGCCAGGACCAGGAGCGCGCGCTGCAGACGGCGCAGCGGGCACTCGCTGCCTACGAGACGGTCGTCCGCCGGTTCCCAACGAGCGGATACTGCGACAATGCCTTGATGCGCGGCGGAGATCTGGCGCGCTGGCTCTTCGCCCGTACGGGTCGGGCAGCTGATCGGAGCGCGGCCGCGAAGTACTACGCGTGGCTCCTTCGCGAGTATCCCGGGAGCGGATTGCGCGCCGAGGCGCGCACCGCAGTGCGCGCGCTCGAGACCGAGGACGCTGAGCGCTTGCCCCGCCGTGCGGCCGCGGCGGCTCAGCCCGCCGGAATCCGCCCCAACGCGGCGATGGCTGCGACGGCAGCGCCGGCCACGTTGCGCGGTATCGACCGGACCGTCGTCGGCAATGGGATACGGGTGACGTTGCTCCTCGATCGCGAAACGCCCATTGCCCACGAAGTCATCGAGGGCCCCCGCCGCGTCTTCGTGGATCTGTTCGGGGCAACCACCTCCGCCGCCCTGCACGACGCGGCGCTGCGCTACGACACGGACGCCGTGCGCCAGGTGCGGGTTGGCTCGCGTCCAGGCGCCACCCGCGTGGTCCTCGATCTGGACGGCACAGCCGCAGTAAGCGTCTTCACGCTCTACAATCCATTCCGAGTCGTGATTGACGCCGAACGCGCCGTATCCGTCACGCTGGCTACGGCCACGCCAGCGACGGCCCCGGCGTCGGTTCCCCCGACGCCGCTCGGGGCCGTGCCGGCGCTGGTCCACGACGAGGTACCAGCGCCGCCGCGCGATGAGAACGACCTCGTACCAGTGACAGCGCCCCTTGCCAGGTCCTTACGCGGCCCGTCGAGCGGCCCGGTGCTCGAGTCCGAGGTGGAGTTCTCTACGCCTGTGCCGTCCGAGCCCGCAGTCAATGGCGACGGCTCGTTCTCGCTCGCACGCCAACTGGGGCTCGGTATCTCACGCATCGTCATCGATGCGGGTCACGGCGGCCACGACCCGGGCACGCTCACCGAGGGCTCGACCGAAGCGCGGATCGTGCTCGACGTGGCCCTGCGGCTCGAGAAGCTGCTGAAGAAAGAGCCGGGGCTCGATGTCGTGTTGACACGGCGCACCGACGTGTTCATACCGCTCGAGCAGCGCACCGCCATTGCGAACCGGGAGGGCGCGGATCTGTTCCTCTCGATTCACGCCAATGCCAGCCGCGATCGCACGGCGCGCGGCGTGGAGACATATTTCCTCAGCTTTGCCTCCAATCCCGAGGCCGAGTCCGTTGCCGCCCGCGAGAACTCGGCGTCGGCCAGCGACATGCACAGCCTGCCGAGCATCGTTCGCGCCATTGCGCTCAACAACAAGCTCGACGAATCGCGAGATCTGGCGGGTCTGGTCCAGCAGTCGCTCTCGACGCGGCTCTCGAAAGCCAACGCGAGCATGCGCAGCCGGGGCGTAAAGAAAGCGCCGTTTGTGGTGCTCATCGGCGCCGGCATGCCCAGCGTGCTCGCCGAGGTAGGCTTCCTGACCAACAGACAGGAGGCGGCCCTGGTGCGAACGCCCGCCTACCGCCAACGGATTGCCGAGGCGCTCCATGCGGCGGTCATGCAGTACCGGCGCGGGCTCAAGCGGCAGACGTCGGTCGCGGTACGCTAAGAGCCGCCGTCGCGTTCATTCGCGCAGAAAATTCGGGTTATTGCCACGCGACTCGATCACCGTGATCGCGTGACGCGTGCGATACCAGACGTAGCACGCCCCGGCCAGCAGTCCGGCCGCGAGCGCCGCCACCATGATGAGGCCGGTCAGGTCGAAGGCCGCGACGGCCACCTCGATCATGCCGACTTCCCGCGCCGGCTGCTGAATGCCGGTGCGGGTCACCGGCGTCACGGTGATGGCGTCGAGGGGCGCTGACTGCACGGTCCTGTGATTCTACCAGTCCGCTGCGGCTATGCCAGATCTCCGGCCGCAAGTTCCACCAGCGTGCGCACCATCACGCCCGATGCGCCTTTGGTGGCCCAGGGCCTCGCCTCGTCGATCCATGCGGTGCCGGCGATGTCGAGGTGCGCCCACGGCGTCGTGCCGACGAACTCGCGCAGGAACATCGCCGCGGTGATGGCGCCTCCGGCGCGCCCGCCGCTGTTGATGATGTCGGCGATCTCGCTCTTCATCAGGTCGCGGTACTCCTGCCCAAGGGGCAGTTCCCAGACGGCTTCGCCGGCCCGCGCGGCTGCCTGCCGCACCTGCGTTACAAACGCCGGAGGCGTGCCGAACAGCCCGGTCGTGATCTTGCCGAGCGCGACCACACACGCGCCGGTGAGCGTGGCGACATCCACCAGATGGGTGGCGCCACGCTGCTGGGCGTACCACAGGCCGTCGCCGAGCACGAGGCGACCCTCCGCGTCAGTGTTGTTGATTTCCACGGTGATCCCCGATGCACCGCGAATCACGTCACCGGGCTTCAGCGCTCGCCCGCCCGGCATGTTCTCGCTGGCTGGGACGACCGCGATCACCTTGCGCCGCACACCCAACCGGGCAATCGCCCGGACGGCGGCGACGACGGCCGCGCCTCCGGCCATGTCGTCCTTCATGCGATCCATGTTGTCGGCCGGCTTGATCGAGATGCCCCCCGTGTCGAAGGTGATGCCTTTACCCACGAGCCCGAGCACCGGGCCTTCTGCTCCGCCGGGCGGCGTGTAGGTCAGGCACAGCAGGCGGGGCGGCTCGGCCGACCCGCGGGCCACCCCGAGCAGCAGTCCCATGCCGAGCGCTTCCATCTTGTCAGGACCCAGGATCTCGGCCTGCACGCCCGGCTCCTCGGCCAGGGCGGCCGCGCGCTCGACCAGGGCGCGCGGCGTGAGCACGTTGCCGGGCTCGTTGATCAGCAGCCGCGCGGCGTTGATGGCCTCGCCGATGACGAGCCCGCGTTCGAGCTGCGCCCGCTGGCCCGGGGCGACCAGCAACGAGGCTTGCACGATCGGGGGCAGCGGCTCGGCGGCCTTCATGTGACCGTGATTGAAGTTGGCGACCACGACCGCTTCAGCGGCGGCCGCCGTGATGGCCTCCCCATCCCCGCTCAGGCCTGCCAGATCGATCACGATGGTGCGGCACCGCCGCTCACGCGCCCAGTAGGCCGCGCTGGCCACGGCTCGGCGCGCCCCGTCGGCGGTTAGCGGCCCGGGCCCGGCGCCCACGACCGCGATGCGCGACGTGTGCCAGCCGGCATCCCCCGCCTGGGTGACAAAGACGTGGCCAAGGTCGGCCACGGGTTCCTTCCGGGCAATTGCGGCGTCGAGTTCCTGCAGCGCCGGCAAACTGAGGCGCCGTCGCACGGCGTCGTGCCCGTCGCCTGGGTAGATCGTCACGAAGAGATCGGCCTGCTGCTCATGAGGGGACGACGTGACGGCACGGAGGGACGGCAGTTCAAACGGGCTATGCATCAGATGGACCTTTGAGCGCGTCCAGAAGGGGCATCCGGACAATTCGTAAGTTTACACTGCGGTTGCGCTAGCCCGGAGCGGGCGGCCAGCGTTGCTAGCCGAGCACTGGAAGCAGCCAGAACGCGACTGAGACGATGGCAGAGATCACGAGAAAGGCGACGGCCGCGTAGCCAAGAATGTCTCGAAATCCCAGACGCGCCGCCGCCAGTAACGGAAGGGCCCAGAACGGCTGGATCAGATTCGACGCCATGTCGCCCCAGGCGTACGCCAGCACGACCCGATCAATCCCGACGCCAAGGCGGGTGGCGGCGTCCAGCAGGAACGGCGCTTCGAGCGCCCATTTCGAACCCCCCGACGGCACGAAGAAGTTCAGCACGCTCGAATACCAGTACAGCAACAGTGGTAGCGAGGCGGCACTCGCCGTCGTGGCGATCATCTCGCCCAGCACCCGTGCCAGACCCGTGCCCTCAATCACACCGTACATCCCCGCATAGAGCGGGAATTGCAGCACGACGCCCGCCAGTAGACGCGCCCCCTGCTCGCCTGCCGCCATCAACGACGCCACGCTGCGGTGCAGGAGCACGGCGAGCATCAAGAACGCGAAATTCAGCACGTCGAGCGTCAGCTGCGCGCCCGACGTGGCGACGTACCACCCCAGCCAGGCCGCGCCGGTGACACCGAGCGCCACGGGCAGCCACGGGCCGTGGTCGCACCACGAGGCGAAGCTCGTACGGAGCGGCGCCGCGGGTGGTGTGAACCGCTCGAGGCCGTCAAGCGCCGCAGCGGATACGACTACCGACCGATCAGCCGCAGGATGCATCCAGTACGTGAGGGCGACCATCGCTACGGCGACCACCGCGCAAAGAATCAAGTTGAACGGGGTGAACGTCGTGGTCGAGAGCGGCACGAGCCCTGTGCTCTTCTGTAGAAAATGGCCCGGCGTGGCCATGAGCAGCGGCACCGAGCCACTGAGGCCCGCATGCCAGGTCGTGCCCATGCCCAGATACGCTGACGCGACCAGAAGCCGGAAGTCCACCCGCGGCTGGGCTCGCGCCACATGGCGCACGAACATGGCGGTCCCGACCAGACTAAGGCCCCAGTGCACCCACGCGAGCGTCATCGACACGCCGGCCATGAGCGCGACGGCCCGTGCCGGCGATCCAGAGTGTTGGGCCAGTGCCGCGAAGAGACGGTCGGTGATTGGCGCGGAGGCCACGAGATAGCCGGTCAGCACGACCAGCGCCATCTGCATGGCAAATGGGCTGAGGGTCCAGAAGCCGCGGCCCCACGCGATCACAATCGTGGACGGAGAAGAGCCGGCAAGTGCGGCCGCGGCTCCGAAGGTGACCAGCGTCAGCAGGATCGCAATAGCAAAGGCGCTAGGCACGAACCGTTCGGCAACCCTCGCCAGCGCGTTCGCGAATCGGGCGAGCACGCGGCCATTGTAGCCGCAGGCTAGACGGCCCGACCGTCAGAGAGCGGCGGGAGCGTCGGCCCTCTGTGGCGGCAACGGCGGGGGCACGACAGCCCACTTCCCCAATCCGGTCATCACCGCGGCGCCGAGTCCTATCGTCCACGCCGCGTACTCGACGGCTGTGCCCAGGCCGAGGAGCACGAGGGTGAGGACGCGCGCCGATTCCGGCGCCATCCCGATGAGGCGCGACAGTACTGTCGCCATGACGATCACGCCGAGCCCGAGCACGGCCGTCCACACCGCCCCGTCAGCCGCCCATCCGGCGCGGCGCCCGATCGCCTGCCCAACCTTCTGGGCCAGGCTCGTAAACCCGAGCAGCATGGTCAGGGCCATTGTGACGACGGCCAGCGGGACCACCAGGGCCACAAACGGCAGCCCCACGATGGTGATGGCCATTGCAACGGCGACGGCGATGAGCACGGGGATGAAGAGCACCTGCGTGCCAAGGCCGATCAAAGCGGCACGCCACGGCGTGGCCGTGGCCGCGGCGCCGATGCGGCTGACGCGGCCGCCGGCCACCAAGGCCACGAACGCGACGGCCAACGCGAGCAGCGTCACGCGGGTGAGCGTGCCGGCCAGCGACAGCCAGCGTGCCGCGCCGCCGAGGCCGATCCACGACCAGTCCACTGGCGGCCACGACCATCCAGGAAAGCCCCGGGCCATGCCGTGGTGCAGCCGTCCGGTATGACGTGACCCGGCGGCCATCGTCACCGTGCCACCGATGACACTGATGTCGCCGCGGACCTCGGCCGTGGGGGCCAGTTCCAGATCGCCGCCGACGACGACCACCGCGTCTCTCACGCGTCCCTCGATGCGCACGGAACCGCCAAGGGCGACGACCGCCTCGGTGACGTCTTCGTCTTCGGAGACGATGACGGACTTGCCGAGCGCCAGCCGTGCGCCGGTGCGCCGGTAGATCCGCCCGGCTTCGGAGGGCGAAGGCCGATCGAACACGGGCGGCAGCGCCGGCGGGATCGGCGGGGCGACCGCCGCGGGCGGGGTCGGTGCCGGTGGTGAGGTCGGCGCGGGCGACGGCGCGAACATGCGGTGCAGCGCGGCGTTGTCCAGATACGAGAGGCGAAGCACGAGGGCCGCGTCAGCACCGAGCCGGCGCCGCAGTTCCGCACCAGACAGCGGCACGCCGCCGGTCATCACCACGCCATTGTCGATCTCGACCCGGCGCTCGGCACTGGCACCCGACAGCGCCAGGCCCTGCGCCAGCGGCACCACATCGAATCGCGCCATGACCTGCCGTCGAAGCTCAGCCTCAGGCGCCGACAACTGCTCGGAGGATTGCCCTGCCCTGACCAGAGGCGGCGCGGCCGCCGTGAGCGCTAGCAGCATCACCACACTGCGACATGTCGCACGCGTCGGAGATTTCACGCGGCACCCTCCATGACGAACGAGCACTCGTCCGCCTTCGCTACGTACGGACGAGACGCAGCTCCACGAAGTTCCCATTTATGAGGCGCCACGCGCGCAGTTGGGGGTCGGGCACGAGGCCGGCAATCACGAACACGAACCCGGGGAACGCGGCGGCCGTATCGGCCGACGACGGCACCGGCTCGCCCCGCGGATGCGAGTGGTAGGCGCCGATCACGTCGAGGCCGTCGACGCGCGCTTCGCGGATGGCAGCGAAGTGCTCCGCGGCTGGAATCGTGTAGCGGCTCGCCGAGGCATCGGCGTTGGTCGTCGGCGCCAGGCGGATGACCCTGAGGCCAACACCAACGAGCAGTCCGCAGGCTTCGTGCGGCCTATCACGCCGCGCGTGGTCCAGGATCGCGTCGATGGCCGCGGCCGGCAGGTGTACCGCGTCGAGCATGTGGTGTGGCCCTACGGGCGCCAAGGGTCAGAAACGCCCGACGGGTCCGTCGATCTGCAATGGCGCGGCCGTCGCCGCCCGCACGGCCTCTTCCGACGTGTCGCGGGCCACTTCCTTCAACACGAGCCCACGGGGCGTCACCTCGATTACGGCAAGCTCGGTGACGATGAGATTCACGACGCGCTGTCCCGTGAGTGGCAGTGTGCACTGGGGCAGGATCTTCGAGCCGCCGCCCTTGGTCGTGTGCTCCATCGCGATGATGACCCGCTTGGCGCCCGCCACGAGATCCATGGCGCCGCCCATGCCCTTCACCATCCTGCCGGGTACCATCCAGTTGGCCAGGTTGCCCTCGGCGTCGACTTCGAGTGCGCCGAGCACCGTGACGTCGATGTGGCCGCCCCGGATCATCGCGAAGGAATCGGCGCTGCTGAAGTAGCTCGAGCCCGGCAGCTCGGTCACCGTCTCCTTCCCCGCGTTGATGAGGTCGGCGTCGACCTCGGCGTCGCTTGGATACGGTCCCACGCCGAGCATTCCGTTCTCGGAGTGCAGGGTAATCTCCACGCCCGGCGGCAGGAAGTTGGCCACGAGCGTCGGCATGCCGATACCGAGGTTCACGTAGTCGCCGTCCTTCAGCTCCAGCGCGACGCGCCGCACGATGCGTTCACGGATGTCCATGGGTCAGGCCCTCACCGTGCGCTTCTCGATGCGGCGGCTGAACTGTTGCCCTTCGAAGATCGCCTTCACGAAGATGCCCGGCGTGTGCACTTGGTCGGGCACGATGCCGCCCGCCTCGACGAGGTGTTCCACTTCGGCAATCGTCGTCGTGGCGGCCGTCGCCATCATGGGATTGAAGTTGCGAGTCGTGCGCCGGTAGACCAGATTCCCCGCCGTGTCGCCCGTCCAGGCCTTGACGAACGCGAAATCCGCATGGAGCGGCCGCTCGAGCACGAACAGCCGACCGTCGATCTCGCGCGTCTCCTTGCCCTCGGCGACGAGCGTGCCCACGCCCGTGGGCGTGAAGAAGCCGCCGATACCGGCGCCGCCGGCGCGGATTCGTTCCGAAAACGTCCCCTGCGGGACGAGCTCGACCTCGATTTCCTTCTGCAGGTACTGGCGCTCGAACTCTTTGTTTTCGCCGACGTAGGTCGCGATCATCTTGCGGATCTGACGCGCCTTGAGCAGCAGCCCCACGCCGTGGTCGTCGGTGCCAGCGTTGTTGCTGATCACCGTGAGATCACGCACGCCTCGCCGGTGCAGCGCGCCGATGAGGTGCTCGGGGACCCCGCACACGCCGAAGCCGCCCATCATGATGGTGGCCCCGTCGCGAATGGCCTCCACCGCCGCATCGGCATCGCGCACGACCTTCTTCATGAGGTGATTATAGCGGGGGGCAGACGACGGCGGCCCGCATTCGCGGCCGCGAAGAGCGCGTGCACTGCGGCGGGATCGGCCAGGCGCGCCGCCAGGTCCTGTAGCCGTCCAGCCGCCTCGCGCACGAGTGGCGCAAGAACGTCGGCGTTGGCCGCGAAGATGGGTTGCCACATGCTGGCAGGCCCTTCGGCGATGCGGGTCGAGTCGCGGAGTCCGCCAGCGGCGGCCGCGAGCCCCGCATCGTCGGCGGCGTCAGCCACGGTGGTCATGAGCACGCTTGCCACGACCTGTGGCAGGTGGCTGATGACCGCCACGAGCTCGTCGTGCGCGCCGGGCTCCACGTCCACCACCCTGGCGCCGCAGCCCTCCGCAAGCGCGCGGGCGAGGCCGACCACGTGGGCCGGCGCTTCGCCCGGGGTGACGAACCAGACCTTGCCATCAAACAGCGCGGCCGTTGCCCGCGCTGGCCCCGGCACCGACCCGCCGGCCATCGGATGTCCGCCCACAAACGAGGTCAGCCCGTGCGCGCGCGCCAGGCGATGGGGCAGGCGCTTGACGCTGCCGACGTCGGTGACGGGGCGGCCAGGCGCGTCAGTCGCCAGACGTGCTATCCAGGGCTCGTAGGCATCGAGCGGGCACGCCAGCACCGCGAGGTCGAAGGCCGGCAGGGGGTCTTCGGCGCCGAGATGGACGTCGAACGGCCCGTGCGTCCATGCCGCCGCGTCCATCGCCGTCACGCGCACCTCGGGCCAGCCGCGCTTGACGGCGAGCGCCACCGACGTGCCGAGCAGCCCGGCGCCGATCATGAGGACGTGACCAAACGGCGCGGGTGTCACAGGTGTTACCGCGCCCAACCACGGCGTGCCAGTGGCTCGAGGCAGATGCTGCGGCCAATGGCCGGCGCGATGATGCGCAGCTCGGCCATCAGGCGCTCGAACTGCGCGGGAAACATGGACTGCGCGCCGTCGGACCAGGCGTGGTCGGGGTCATTGTGCACTTCGATGAGCAGACCGTCGGCTCCGGCGGCCACCGCCGCGCGCGCCATCGGCGCCACCTTGTCGCGCCGCCCGGTGCCGTGGCTGGGGTCGACGAAGACCGGCAGATGGGATAGCTCCTTCACGATTGGAATGGCCGAGACGTCGAGCGTGTTGCGAGTGCTCGTTTCAAAGGTACGGATCCCGCGCTCGCACAGCATCACGTTGCTGTTGCCGCCCGAGAGCACGTATTCGGCCGAGAGCAGCCATTCCTCAATCGTGGCGGCGATGCCGCGCTTGAGCATGACCGGCGTGCGCGCGCGGCCGAGCTCCCGCAGCAGCGTGAAGTTCTGCATGTTGCGCGCGCCCACTTGGAAAATGTCGGCGTACTTGGCGCACACCTCGATCTGCGAGCTGTCCATTACCTCGGTGATGAGCTTCAGGTCGTGCGCATCGGCGCCGTCGCGCAGCATCTTGAGCCCCGCTTCGCCGTGCCCCTGAAAACTGTACGGTGAGGACCGCGGCTTGAAGGCTCCGCCCCTCAGGACCTTGGCGCCGGCTCGCTTCACCGCGGCCGCCGTGGCGTGCACCTGCTCCTCGGTCTCGGCAGAACACGGGCCGGCCATCACGATCACCTCGTCGCCGCCGATGCGGATGTCGCCGATGGCGATGACCGTGTCTTCCGCCTTGAACGTGCGGCTGGCAAGCTTATAGGGCTCGGTGATGCGCAACACCTCGTGCACGCCTTCCATCAGCGACACGAGAGCCCGGTCCACCGTTCCCGATCCGACGACGCCAAGCACGATGCGCGCGGCGCCCGACGACCGGTGCACGTCCATGCCGCGCTCCACCAGGTGCGCAATCACCGCCTGCACTTCGGCATCCGACGCCCGTTCTTTCATCACGACGACCATGACCTACTCCCCCTGCCCTGTTGTTGCCGCGACGTTGCCGGCGCCGACCTCATCCGACCGCGCCGCCTCGAGCCGTTGAATGCGCCGCGCCTCGTCAATCACCCGCTCGAACAGCCGCACGATCGCCTCGCCATCGAGTGGTCCGCCAAGCGTCTGGTTCACATCGCGCACGTGCGCGAGCACCGACGCCTCGCGCGCCGGCTCGTAGACCGGCTTGCCTTCGCGGCGCTTCACTCGGCCGATCGCGTAGGCGCAGCGCGCGCGGCTATCGAGCAGGCGCACGATCACCTCGTCGATCTGGTCGATCTCGGCCCGCAGGGCCTCGACGCTCAGCTCCGCAGCCATCGCACGTACCGTTCGACTTCCCCGCCGAGCGTCGGCGAACCGCCGTGATCGGCCACGACCTGCACCAGCGCCGAACCGACCACCGCGGCATCGGCCCACGCGCCGACCGCGCGTACGTGCTCGGGGGTCGAGAAGCCGAAGCCCAGCGCGAGGGGCCGGTCCGTCTCGGCCCGGACCCGGGCCGCCAGTTCCGCCGCCGAGTCGGCGACGTCGGTGCGCGCCCCGGTGACGCCGAGCCGCGAAATTCCATACAGGAATCCTCCGCCCAGCTCGGCGGCCCGTCGGATGCGAGGTGCCGAGGTCGTCGGGCTCAACAGGAAAATTGTATCAAGACCTTCGCCGACAAACGCAGTGCGGGCCTCGCCGGCCTCCTCGGGCGGAAGGTCGAGCACGAGCACCCCGTCGATCCCTGCGGCGCACGCCCGCCGCGCGAAGACATCGACCCCCATCCGCACCATCGGGTTGGCGTAGGTGAACAGGACCAGTGGCGCCGACACGTCGGCGCGCACGCTGGCGGCCATGTCGAGCACGCGTGAGAGCGTGGCGCCGCCGGCGAGCGCGCGCTCGGTGGCGCGCTGGATCACCGGCCCGTCGGCGAGGGGATCGGAGAAGGGCACGCCTAGTTCGATCACGTCGGCGCCGCCTCGATCCACCGCGCGTACGACGTCCGCTGACTTCTCCAGGTTCGGGTCGCCGGCCGTGATATACGCCACGAGACCGGTGCGTCCGGCTGCCCGCAGCTCCTTGAAGGTATCGTCCAACCGGCTCATGCCTGGTCTCCTGCGAGTTGTGCGACGGTGTGGACGTCTTTGTCGCCGCGGCCCGACAGGTTGACGACAATCACCGCGCTCGGCCCGAGCGCCGGGCCGAGCGTCTTCAGATGGGCCACGGCGTGCGCCGACTCGAGCGCCGGCATGATGCCTTCGAGGCGCGCCAGGGTGTGGAACGCCTCGAGCGCCGCCCGATCGTCGGCCCAGGCGTACTCCGCGCGGCCCGTGGCCCTGAGCCACGCATGCTCCGGACCCACGGCCGCGTAATCGAGACCGGCGGACACCGAGTGGGTGGGATCGATATTGCCGTCGGCATCCTGCAGCAGCCACGTGCGCGTGCCCTGGAATACGCCCTCGGCCCCGCCCGCGAATCGCGCGGCGTGTCGCCCTGCAACGATGGCCTCGCCACCGGCCTCCACTCCGACGAGCCGTACGCCCGGATCGGCGATGAAGGCGTCGAAGATCCCGATCGCGTTGCTGCCCCCGCCCACGCACGCCACGACCACGTCGGGCAGCCGGCCCACCTGGGCGAGGCACTGCGCCCGGGCCTCCTGTCCGATGATGCTCTGGAACTCGCGCACCATCAGCGGATAGGGATGGGGACCGAGCGCCGAGCCGAGCAGATAATAGCTATCCTCGACATTCCCGACCCAGTCGCGCATGGCGTCGTTGATGGCGTCCTTCAGCGTGGCGCTGCCGGCCGACACTCCGCGCACCTCGGCGCCGAGCAGCCGCATGCGGAACACGTTGAGCGCCTGGCGGGCCATGTCCTCGGTGCCCATATAGACCACGCAGTCGAGCCCGAGCAACGCCGCCGCGGTGGCCGACGCCACCCCGTGCTGACCCGCGCCCGTCTCCGCGATCACCCGGCCCTTGCCCATGCGCTTGGCGAGCAACGCCTGACCAAGCGCGTTGTTGATCTTGTGAGCCCCGGTGTGGGTGAGGTCTTCCCGCTTCAGAAAGATGCGGGCCCCGCCGCAGGCCGCGCCCAGCCGTGCCGCTTCCCAGAGCGGCGTGGGCCGCCCAACATACTCACGGAGCAGTCGCTCGAGTTCGGTGCGAAACGCGGGGTCGTTGCGGGCCGCCTCGTAGGACGTGACGAGCGTGGCGATCGGCGCCACGAGCGTCTCGGGCACGAACGCCCCGCCAAACGCGCCGTAGTATCCACGCGCGTCGGGGTCGCGGTGGCCAAACGTATGAGTGGTTGCGGTGATGGCAGAGGTCATAGCAGGTCTTTGTGGGAAGGCTGGCGGGCCGCCGTCACGAACTGCAGGATGC
Organism: Acidobacteriota bacterium; assembly: GCA_031376505.1. Taxonomy (GTDB): domain Bacteria; phylum Acidobacteriota; class Vicinamibacteria; order Vicinamibacterales; family UBA2999; genus CADEFD01. The sequence continues at coordinate 44,691 of JANMDX010000007.1, forward strand.
GGTCCGCGGACTTGATGCCAGGCGAGAGTTCGACACCCGAGGACACGTCGACGCCGTAGGGCCGCACGAGTCCAACGGCGGCAGCGACGTTGTCAGGCGTAAGCCCCCCGGCCAGCACGAGCCGGCAGGTGCGGGCGAGTACGGCGGCGCGCGCCCAGTCGATGGCGCGGCCCGTGCCGCCGTGGCGGTCCGGATCGTGTGCATCCACCATCAAGGTGACGCCAGGAGGCGCGGCCGGTAGCGGCGTCGCCGGACCGAGCGCCGCCACCCACACGAGCGGCACGCCAAGTGCCACAAACGGCGCGGGGTCGGCGACCGCGTGAAGTTGCAGCGCGCCCAGCCCGGCGTCGGCAACTGCCACGCCGGCCTCGACTGCGGTGGGGTTCACCATGACGCCCACACGCGTGACCCACGGCGGCAGGCGTCGCGCGAGATCGCGGGCACGAGCGGCCGTGACGGCGCGCGGGCTTCCAGGCCAGAGGACGAAGCCCACGGCATCGACATCGGCCGCGGCGGCCGCGTCCACGTCCTGCTCCCGCGTGAGGCCGCACACCTTGACACGCACGCGGGTCACGGTCCGACCTCAGCGTGGCACAGCGCGCGCAGCTCGGATTCCGGGTCGGCCGAGGTCATGAGCCGCTCACCTACGAGGACGGCGCAGTAGCCGGCGCGATGCAGGCGGCCGACGTCGTCCTTGTCCTTCATCCCGCTCTCGCTCACCGCCGCCACGTGCAACGGCATGCGCGACCCGAGCCGTTCTGACACTGTCGTGTCGACCTCGAGCGTGCGGAGATTGCGGTTGTTCACCCCGATGATGACGGCGCCGGTGGCGATGGCGATGTCGAGTTCCTCTTCGCCGTGCACCTCGACCAACACCGCCAAGCCCATCGCCGTCGCGGCCGCGTGCAGTCGGGCGAGCTCGGCTGGCGTCAGCGCACTGACGATGAGCAGGATGGCATCTGCCCCGGCGACGCGCGCCTCGAGCAGTTGATACTCGTCGACGATGAAATCCTTGCGCAGCAGCGGGACCGCCACTGCCGCGCGCACGGCGGCCAGGTGCGCCAATGACCCGTCGAAGAATGAAGGCTCGGTGAGCACCGAGATGGCGGCGGCGCCACCACGCTCGTAGGCCTGGGCCTGCGCCACCGGGTCGTAGGCGGGAGCCAGCACGCCTCGTGACGGCGAGCGCCGCTTACACTCGGCAATGACCTTGATCGCGCCGCCACTCCGCAGTCGCGCGTCGAAGGCGTGGCCTTGCGGCGCGCGGCTGCGCGCGGCCTGGGCGTCGAGCGCGGCCGACGGCACCTGGGCGCGGCGGACGACTAGATCGCGTCGCGTGGCCGCCACGATCGCCGCAAGCAGGTCCGGGCCTGCGCTCGTCACCGTGCGTCCTCCCCCGAGATCGCCACCAGGGCGGCCAGCGCGCGCGCGGCCCGTCCGTCGTCGATGGCGGCGGCGGATTTCGCAATCCCTTGCTTCAGCGTGGTGGCCTGCCCGCAAATGAACAGTGCCGCGCCAGCGTTCAGCAGCACGACGTCACGGGCGGGACCGGCCTCGCCCGCCAGCACCGCCCGAATCTGGCGGGCGTTGTGCGCGGCGTCTCCACCGCGCAGGTCGGCGGGCGTCGCCTTCGGCAGGCCGACTTCGTTTGGATGCAGATAGAACGTGCGCACCACCTGCCCGCGACACTCCGATACCTTCGTGTAGCCCGTCGTCGACAACTCGTCGAGTCCGTCGGCGCCGTGCACGACCCAGGCGCGGGTGGCGCCCAGCTGCTGCAGCGCGCGGGCGAGGAGCTCGGTCAGCTCGGGGCGCGCGACGCCGACCACCTGAAATCGCACGCGGCCCGGGTTCGTGAGCGGACCAAGCAGATTGAACGCCGTGGGCACGCCGAGCGACTTGCGCGCCTCGATGGCATGACGCGTCGCCGGGTGAAACGTCGGCGCGAAGCAGAAGCCGATACCCGCCTCGGTGACTGCGCGTTGCACCGTGGCCGGGGCCGCGTCGATGGTGACGCCCAGGGCCTCGAGCACATCGGCGCTGCCGCATTGGCTCGACACCGACCGATTGCCATGCTTCACCACCTGCGCGCCCGCCCCGGCCGCGACGATCGCGGCAGCGGTCGAGATATTGAACGTGCCCGCGCGGTCGCCGCCGGTGCCGCACGTGTCGATGGCGCCGGGGCCGGCGTCAATGGTCACGCCGCGGGCCCGCATGGTGCGCGCCAGGCCGACGAGCTCGGCCGGGCGTTCGCCTTTCATCGCCAGACCAATGAGCAGGCCCGCGACTTGCGCGGGGTGCGCTTCGCCGCGCATCACGACGTCCATGGCCTGTGAGGCCTGGTCCGCCGTCAGGTCGTCGCGCCGCAGCAACGTGCTGAGCAATTCAGGAAACATCAGGTGCACTCCAGGAAGTTGCGGAGCAGGCGGCGGCCTTCGCCGGTCAGGACCGACTCGGGATGAAACTGCACGCCGTGCAGCGGATACGTCGCATGACGCAGGGCCATGACCACCTGGTCATCATCGGACCGCGCAGACACCTCCAACTCGGCGGGCCATCCGTCATCGACGACCGCGAGCGAGTGATACCGTCCGACTTCGAGCGGGCTTGTGAGTCCCTGGAACAGGCCACGGCCGTCGTGCGTCACCATCGACGTCTTCCCGTGCTTCGGTGCCGGCGCCGGTTCCACGCGTCCGCCAAACGCGTGGCCAATCGCCTGGTGGCCGAGACACACGCCCAGGATGGGGACACGTCCGGCGACCCGGCGGATGAGGTCCACCGAGATCCCGGCCTGCGCCGGGTGGCCAGGGCCGGGCGAGATGACGATCCGGGTTGGCCGCATCTGCTCCACGTCGTCGACCGAGACCGTATTGTTGCGTCGCACCTGAATCTCGGCGCCGAGTTCGCCGAGATACTGCACCAGATTAAAGGTGAACGAATCGTAGTTGTCGAGGACGAGCACCACGGTCAGAGCCCCGTGCGCGCGAGTTCAAGCGCACGCAACATCGCACGCGCCTTGTCGCGGGTCTCGTCGAACTCCGCTGTCGGATTGGAGTCGGCGACGATGCCGGCGCCCGCCTGGACGTAGGCCTTACCGCCCTCGAGTACGATTGTGCGGATGGCGATACAGAAGTCGAGGTTGCCGGCGAAATCCAGATAGCCGACCGCCCCCGCGTAGACGCCGCGCGGCCCCGGCTCGAGATCGTTGATGATCTGCATGGCGCGCACCTTGGGCGCCCCCGAAACAGTGCCCGCCGGAAAACAGGACGCCAGCGCATCGAGGCGGTCATGGCCCTCGGCCAACTCCCCTTCGACGACCGACACCAGGTGCATCACGTGTGAGTACTTCTCGAGGCTCATGTAGCGTGGCACGCGCACGCTGCCATAAGTGCTGACGCGGCCGATGTCGTTGCGTCCGAGGTCCACCAGCATCACGTGCTCCGCGCGCTCCTTCTCGCTGCGCTTCAGTTCGTCGGCCAGCCGCTGGTCTTCTTCCTCGGTGCGCCCGCGTGGCCTGGTGCCAGCGATGGGATGGGTCACGACGTGTCTGCCCTCGACGCGGACCAGCATCTCGGGTGATGAGCCGACGATGCTGCGAGCGCCGCTGCGCACGAAGAACATGTACGGCGAGGGGTTTACGTGCCGTAAGGCACGAAACACCGTGAAGGGGTCAGTCGCGATCTCGGCTTCGAACCGCTGCGAGAGCACGACTTGATACACGTCGCCGGCGGCGATGTGGGCCTTGGCCGCACGGACGGCCGCCTCATACTGGTCCTGGGTCTGATTCGACGAGAGCACGAGCGGGCCCTCCTCGCGCGTCTTCGGCACCGAGAGTGGCCGTTCGAGCTCGCGTTCCACAAACGCGATCTTCGCGCAGACGAACTGGTAGAGCGCCTTCAGGTCGTCGTCACCGGTAATCCGGGCGTTGGCGATGACCAGGATCCGGTGCTGCACGTGGTCGAACGCCAACACCGTGTCGAACATCATGAAGGCCGCATCGTCGCCCGGCATGGTGCGGCCGTCGGGTCGCGCCGTCGTGGGTTCGAACCAGGCCGCGGCCTCGTAGCCCAGGAAGCCCACCGCGCCGCCAGTGAAGCGCGGCAGGCCGGGGACAAACGGTGACTGGAATTCGGCCATGAGCGACCGCAGGGCGTCGGTGAACGGGGTGTCAAGCGTGGTCGTCTCGCCGGAGCGTTCCACGGTCACAGCGCCGCCAACCGACCGCAGCACGAGGAACGGGTCCTTGCCAAGGAAAGAGTAGCGGCCCACGTGTTCCCCACCCTCCACGCTCTCGAGCAGGAAGGCGTAATCGGCATGCTCGGCGACCTTCAGAAAGGCCGACACGGGCGTGAGCAGATCCGCCACGATCTCCTTGACGACTGGGACGAAGTTGCCCCGCTTGGCGAGGTCAACGAATTCATCGAACGTAGTGAGTTTCATAAGGAACCGTCCGAAGAGCGAACAACGCTGTCGAGCCGCGTACGGGCGGCATCGAGCATCAGCGAGGACGAGGGGTGCTGGCCCGTCCACCAGTAGAACTGGGCGGCGGCCTGCGCCACGAGCATGGGCAGTCCGCCGAGCACGTCGGCGCCGTGACGGCGGGCATGCCGAAGGAGCGTCGTGTCGGGCGGGTTGTAGACGAGATCGTAGACGAGACGCCCGGTCAGTGACCCGTGCAGCCGCACCGGCGTGTCCTCGATGCGTGGGGACGTGCCCACTGGTGTGGCGTTCACGAGCATGTCCCAGTCCTCGTCTGGTGGCCATGGTCCGGCCACGACTCCGCAGGCGGTAGCCGTGGCCTGGGCCGCCTCCGCACGGCGCGCGTGCAGGCGCACGTGGGCGCCTGCACCCGAGAGCGCCGCGGCTACGCCGCGGGCGGCCCCGCCCGCGCCCAGCACTGACACCCGCGCCCCGCGCAAAGCCCGTCCGGCCAGGGGCCCGAGGAAGCCCTCGATGTCGGTATTGCGCCCTTCCCACCTGCCCTCGGTACGGCGCAAGGTGTTGATGGCGCCCAGGCCAGCGGCGTCGGTCGCACCTGCCGCGACCCGATGGGCGTCGAGCTTGTACGGGGCCGTCACCGACGCGCCCTGTATCCGGAACGCGCGCGCGAAGTGCTCGAAGTCGGCGAAGTCGGTCGCTGGAAGCGGCACGTAGACCGCGTCGATGCCGGCGGCGCGGAATGCCGCGTTGTGCATGGCCGGCGAGAGCGAGTGGTCGACCGGCTGGCCCACGAGGCCATAGACCGCGGTGTGGGGGGTGACACGCGGCACGTGAAACTCGTCGCGCATCCGATCGAGCGGCAGTTGTCCGGGCGCCACGCCGTCGCCCGCGTAGGTCCAGGGCGAGCTGAACTGCGCGGCGAGAATCCGTGACGCCACGCCGCAGGGGCCCATGCCGATGACGACTGCGCGGCCCCCGGCCGTACGCGCCAAGTCGGCCAGGGTGACGACGTCGGCGAGGCGGTGAGTCATCGCGGCCAGCTTCACGACCTCTGCGCCCGAGGCGAGCAGCGCCCGCAGACGTGCCGCCGCATCGGCGGGTACGCGGTCGAAGTCGTGGAACGACCTGACGATTCGAGCGCCGCCACTGCGGCGCATCAGCGCGTCGGCGGCACCGTCCTCGACGTCTACGTACTCGGCCCCGAGCGTCCACGCGGCTTCGAGAATCGCGACGCGGGCCTGTTCGTCGCCGTCGTACCGTCCACCTTGCCATGAAGGACGACAGGTGGCGACCACGCGCGTGCGTCGTCCGGCCAGCGCGCCCGCCACGTCGAGGTCGCAGACGCCGTCGAGACGCAGTTCGACCAGGTCGGCGCCTCGGACCAGGTCCCGGCGGTGCCTCAACTCGGCCATGGTGTCGGCCGTCACGGTGGCGCACAGTAATGCAGTGGTCATGAACGAGAAACGCCCCTTCAACCCGAGGTCGAAGAGGCGTGTGGTCGAGACGATCGCGAGGGATGGTGACTACGCGAGACCGGGAGCCTCTTCAGCACTGCGCCAATACCAATACCAGCGCGTGCTCGCGCACGCGGTAGGCCGAGAGGCGCCCGCGAGGCGAAGGCGCGAAAAGGTGTCGGGCTTCAAGGCAGGCATGAGCGGCGCTGCACGGACGGTAACAAACGGGTGCGTCGCCTGTCAATCCTCTGGCGAACACGCGCCTTGATTCGCCGCGGATAACCCCGTATAAGGGAAGGCATCCTTGTGACGCGTCGCCCTGCTCTGCTGGTCCCTCTTGCCGTGGCGTGTCTCGCGCTTGGCGTTCTTGGTTCTTCTCTGATCGCTCGGGACACGATCATGCCCGTCTCAGAGGTGCGTCCAGGCATGGTGGGCGTGGGCCGGACGGTGTTTCGCGGCGCGGTGATCGAGGAATTCACGGTGCGGATCATCGGCACGCTGAAGAGCGTGGTGGCGCCGCAGCGCGACCTGATTCTCGCCACACTCGCAGGGGGGCCGCTGGCCGAGACGGGCGTCATCGCCGGCATGAGTGGCAGCCCCGTCTACATCGACGGCAAGCTTCTGGGCGCCGTGTCGTACCAGCTCGGGCAGTTTCCGAAGGAGCCGATTGCCGGGATTACGCCCATCGGCGAGATGACCGACGCGACGGCCCTGACCACGGCCCGCGCGTTGCGCCCGGCCGCCGTTCCCCTGGGGTATGCGGTTCCCGCCAGCGCGTTGCTCGCGGTCTGGCGCGCCGACCTCGGCCCGGCCCGGTCCTTCGGCGCAGCCGCAGCCGACGTCATCGCGTCGCTCCTGTCGGCGGATTTGCCTCGTCCAGTCACGACGGATCTACGACCCATTGCCGTGCCGCTGGTGGTGGGTGGGTTCGCCGAGGGCGCCCTTGAACGTCTGGTGCCGTCATGGTCAGGTTCTGGATTCATCACCGTTCAGGCGCCTCAGGCGCCGAGTTCGGGCGCAGCAACGGCGGCTGCCGCGCTGGCGCCCGGCGATGCCATTGGCGTCGCGCTGATGTCTGGGGATTTTTCCATGGGTGCGACCGGCACGGTCACGCAGGTCGACGGCGACCGGGTGTACGCGTTTGGCCATCCCTTGTACAACCTGGGCCCGACGGCCTTTCCCATGACCCGCGCCGACGTCATCGCGGTGCTGCCGAGCCTGGCGACCTCGAGCAAGATCGCGAGCCTGGGTGCGGTCGTGGGCACCATCTCACAGGACCGCGCCACGGCGATCGCCGGCCGGCTCGGTGCGGCCCCGGCCCTGGTGCCGGTCGCGGTGACGCTGACGTCGTCGCGCGCGCCGGCGCGCACGTTTCGCTTCAGCGTGGTCAACGACCAGTTGTTCACGCCGCTGCTCACCTATCTGGCCGTCGCCAACGTTCTCACGTCGTACGAGCGCCAGACCGGTGCCGCGACGTATCAGGTGCGGGGCGAGGCCCGAGTCGGCGGCCAGCTGCCGATCCGCTTCGACGACGTGTTTTTCGGCGACCAGGGCGCAGCCAATGCGTCGGCCTACGTCGCGGGCCCGCTGACGGCGCTCTATCGCAACGCCACCGACCCCTTCTCGCTCGACGGCATCACGCTCACGATTGACGCGGACGAGCGGACCCGTACTGCCGAGATCGAGCGGGTATGGCTCGATGATCTCACGGTGCGACCGGGCCGGCCGGCCCTGGTGCACGTGCAGGTGCGCACATTCCTCGGCGACGCGCAGCGGCTCGAACTGCCTATCGATATCCCGGCCGGCGTCACTGGCACGCTGCAGCTCCTGGTCAGCGAAGGCCCGCGGCTGGGCATGCAGGAAGCGCGCGACACGCGGCGCGGAGAATTGCAGTCCGTCGCGCAGATCGTACGGGCGGCCAATCGCGCCAGGCACGCGCACCGGATCTATGTCCGTCTGTCCACGTCGGCGCCGGGTGCGGTCGTTGACGGCGAGGCCATGCCGGGGCTGCCGGCGTCGGTGGCGGCCGTGTTCGACGCCGATCGGCCCACCGGCGGCAGCACGGCGCTGCGCTCGGTCCCCAGAGGTGACTGGGAACTCGCGGTGCCGTTTGCGGTCAGCGGCTCGCGCCAGCTCACACTCACCGTCGACCCCTCGTGAGTCGACCACTCGTCCCTTCGGTTTGCGTGTTCACGATGATGAGACGACTCTGCTCGTTCGCGCTCCTGGCGGCGGCTTCGGCGGCCACGCTCCTGGCCGGCCCGCAGTCGTGGCGCTCGGCCACACAGCCCGAGTTTCTGAAGGGCGATCTCGAGCAGCTCTCGGTCGATGAACATGGCCGGCTCACGCTCGGACCCGCCATTACGACAGTGTTCGACGCCGGGGTGCCGTTCATCTGGGCGGCGGTGGCCGGCCTGAATGGCGCCACCTTCCTGGGCACCGGCAACGACGGCAAGGTGTTCCGGGTTGACGCCGACGGACGCGGCAGCCTCTTCTACGACTCGCCGGAGCTCGAAGTGCATGCGTTGGCGCCGGCGCCCGACGGTGGGCTGTTTGTCGGCACGTCGCCCGACGGCCGCGTGTACCGGGTCGACGCCCGGGGCGCGGCCCAGCCCTTTTTCGATCCCGACGAGAAGTACATCTGGGCGATGGCCACCGACCGCACGGGCCGCCTGGTCGTCGCCACCGGCGACCCTAAGGGACGCGTGTACCGCGTCTCGGCCGCGGGCGCCGTCGAGGTGCTGTACACGTCGTCGGCCGCGCATGTCGTGTCGATGACGTTTGACGCCGAGCGTCGCCTCGTCGTGGGCACCGAGTCGCCGGGGCGCGTCTTCCGGATTGGGGCCGACAACCGGCCGTTTCTGCTGCTCGACACGAGCTTGCAGGAAGTGCGGGCGTTGCGCGTCGACGCGCGCGGACGGATCTTCGCGGCGGCACAGGCGCGGCGCCCCGGCGGCGACGGGGGCGGCGAGGCCACGCCGGTGGTTGACGCACCGCGCGCCGCGCCGGTCGCGAGCGTGAGCGTCTCGATCACGGCCATGTCGGTCGTGGAGGCGCCGACACCAGTGCCTGGTACCGCGAGCGGCAGCACGGGCGGCAGCGCCGTCGTCGGTGCGATCTTCCGAATCGATCCCGATGGCACGTCCGACCGGATCTGGGAGTCGCCCGAGGACGCGCCGTATGACCTTGCCGTGCTCGACGACGGCGCCCTGCTCGTCGCCACGGGGAATCGCGGCAAGCTGTATCGCCTGGCCGGCGATCCCGTGCGTGCGACGCTGCTTGGCCGCGTGCCCGGGCAGCAGGCCGTGCAACTCGTGCGGGCCGCCGGCCGCACTCTGGCGGCCACGTCGAATGCCGGGGCTCTCGTGCGGATTGACGATCGCCACGCCGAACGCGGCACCTACGTGTCCGAGGTGCGGGACGCGCGCACCGGCGCCACGTGGGGCGCGCTGTCGTGGCGGGCAACCTCGCCCGCCGGCGCAGTGGTGGAGGTGTCGTCGCGGTCGGGCAATACCGCCACGCCCGATGAGGCCTGGAGCGCATGGAGCGCCGCCTACGCCGCAGCCGAGGGCTCGGCGATCGCCAGTCCCCCCGCCCGGTATCTACAGTGGCGCGTGGTCTTGGCCTCGAAGGCCGACAGCCCCGTGGTGACGTCGGTGTCGGCCGCGTACCTGCAACGGAACCAGCGCCCGGTCGTGAGCGGCCTGATCGTGCATCCTCCCGGGGTGGTGTTTCAGAAGCCGTTCTCCACTGGAGAAACCGAGATTGCTGGGTACCGCGCCGACGTCGTCGAGAAGCGCCTGTCCAACCAGGGTCAGCCGCCGCCCTCGACCGCAGCGCCACCGCTTGGCCGCCGCACCTACCAACAGGGCCTCCAGACGCTGGTCTGGAAGGGCGACGACGCCAATGGCGACGACCTCAGTTTCGATGTGGCGTTTCGTCGCGAAGGCGATTCAGCCTGGACTGTGCTCGCCACCCGGCTGACCGACGCCATTTACGTGTGGGACACCTCGTCGGTGCCGAGTGGACACTACGTCGTCAGAGTCACGGCGTCGGACGAGCCCACGCAGGCGGTCGAGACCTCGCTGCGCGGCGAAATCGAATCGTCGGTGGTCGATGTCGACGGCGTGCCGCCGACCATTGCGCTGACGCAGGCCGCGCGGACCGCCGGGCGGCTGGTGGTGGCGGTCGAGGTGCGTGACGCGCACTCGGCCATCGACCGGGTGGAGTACTCGCTCGACGGCGCGGCGTGGGTGCCTGCATACCCCGGAGACGGCATGCTCGACAGCCGGCTCGAGACGCTGACGCTGTCATTCCGGGCCGACGCCGTCGGAAAGACACTCGTCGTGAGGGCCGCCGACGCCCTGCACAACGTGGGCGCGGCCAATCTCGTCGTGCGGTAGGGCCGGCGACGCCGTCCGAGCCGCGCGCGGGCGCGGCTGAATCAGCTGATAAAGGTCGCGCCCGTGCGCGGCTCGGTCACCAGCGCGGCGGGCTTGGCGCTGGCCCTGGGAGCTCGCGGCCCCAGGCCCCGCACCGGCGTGGGCAGGAGCGGGCGCATCAGGCGCTCGACCTCGGCGGGACTGCCCACCACGGTCGTCTGCGCCAGCAGCCAGACCATGCTCACGGCAATGGGAGCACCACCCGCCCGTGCGGGCTCGAACTGCGCCCGTGAGGCCGCGTCAATCATCGCCAGCACGACTTCGGGTCGCACCCTGAGCGCGCGCGCCTGCTCGGCAGCCAGCATCTCGATGTTCTGAATGCGGCCCTCGCGCGTGACCACGGCCGATAGCGCCAGCACGGCGTCTTCAGACGCCACGGGCCACTCGCCCGACGAGTCGTACCGTCGCGGCACCATCGTGAAGCCGTCGAGCCGGGCAGGATTGCCATTGGAGCCGGGGCTGGCAAGGTATCCGATAATGCCGGCCAGGGAATCGGGCCTTTGCTCGTTGGTGGCTTGCATCACTTCGGCCGAGGCCAACAGGCACACGAGCACCGCCGCGGTTGCGCCAATGGCCGGCCACACCAGATGCATGTCGTCAAACACCGTCAGCAGCCAGGTGTGCCACGAGAGTTCGCGCTCGACCCGGACCTGTTCGAGCACGCTACCCGTCCATCCCTCGGGTGGAGGCGCCACGTGGGCCCGCGTCAGCACCGGCACGTCGCGCAGCGCGTTCCGTAGACGCACGAGCTCCGCCGACTCGCAGGCGCACCCGGCACACTCGTCGAGGTGCGCTCGCACCAGCACCTGCGTATCCAGCGGCAACTCGCAGTCGAGGTACGCCTCGAGATGTTCCCGCACGCCGGTGCACGCCACGAGCATCATGCCCGGGTCTCCGCGAGATCCGTCCGCAGCGCCTGGCGGGCCCGCGTCAGCCGCGACTTGACCGTGCCCACCGCGATGTCGAGTGAAAAGGCAATCTCTTCGTAGGTGAGGCCATCGAACTCGCGAAGGACGATGGCCGTGCGCTGGTCAAACGGCAAGCGCTCGAGCGCGACCCACAGCCTGGCGGCGGTTTCCTTCCGCACAAGGAGCCGATCGGGGGTCACAGCATCGCCGGGCTGCGGCAGTTCGCCGTGGTCTAGTACGTGCTGGTCGAGCGACACCTGATCGGCCTGGTGCCGACGACGCCACCAGCGCTGGCGATTGCGGGCCTGGTTGATGGCGATGCGGTAGATCCAGGTCCTCAGCGCCGATTGGCCACGGAATGTGCCGAGGGTGCGGAAGACCCGCAAGAAGACCTCCTGCGACAGGTCGAGTGCCTCTTCCCGGGTGCCGAGCAGGTGATACGCCAACTGGTAGACCATGCGCTCGTGAGTGGTGACCAGATCGGCACACGCCTCCTCGTCCGACGCTGCGCAGCGCCGTATCAGGTCGGCTTCATCGGTGCCGACATCGCTCCAACCGAGTGCGCGTGCGTCCTTCACAGCTGAGGTGACGAGGAATCGATCCATGTCAGTGTAGCACTCCCCTCACGGTGTGGGCGTACCAGCTTAGAACCCGGCGGCAGCGGAAAGTTCCCCCGGACTTGCTACCATCGTGACGTGACGAAGTCCTTCGGGTGGCCGGTGGCGCTGCTGCTGACGCTCGCGGTTGCCATTGGGGCCGTGCTGGCCTCCGTGTCGCTGCGCAACGAGCGCGAGTACGCACGTCTGGTCGTGTCCGGGGACGCGGCCCTGGGGGCCGCCGACCTGGCCGGCGCCATCGAGGCCTATACCGGCGCCATCACCCTCAAGCCTGACTCGATGGCCGCCTATCTGAAGCGCGGCCTTGCCTACCGCCAGCGACACGAACCCGAAGTAGCGCTCCGCGACCTGCGGCGGGCGTCCGAGTTGGATGCCACGGCCCCGCGTGTGTTCGAGTGGCTCGGCGACGTGAACCTGGGCCTCCAGCGCTACGCCCGAGCCGCCGAGGGGTTCGAGCAAAGCCTGCTGCTCGATGACCGGCAGGGGGAGGTTTACTACAAGCTGGCTGTGGCCCGATATCGCGAAGGCCGCGCTCAGGCCGCCATCGAGCCGCTCCGCCGGGCCATTGCCCTCGTGCCCGCCTTGGCCGAGCCGCACTACTTGCTGGGCCTGAGCCTGCGAGACGCCGGCCGGATGGACGAATCGCTCAGCGCCCTGACGGCGGCCACGCGATTGGCTCCCGGGATGCTCGCCGCGCGCGAGGCCCGGGCCGATGTGCTGCAGACCCGAGGCGATGTGGCCCGCGCGGTTGACGAACTGATGGCCCTGGCCGCGCTCGAACCCGAACGACCTGAACGCGCTGTGGCGGTGGGCACAGCCTACGCGCGCGCCGGGCGACACGACGCCGCCGTGCTGGCGCTCGGCCGCGCGGCAGAACGTTTTCCAGAGTCCGCGCTGGTTCTCACGGCGCTTGGCCGGGTGTGGCTCGGGGCCGCCGTCACGAGCGGCGACCGCGTGTCGCTGGATAAGGCCCTGGCCGCCTTGACCCGCGCCGCGGCCGTGGGCGAGTCGACCGCTGAGACGCTGACGTTGCTTGGCCGCGCGCGGGTACGCGCCGGGGATTTGAATGGCGCGGAACGCGATCTGCGGGCGGCCATCGCGCAACTGCCGGCACCGGTCGAGTCGTATGCGGCTCTTGCCGACGTGCTCGAGCGACGCGCCCGATTGCTCGAAGCGCGCGACGTGTTGGTGCAATATGCCGCGCTTGTGGCGGGCACGCCGGCGGCCGGGGCCGTGGCTTCGCGCATTGGCGCGCTGTCGATGCGCGTCGGGGACCCGCACGGCGCGGTCTACTGGTACGAGCGGGCGGTCGTCGAACTCGGCCCCTCGGCGTCGCTGCTTCATCGCGAGGCCGAGGCGGACGCCAGCCGCGGCCACCTCGAACGAGCGCGCGAGCTCGTCGCCGAAGGGCTGGCACTCGAGCCAGGCCACATTGGTCTGCTGGCGCTGAAGCGCGCTCTCGACACTCGGCCCTGACCTACATCGCGCGTTCCAGGACATCGTGGCGGCCACCCGGGCTGAGCCCGAGCCGCGCGGTCAGTTTTGCCAGACCCTGCCGAGTGACACCAAGTTCGCGAGCCACGACGCTTGGCCGGTGACCACAACGGGCAAAGGCCGCGCGCACGAAGCCGGCCTCGAAGGCCCGGCGGGCCTCGCCGAGCGAGCTGCCGGTGGCGGGACGTGAGGCCTCCCACACGACGCGCGCCTCGTCGGCCCCGACGAGGCCACGGGCCGGTCCGGCGGCCGCAATAGCCGACACCACATTCTGCAGCTCGCGGGCGTTGCCCGGCCAGTCGTGTGCGGCCAGCAGGGCCACGAGCGACGGCGCGAGCCGCGCGTTGCGCCGAAGTCTGTGCATCATCAGACGCCAGAAGTGCTCGGCGAGCACGCTGATGTCGTCGCGCCGGTCGCGCAGTGGCGGCACGACCACGCGCACGACATCCAGCCGGAAGCGCAGGTCGTGACGGAATCGTCCGGCGGCAGCTTCGTCGCGCAGCGGGCGGTTACTGGCCGAGACCACGCGGACATCGACCCGTCGAGGGGCGTTTTCACCGAGACGGCGCACTTCGCCTTCCTGCAGCATCCGCAGCAGCTTGGCCTGCGCACGCGGTGAGAGTTCGGCCACCTCGTCGAGGAACAGCGTGCCGCCGTGCGCTTCTTCAATGAGGCCTCGGCGCTCGATAGCCGCCCCGGTGAACGCACCCTTCGTGTGCCCGAAGAGTTCCGCGTCGACGAGGTCGTCAGATAGCGCCGCGCAGTTGACGGCGACAAACGCCGCCGCCCGCCTGGGGCCGGCCGCATGCACCGCGCGCGCGACGAGCTCCTTCCCCACTCCGCTCTCGCCTTCGACCAGCACCGGCACGAGCGCCCCGGCCAGTGTAGGGATGAAGGCGCGCAGGCGGGTCATGCTGTCGCTGACCCCCACGAGGCCGTACGTCGCCTCGGCCGGCAGCACGTCGAGCTGCGTGAGACACGACGCCACGAGCGGCGCGGCGATGTCGGCCGCCGCGGCCACCAGGGCAGGGTTGGGCGCGCCGCCGCCGTCCGGGCTCACCCACGCGAGCTGCGCCACCGGGTCACGACCGTAGACAATCGGCGCCGTGTGCACGCCCGGCGCACCGGGTTGCGGCGCGGGGTGTCCGGTCGTCGCCACGACCCGTCGCGGCTGGTCGGTCCAGATGGCCACGGTGATGGCGCCGAGAGCGCCGCGCAGATGACAGCAGATGCGTTCAACCGCGCGCTGGTGGTTGGGGATGGCGATGTCCACAGGGGCTCGCAGCCAGTGTTTGCAAACCTGATTCCGTCGCCGTATTCCCGGCAATCGCGGTGTTCGACTGACCGGGCGCCCACCGCTGCCGCAGAAACTTCGTATACACTTCTGCGGCAATGCTGCGGTTTCTCACCGCTGGCGAATCGCATGGCCGCGGCCTGGTGGTGATCGTGGACGGCCTGCCGGCTGGCTTGCCAGTGGATCTCGATCGACTCGACGACCTGTTGCGGCGACGTCAAGGCGGCTACGGTCGCGGGCGTCGCATGGCGATCGAGTCGGATCGCGCTCAGGTACAGAGCGGTGTCCGTCACGGCCGCACGACCGGGGCTCCCGTCGCGCTCCTCATCGAGAACCGCGACTGGGTGAATTGGCAGCGCACGATGCACGTGGGCGCCGAGATGCCCGACGAGGCCAGCGGTGCCAATCGCGCGCCGGTCGTGCGGCCACGACCCGGGCACGCGGATCTGGCCGGCGCGCTGAAGTACGAGCACGACGACGTCCGCGACGTGCTCGAGCGGGCCAGCGCGCGCGAAACCGCTGCGCGCGTGGCCGCCGGCGGCCTGGCCATTCAACTGCTCGAAGCCCTCGGCGCCGGGGTGATCAGCCACGTCACGGCCATCGGGGAATTGGCGTTGCCGGCCGATCGCGTCGTGACCTTCGACGAGGCCCGTGCCCTCGCGGTCGACGCCCCGCTCCGCTGCGTGGACGGCGAACTCGAGGCCCTCATGATGGCGCGCATCGACCAGGCCAAGTCCGACGGCGACACGCTTGGCGGCGCCTTCGAAGTGATTGCGACCGGCCTGCCGCTCGGACTGGGCAGTTACGTCCAGTGGGATCGCAGGCTCGATGGACGGCTGGCGCAGGCCGTCATGTCGATTCCCGCCATCAAGGGCGTGGGGATCGGGCTCGGCGCCGCCAGCGCTGCCACTCCCGGGTCGCGGGTGCACGACGAGATCCTGCCGCCGGCGGGACCGGGCCTGCGGCCCGTCCGTCCGACCAACCGCGCCGGGGGACTCGAGGGCGGCGTGACCAACGGCGAAGACGTGCGCGTCGCCGGCTACATGAAGCCAATCGCGACCTTGATGCAACCGCTCCGCTCGGTCGACTTGACGACCCTGGAGCCTGCGCCGGCGGCCATCGAACGTTCGGACGTCTGCGCGGTCCCGGCTGCCGCAGTGGTGGCCGAAGCCATGGTCGCCCTCGTGCTTGCCGGCGCCGTACTCGAGCGGTTTGGAGCCGATTCGGTGGCGCTGCTGACGCGTCACCTGGCCGCGACCGCTGCAGCCATGGGCGCGCGCCTGGTGCGGCCGACAAAGGTTGACTGACCGATGTCGCGTTCCGTTCTGCGGTACGGCGCCGCGGCGCTCCGCGCTCCAGCGCAGCCGGTCGCGGCCGTGACCCCCGACATCCAGCTGCTGGTCGACGAGATGGTCGCGGTGATGTACGCCGAGCGGGGCGTTGGCCTGGCGGCGCCGCAGATCGGCGTGGGCCTGCGCGTGTTCGTCATCGACATCACTGGCGGGCGCGACCCGCGCGCGCTGCGGGTGTGCATCAATCCCTCGTGGGGCGAGCGCGACGGCATGCAACTCGAGGAAGAGGGCTGTCTCAGCCTGCCGGGATTCACAGCCACGGTCGCGCGGTCAGCGCGCGCCGAAGTGCACGCGCTAGACAGTGACGGTCAGCCGTGCACCGTTGCGGGTGATGGTTTGCTGGCGCGCGCGCTGCAGCATGAGATGGACCACCTCGACGGGCGGCTCTTCGTTGACCGGCTGCGTGGGCTCAGCCGGACCATGATCCTGCGCAAGGTGCGCAAGCTCGAACGCGCGGGACGCTGGTAACGGCGTGCGGATCCTGTTCTTCGGGTCGCCGGACTTCGCCGTGCCGACCTTGCACGCGCTCTCGGCCTCGTGCCACACCGTGGTGGGCGTCGTCACGCAGCCTGACCGCCCGCGGGGCCGCCGCCAACGCGTGTCCCGGGGCGCCGTCGCCGCCGCGGCCGACGTGCTCGGCGTGCCCGTGCTACAACCGGTCAAGCTGTCGGAGCCAGGAGTATCCGAGGCGCTGGCCGCGTGGGGCGCAGACCTGGGCGTCGTTGCGGCCTATGGCAAGATCCTGCCCGACTGGCTGTTGGCGCTTCCGCGCGCGGGCATGGTGAACGTCCATGCGTCGCTGTTGCCGCGCTACCGCGGCGCGGCGCCGGTCCACCGCGCGGTGATGGCCGGTGAGCCCGTCACGGGCGTGACCATCATGCGCGTCGTGCGCGCCCTTGACGCGGGGCCGATGCTTGACCGCATCGCGGTGACGATTGGCCCCGATGCGACGAGCGCCGAGGTCGAGCGAGTGCTGGGCTCGGCCGGCGCCGAGCTGCTGGTGACGGTGGTGGACCGTCTTGCCGTCGGACCGGTTCCAGAGACGCCCCAGGACGATGAGGCTGCGACCTACGCCGCGAAGATCACGCGCGAGGACAGCCCCGTCGACTGGAGGCGCTCGGCGCAGGCGATTCACGACCAGATTCGTGGGCTGCACCCCTGGCCTCATGCCTCGTCGAGGCTCGGTGGCCAGCGCGTGATCCTTCACCGCAGTGTGCGGGTCGGGGGCGCCTTCTCCGCCGACGCTGGCACTATTCTCGCCCTGGGTCCCGCGGGAATCGACGTGGTGGCGGGTGACGGCGCCGTCGTACGCCTGACCGAGCTGCAGGCCGAAGGCGGCCGTCGGATGACGGCGGCCGACTTCCTGTCGGGCCGGGCGCTCACGCCGGGCTCGGCCTTCGAGGCGATGTGATCGCCCCGGCGCGCCGAGCCGCGTATGACGCCCTCCTCGCCGTGGCTGGTGGCGACACCGACCTTGATGGCGCCATCGATCGCGCACGCCGGCTCATCACCGACCCGAGAGATGAGTCGCTGCTCCGCGAACTCGTCACCGGCACCCTTCGGTGGCAAGGCGCGATCGACGCGGTCGTCGCACCGCTGTGCCGGGTCGCGCTACCCAAGCTCGACCTGGAGGTGCTCACATCACTGCGTCTGGGCACCTACCAGCTCCTCTACCTCGACCGCGTGCCGCCGTCGGCGGTGGTCGATGACGCGGTTGCCCTGGTGCGCGCGGCCAGGAAGGCGAGTGCCACGGGACTCGTGAACGCTGTTCTCCGCAAGATCGCGCGGGGCGAGCGAGGGACGCCCCCGCCCGACGCCGACGACGCCGAGGCGCTGGCGCGGGTCACGTCCCATCCGGCGTGGCTGGTGCGGAGATGGCTCGAGCGGCGGTCGCGCGAGGACGTCAACGCCTGGCTCGCCTTCAACAACACGCCCGCGCGCATGACCTTGCGCGTCAATCCGCTGGTTGCGCCCGACCGCGCCGTGGTGGCAAGCGCGCTGGCGTCGCACGGCGTCTCGACCGAGGTGTGCCGCTACGCGCCGTGGGGACTCGTGGTGCTGGACGGAAATCCACTTGGCACCCTGCCGCTTACGAGCGGCGCCTGCTTCCTCCAGGACGAAGGCTCGCAGTTGGCCGCGCTCGTGGCGCCGGTGCGCCCCGGCGCGTACGTGCTCGACGTGTGTGCGTCACCGGGCGGGAAGACGCTTGCGTACGTGGCCGCGGCCGGATCTGCAGGCTTCGTGGTCGCGAGCGACGTTCGGGCACGACGTGTGCGGCTGCTCGCTGACACCGTCACGCGGGCCCACGCGCGCGTCGCGGTCGTCCATCTCGACGACCAGGCGGCGCTGCCCTTTCGCGCGGACTTTGACGTGGTCGCCGTGGATGCCCCCTGCAGCGGGCTGGGCACGTTGCGGCGCGACCCGGATATCAAGTGGCGTCGCACGCCCGGCGATCTGAGCCGATTCGCCGCGCGCCAACTCGATCTGCTCCAGCGCGCCAGCGCCGTCGTCCGGCCCGGTGGCAGCCTCGTGTACACAACGTGCTCAAGTGAACCCGACGAAAACGCCGACGTCGTGACCCGGTTTCTCGAGATCGCGCCGTTGTTCGCGCTGCGCCCCGTCGCTGTGGGCCCGGACGCCGCCGTGCTGGCCGACTGCAGTGACGCGGTCGGAAGGCTCGTGACCGACCCGGTCCGTCACGGTCTCGAGTGCTACTTCGGCGCGGTGCTCGTGCGCGAGCGCGTTGGTGCCTCACGTGGCGCTGTTGTACAGTGATCGATCGCGCATGGCGTTGGGTGGACGAGTGTGGAATCTGGGCCGGCTGCTGCTCATCGCGAGCGGCCTGTTGGCGACCTATGTGGGGTTTGCTGCCGTGGCGGTCCAGGTGGCCGTCCGCGCGCGCGACGTCACGGTGCCGGACGTGATCGGGACCACGCTCGGCGACGCGTCGGCGCAGCTCGCACGTGAGGATCTCCACGTCCGGGTCGACACGGCGCAACGCCCCAGTGCCGACGTGGCGGCCGGCCGCGTGCTTGGCCAGGATCCACGGCCCGGCACCTCGTCACGCCGCCAGCGCACGGTGCGCCTCTGGCTGTCGGCTGGCCCAAGAATCGCCTACATGCCGCAGCTGGTCGGTGAGACGGAACGGGCCGCCAACATCCGTCTCTCCACTGAAGGGCAAGCGCCGGCGATCGTGGCTGAGATTCGCTCCGAAGCCTATTCGGCCGACCAGGTCGTCGCGCAGGAGCCACCGGCGGGACAGCCGGCGGCGTCGGTGCGCCTGCTCGTGAGCCGCGGTGCCGATATGGCAACCTATGTCATGCCTGATCTCATTGGACTGGACGGCGAGCCGGCGGCGGCGATGCTGCGTCAGCGGGGATTCCGCGTGAGTTTCGTCGCTCAACAGTCGTCAGGCGGCCTGCCGGCCGGGCTCATCGTCCGCCAGGCGCCGCCAGGCGGCCACCAGGTGCAGCCAGGCGCCGCCATTTCCCTCGAGGTCGCGCGATGACCGTCCGCTTGGCGCCGTCGATTCTGTCGGCGGACTTCGCCTACCTTGCCCGGGACATCGCTGCCTCGGAAGCGGGCGGAGCCGACTTGATTCACGTCGACGTGATGGACGGCCACTTCGTCCCCAACCTCACCATCGGCCCGCCGGTCGTGCGCGCCATTCGTCGCGTGGCCACCGTGCCGCTCGACGTGCACCTCATGATTGCCAACCCCGACCAGTACCTCGAAGCGTTCGTCGAGGCGGGTGCGTCGATGCTGACGGTGCACGCCGAGGTGCTGCCCCACCTGCATCGCACCATCGCGGCGATCAAGGCCCTCGGCGCCCAGGCTGGAGTGGCCCTGAATCCGTCCACACCGGTGGGGGTGCTCGAAGAGGTGGCGGCCGACCTCGACTTCGTGCTGGTCATGTCGGTCAACCCCGGGTTTGGCGGGCAACAGTTCATCCCGCGCGCACTACATAAGGTTCGCGTCGTGCAGGACCTCTTGACCCGGGTCGGCAGTGCGGCGTTCATCGAGATCGATGGCGGCGTCGATCTGTCGAACGTCGCGGCAGTGGTGCAGGCCGGGGTGTCGGTGGTCGTGGCGGGCAACGCGGTCTTCGGTCACGGCGATGCCACCGCGGCAACCCGAGCGCTCAGGGCCGCGGCGTCGGGAGCGGCGAGCCGTGATTGAGCCGGTCGTCCCCAGGCGCAAGAGCGTCAGCACGGTGCGCGTGCGCTACGCCGACACCGACCAGATGGGCGTGGCCTACTACGCCAACTACTTCGTGTGGTTCGAAGTGGCGCGCACCGACTGGCTGCGCGCCGCGGGCCTGACCTACCGCGAGATGGAGGCCGACGGCGTGCTGCTGCCGGTCATCGACGCGCGGTGTCAGTACAAGGCGCCAGCCCGGTACGACGACGCCTTGTCGGTGGCCACCGTCGCGCGCATCGTGTCACCGGCACGCCTCGGATTCGACTACGAAATCACCGGACCGTCCGCCCTCGTGGCAGTCGGGTCCACGATCCACGCGACAATGGACCGCACGGGCCGGCCCATGCGCCTGCCGGCGAGACTCAAGGAGCTCATCAGATGAAGGCACTGGTTACGGGAGGCGCGGGGTTTATCGGGTCAACACTGAGTGAACATCTACTCGCGATGGGCGCCGAGGTAGTGGCCATCGACTGCTTTACCGACTACTACCCGCGGTCGATCAAGGAGTCGAACGTCGCGGCGCTGCGCGCGCGCGCCGGCTACCGCCTCATCGAATCGGCCATCAAGGACGCTGACCTGCCAGCGCTGCTCGACGGGGTGACGCACGTGTTTCACCTGGCTGCCCAAGCGGGCGTCAGAAAGAGCTGGGGCGGGGATTTCCGCGTCTACACCGAGCTCAACATCGATGCGACCCAGATCCTGCTCGAGGCCTGCGTGGGACGGCCCATCGAGCGGTTCGTCTACGCCTCCAGTTCATCGGTGTATGGCGACTTGGTCGCTATCCCGATGCGCGAGGATTCATTGCTCCAGCCGGTGTCGCCCTACGGCGTGACCAAGCTATCGGCCGAGCAGCTGTGTTACCTCTACTACGTCAATCATGGCGTCCCCACGGTCTCGTTGCGCTATTTCACGGTGTATGGGCCGCGGCAGCGCCCCGACATGGGCTTCCACCGGTTCTTCTCGGCCGTCCTGGCGGGCCGGCCCGTCGTCCAATATGGTGACGGCCTGCAGACACGCGACTTCACCTTCGTCGCCGATGCCGTGCGCGCCACAGCTGATGCCGGCGTCCGTGGGACGGCCGGGCGGGTCTACAATATTGGCGGGGGCTCCCGGGTAACGCTACTCGAGGTCTTCGAACTCATCGGCCGGGTGTCCGGCCGTGAGCTGGTCATCGACCGGCAGCCGCCGCAGAAGGGCGACATGCGAGACACGTACGCAGACACTACGCTGGCCAGGGCCGATCTCGGATTTGCCCCGTCGGCAACCCTCGAGCAGGGCCTTGCGGCGATGCACCAATGGTTCGTGTCCAGGCCGTCATGAGTGCACTCCGTTTCACCGTCGTGCTCACCTCGCTGGCGCTGCTGGCCGGGTGCGGGGCGAAGCGATCTACCCCGGCTCCGGCCTCGGCGCAGGCCGACCAGTTTCTCCATGGGCGCGGGACCGCCGCTCTCAAGGATCGGAAGTGGCTCCAAGCCCGGGAATACTTCCGGCAGATCGTGGACAACTATCCCCAGAGTCCCTATCGTCCGGACGCGAAGCTGTCGGTGGGCGATGCTTACATCGGGGAGCACTCGACCGAGTCGCTCCTACTGGCCGTCAATGAATTCCGCGAGTTCCTTACGTTCTATCCGACCAGTCCGCGGGCCGACTACGCGCAGTACCGTCTGGCCAAGGCGATGGCGGAACAGATGCTGGCGGCCGAGCGCGACCAGAGTCACACGCGCGAGACCGTGAAGGAACTGCAGGTGTTCTTCGACCGGTACCCGAACAGCGCCTTGCTGCCCGAGGCGAAGACACTGATGCGTTCGGCCAAAGACCGGCTGAGCGAAGCCAGCTATCGGGTGGGGTTCTATTACTTCCGGGCCAAGTGGAATCCCGGAGCGATCGACCGCTTCCGCGAGGTGCTGGCAGCCGACCCGGACTTCACCAACCGCGACGCCGTCTACTACCACTTGGCCGAATCATTGCTTAGAGAGAACAAGAATGCCGAGGCCTTGCCGTATTACGAACGACTTTTGAAAGAGTTCGACCAAAGTTCGTACCTGGCGCTCGCCCGCAAGCGGGTGGACGAGCTCAAGAGCGCCCCTCAGCCCCAAAGGTAGGACATATGCGCGTCTCCGCGATGTTGTGTGCAGTCATGGTCGGAATCGGGGCGTCGACGGCGGTGGCTCAGGAGCCTCTGCCTCCGGGGGCGTTTGGCTCGTTGGGGATGTATCCGAAACGGCTGTCGTGCGCCGACCTGCCGGTCTTCAGTGCGCCGAAGCCAACCCACCGGCTGGCGGCCGCCCAGGAGGCCGACGCCAAGCTGCGGCGGTCGTTCGCGCCACCCGACATGCTGATGCTCCGTGGCGGTACGTCGGTCGGATTGCAGACCGGCCAGCAATATTTCGTGCGCCGCCTGTTGCTCAGCCCCAACCACGAGAAGCCAAGCGCGGCTCGGCCCGGCATGGTGCACACGGCCGGCTGGGTCACGATCATCGGCGCCGACAGTTTCTCGGCGCTCGCCCGGATCGACCACGCGTGCGACCACTTCCTCAAGAACGACTACCTCGAGCCGTTCGTCGCGGCGCCGATGCCGACGGCCGTGGCCGCGCCTGGCGCGCCTCAGTTCACCGACATGGGCCGCCTGCTCTTTGGCAATGACGGGCGTCGCTCCTTTGCCAACGGCGATCTCATCGTGGTCGACAAGGGCTCGGCGCACGGTTTGACGGCCGGCGCGCGGCTAAGTGTGTTCCGTGATCCAAAGAATGGCGGACCGCTGGTTCCCGTGGGCCACGCCATCGTGTTGACGGTGGCTGGCGATACCGCCACGGTCGTCGCGGACCGAGTGCGCGATGCGCTGACCGCCGGCGACTGGGTCGGCCTCGACGCCCACCCCTGACTTGCTTGCGCGCTACGCCCCGGGGCGTGGGCGGTCCCGGTCGTCCGGGTCCGCTGCCACACTGCGCACAGGTTCCCCGGCCTGGGCGATGGCGCGGCTGAACCGCCAGAAGTAGTCGAGCGCCGACCCCAGTGCCGTAGCCATAACGGCCCACAGCGCGAGCTTGCCGAGCCAGAGGAGCGTCGGGAAGCGTTCCCACCCGAGCAGCAACAGCAGCACCGCCACGACCTGCGTGGCCATCTTCATCTTGCCCAGTGACGACGCTGGAATGACTTGTCCGCGGGAGAACGCGAGGCTGCGCAGGCCGGTCACGGCAAACTCGCGGCCGATGATCACCGCCACCATCCAGGCGGGCGCCAGTTCCAGCTGCACAAGCGAGATGAGCGTCGCTGAAATGAGCAGCTTGTCCGCTATCGGATCGAGCACCTGTCCGACCCAGGTGATTTGTTGCCGCCGGCGGGCCAGATAGCCGTCGAGCCAGTCGGTCAGCGAGGCCAGGCCAAAGATTGCCGCCGCGACAAACTCCACATGGACGCCAGCCACGGCGCGGCCCTCGAACTTCGTCAGGAGGACGACCACGAGCAGGGGCACCAGGAAGATTCTGATCACCGTCAGCGAGTTCGGCAGATTCATGGCGACGGAACCGTCCGCCGATTCTACCGCTCGCACGAAGTCGAGACAACCGGGCGCGCGCGGCAAATCCCGTCGTGTATCATCAAGTGTTGCCATGAAAGCCATCCTCCTTGCTGGCGGCAAGGGCACCCGGCTGCGTCCGCTGACGCTGCATACGCCCAAGCCCATCGTTCCCATCTTCGACAAGCCGTTCCTGAGCTACCAGATCGGCCTCCTGAAACAGCTCCCGGAGATCGACGAAGTCATCCTGAGCCTCAACTACCAGCCCCGGCGCCTCGAAGAGACCTTTGGCGACGGGTCGGGCATCGGCATGAAACTGCGCTACGTGGTCGAGCCCTCGCCGCTCGGTACGGGCGGTGCGATCCGCTATGCCGCCCAGGGCATCGACGACACGCTGATCGTGTTCAACGGCGACGTGATGACGGCGGTGGACGTGGCGGCAGTGGTGCGTCAGCACAAAGCGCGCAAGGCGAAGGCCACCATCGTGCTGACGCCGGTCGACAATCCGTCGGCCTATGGCCTCGTGGAGTGCGATGCCGACGGCAACGTCCGGCGCTTCCTCGAGAAGCCGTCGGCCGACGAGATCACGTGCGACACAATCAACGCTGGGATCTACGTGCTCGAGCCCGACACCTTCGATCGCATTCCAAAGGACTCGCCGTATTCGATCGAGCGCGGCTACTTCCCTTCCCTCGTGACGCGGGGCGAGACGTTCTGCGCGTACGTGGAGCGCGGCTACTGGATCGACATCGGCACGCCCGAGAAATACCGTGACGTACACCGTGACATCTTCGAGGGTCGTTGCCCGCTCGGGCCCCCCGGCATCGCGTCGGGTCAGCCGGTGGTATCGCCTTCCGCGAAAGTCGAACCAGGCGCTGTGCTCGAAGGTCCGTGCTTCCTCGACGCGGGCGTGGTTGTGAAGGCCGGCGCGCGGATCGGTCCCTACAGCGTGCTGGGCAAGTCCGTGCTCGTCGAAGAAGACGCCCAAGTCACCGGGACCATCGTGTGGCCCAACGCGCGCATCGGTCACGATGCCGTCGTGGAGGGCGCACTCATCGGCCGCAGCTGCTACGTGGGCAAGAACGCCGTCGTCGGGCCGTCGGCCATTCTGGGCGACAAGACGACCCTGTCGGACTTCACACGCGCCTGATTCGACGGCGCCTTTGCGAGAGACCGTGCGCGGATGACGACGATCAACACCGAGATCTTCAAGGCCTACGACGTTCGCGGACTCTATCCTGGGGAGGTGAACGAAGACACGTTCCACCTGCTCGGGCGCGCCCTCGCGGTGTTCCTAGGGCCGGGCACCGTGGCGGTCACGCGGGACATGCGCGTCTCGTCACCCTCGCTGACCAAGGCGTTCATCGACGGCGTGACGCTGCAGGGCGTCGACGTGCACGACGGCGGCCTGGCCGCCACTGACATGATGTACTACGCGGTGGCGAGCGCCGGCCTCACTGGCGGCGCACAGATCACGGCATCGCACAACCCGAAGCAATACAACGGCTGCAAGATGGTGAAGGCCGAG
Organism: Acidobacteriota bacterium; assembly: GCA_031376505.1. GTDB lineage: Bacteria > Acidobacteriota > Vicinamibacteria > Vicinamibacterales > UBA2999 > CADEFD01. Next base: position 69,934 of record JANMDX010000007.1, read on the forward strand.
GCCTTCCCGCTCAGCGGCGAGTCGGGCATCCGCGAGATGAAAGAGATGCTGCTCACGGCGTCGCTGCCGCCGCCCACGGCACGGCGCGGCACCGTGACGCCGCTGGCCGTCATGGCGCCCTACGTGGAGCACGTCATGGGCTTCATCGACCCCACTGTGATTCAACCCTTCAGGGCGGTCCTGGACGCCGGGAGTGGCATGGCCGGCGCCGTCGCGCCGCATCTCTTCGACCGCCTGCCCTGCCGCACGACGCGCCTCTGCTTCGAGATCGACGGCACCTTCCCGAACCACGAGGCGAACCCGCTGCTCGAGGACAACCGGCAGGACATCACCGCCGAGGTCATCCGCCAGAAGGCCGACATCGGCATCGCGTGGGACGGCGACGCCGATCGCTGCTTCTTCATCGACGGGAGCGGCGAGTTCATCGCCGGGGACTTCATCACCGCTCTGCTGGCCGAGGCCGCGCTCATGAAGCGTCCGGGCTCGACCATCATCTACGATGTGCGCGCCAGCTACGCCGTGAAGGACACCGTTGACCGCTATCACGGTCGTGCGCTCATGAACCGCGTGGGCCACTCCTTCATCAAGCGACGGATGCGCGAAGAAGACGGCATCTTCGGCGGCGAAGTGACCGGGCACTACTACTTCAAGGACAACTTCTACGCCGACAACGGCTTCATCCCGGCGCTGCTGATGCTCGAACTGATGTCGCTGAAGGGCAAGTCGCTGCGCGACCTGCTGGCGCCGCTGCGCGAGCGGTATTTCATCTCGGGCGAGATCAACACCAAGGTGTCGAGCATGGCCGTCGTGCCCGAGACGATCGAGCGGCTGGCCAAGGAATACGGGCACGGACGCGTCTATCGACTCGACGGCATCTCAGTAGAGTTCGATGACTGGCACTTCAACGTGCGCGCGTCCAACACTGAGCCCTTGCTGCGCCTGAATCTCGAAGGCACAACGCCAGCGATCATGGAGAAGCGGCGCGACGAAGTGCTCGACATCATCCGGGGATAGGCGGTCAGGGTGACGGCGGTCGCTGACGGTCGACCGATCGGTCGACCACGGGACCGCCAGAAAGACTCGACTATCAGATCGCGGGGTCAATAGATGCCAGACTCGGGTCAGCCCTCCCGCCGAATCACCTTCCCCGTGCGGGGGATGACCTGCGCGGCGTGCCAGTCGGCTGTGGAACGCAGCCTGAGCCGTACGCCCGGGGTGCGTGAGGCGCGCGTCAACCTGATGTTGCATGCCGCCACGGTCACGTACGAGCCTGCGGTCGTGCCGGTGGCCGCATTGCTCGAGGCCGTGCGCGACATCGGCTACGAGGCCGAGCTGCCCGATGATGACGACGCCTTCGGCGCGCCCGCCGCGCATGCGGCGGCGGCGCAGGCCGACGGCACCGCGTGGCTCAAGGCCGCTGTCAGCCTGGTCGCGGGCGTCCTGGCCATGGTGCTCGGCGTGCCCCTCATGGCCCCAGTGGCCAGTGCGCACTCGCATGCGGTAGTTCCTGATCCCTTCATGCAATGGGTCATGACCCGGATGGGGCCGCCGCTCCAGACCTGGATGCCGTGGCTCTACGCCGTCCCGCCGGGCGTAATCAACTGGACGCTCACAGTCGGCACGGCCGCCGTGATGGCCTGGGCCGGGCGCGAGTTCTACGTGCGCGCCTGGAAGAACCTTCGCCACGGCGCGTCCGACATGAACTCACTGGTGGCCCTTGGCACGGGGGCGGCGTTTCTTTACTCCCTCGTGGCCACCATTGTTCCCGGGGTATTCATCGCCAGCGGGGTGGCGCCGGACGTTTACTACGAGGCGGTGCTCTTCATCATCGCGCTCGTGCTCGTCGGGCGCGCACTCGAGGCGCGGGCGAAGCATCAGGCGACGCGCGCGATCGGGCGGCTGGTGGCGCTGCAGCCGGCTACCGCGCTGGTGCGGGTGAACGGCGTCGATGCCGACCGGCTCGTGACCGACGTGCGCGTCGGCGACCTCGTGGTCCTGCGTCCCGGTGAACGGCTCGCAGTGGACGGCGTGGTCGTTGAGGGGATCTCGCCGATCGACGAATCGATGCTGACCGGCGAGCCCGTCCCGGTCGTGAAGCGCGAGGGCGACACGGTCGTGGGCGGCACCGTGAACGGCGCGGGCGGGATCGTGGTGCGCACGACGGCTGTAGGTGCCGCGACCGTGCTCGCGCAGATCGTGAGGCTGATGCAGGATGCGCAGGCTTCGCGCGCGCCGATTCAGCACCTGGCCGACCGCGTGGCCGCAGTGTTCGTACCGGTGGTGGCGGCCCTGGCGGCCCTGACGGTGGTCGGCTGGTGGCTCCTGGGCGGCGAGGCCGGCGCGGTGCGCGCCTTCGCCAACGGGGTGGCGGTGCTGATCATCGCGTGCCCGTGCGCCATGGGCCTGGCCGTGCCCACTGCAGTGATGGTCGCCACCGGCCGCGGCGCCGAGATGGGTGTACTCATCAAGGGCGGCGAGGCGTTGCAGCGAGCCGGCGACGTCACCGCGGTCGTGTTCGACAAGACCGGCACGCTCACCGAAGGCCAACCCACGGTCTCGGAGGTCCGTGTCCTCGCGGCCGATGCGACCGCCGCGCAGGTGCTGCAATGGGCCGCGGCGGTGGGCTCGCGTTCCGAACACCCGCTGTCCTCGGCGATCGTGGCGCACGCCAGGGCACAGGGGCTCGCCGTGGCGGCTCCGATTGATTTCACGAGCGAAGCGGGGCTTGGGGCCTCCGGCGTCGTCGCCGGCGTGCTCGTGCGCGTGGGTCGCGCGAGTTACGTCGGCGGTGCTCCCGAAGCCGCTGCCACCTCCGCCGCTGACTCGCCTGCCACCGAGGTGTACGTCAGCGCTGACGGCGCGCCGGTGGGCGTCGTGTCGCTCGCCGATCCCGTGCGTGCGCATGCGGCCGCGGCGCTCGCTCACGTGCGTGCGCTCGGCCTGACGCCGGTGCTGTTGACGGGCGACCGGCGTGGTGCCGCTCTGGCCGTGGCGGCACAGATGGGCATTGTCGAGGTTATCGCCGAGGTGCTCCCCGCCGGCAAACGTGATGAGATTGCCAGGTTGCAGACTGCCGGACACGTCGTGGCGATGGTGGGCGACGGCATCAACGACGCGCCGGCGCTCGCGCAGGCTGACGTCGGGATCGCCCTCGCGTCTGGCACGGACGTGGCGGTCGAGGCCGCCGGGATCGTGCTGATGCGGTCGGACATCCGCGGCGTGGCCCGCGCCATCGCGCTCTCACGTCAGACCATGCGCGTGATGCGCCAGAATCTGTTCTGGGCGTTCATCTACAACGTGATCGGCATTCCCGTGGCGGCGGGGCTGCTCTATCCATGGTTCGGCATCCTGCTCAGCCCCGTGCTGGCGAGCGCCGCCATGGCCGTCAGTTCCGTCAGCGTCGTGGGCAACAGCCTGCGGCTGCGCACGATCAGCCTGGATTCGCCTGCTCGCCCTCCCCGGGTAACATAGGCGTCGGCACGGCGCGGCCGGCCGGCAGGGGGCGCGGATGCAACGAAGACGTACGGTGCTGGCGGTGCTGGCGGTGCTGGCGGCGATGGCGGTGTGTGCGGGCGGGGTCGTGCGCGGGCAGGCGCCCGCGACGGCCTCGGCAGCCGCGACGCTCGACCGTCCCGCACAAGCCGAGTTCCTTCGCACCGCGAAGGTGATTCGCAGTGTGGGCCTGTCGACAGGCGTGACGAGCCCCTTTCGCCTCACCCTCAGCGACGGCGCCGTCACCCACGACGCGTCGTTTCAGTCGGTGAACGAGCGCGCCTCGCAGGCCAACTTCGGCGCCAGGGGCGTGGAGTTCAACTTCGCCGACTCTCATCACTTCAACTTGGCGGCCTTCACCCTCGCCGGCATGGTCGGCCTCGGCGACATGATGCCGGTAACCGTGCATCGCACCTGGAACGGCAAGGAAGGCACGGTGACCTGGTGGCTCGACGACGTGTTTGACGAGCGCACCCGTCTGAAGGAGAAACGTCAGGCCCCGAATCCAGCCACGTGGAGCCAGCAGCAGCACAAGATGCGCGTCTTTGCGGCGCTGGTTGGCGACACCGATCGCAACGCGGGCAACATTCTGATTGGCCAGGCGGACTGGAAGCTCTGGATGATTGACTTCACCCGGGCGTTTCGCCTGGCGGCTGAGTTGAAGACCCCAGGCAGCCTGTCGCAGATCGATCGCACTGTGCTGGCGCGATTACGCGCACTCGACGCGACCCAGGTGCGCGAGGCGACCTCGCACTGTCTGACCGTGTTCGAGGCGGCGGCCGTCATGATGCGTCGCGACGCCCTCGTCGCGCACTTCGACCAGTTGATCAGGGACACTGGGGCCGCAGCCGTGCTCTACGGGGCGGAGCCCAAGGCCCCCTGATCATGATTCCCGGGAAGAAATGGAGCGGGAGACGGGGATCGAACCCGCGACATTCAGCTTGGGAAGCTGACACTCTACCAACTGAGTTACTCCCGCTCAGTCGACACATTCTACCACCCGGGCGGTGGCTCCGTCGCCGGATTGGCGGTGGGCGGTCTCAGGGATACTAGCGAAACGCCACGCCGGCGCCGAGCACGACGCGTGTGGTGGCTGGCGCGCTCGGCCGCGCGCCCGATGCGGGACGCGGCGTGAGCGCCCAGAACCGGAGGTCGAGGCTCACGGCCAGGCGCGCGCTGACGAACCATCGCGCACCCCCGCCGTAGTGAATGGCTGCGCCCCAACTCGACGGCTCGGCGCCCCCACCGGAGTAGCTGGACGTGACCTTGGCCAGGCCAGCGCCCACGCTGAGGTGGCTCCAGCCCAGTCCATGACCGAAGTTCATGGAGACCTCTGGTGCGGCCGCGAAGAGACGCGTGGTCACGGTGGGTGCCGGTTCCAGCCCCGTGGAGCGTCCCTGAGAGGCGAAGCCCGTGACGCCCACCCCGAGCCGGCGGTGCCGGCCTGGCCCAAGGAGAACATGGGCTCCGCCTTCCACGCCGAACCCGCGGCTTGGTACCACCGCGCCCGAGGGAAGCGTCGGCGACCAGCCCGCCCCGCTCGGCAGCGTGGCACTCGCGAGTCGCACGTCGCCCACGACACCGCGCAGTGGCTCACGAGCCTGCGCTCCGGCCACGTGGGGGACGAGGCTCGCCAGCGTCATGAGCAGGCCCCATGCTGGCGACAGGTGACGCACGAGGCGGCTATCCGTTCTTCGCCTTGCGACGACCGGCCCAGTACTTCTTCATGCGCTTCGACACTTCCAGGCGCATCGCCGGCGACATCGTCGAGGGCGTGCGGGCCTTGGTGGCCTTGGCCTTCTTCGCACTCCGCGCAGGCGCAGCTGGCGTGGCGGGAGCCGCTGGGCGCGCGCTGGAAAACAGTTCCGGGAATGCCCGACGGATGGCGGCTTCTTCGCGGCGCATGTCGTCGAGCCGCTTCATCGCGCCGAGACGGGCGAAGCGGCGGAGATCGTCCTTGCTCAGTTCGTTGGTCACTGTCTCGAATCCTTGTTTCGGTGAGGCTTCGTACTCCAGCGCACGAGTGGCCCTACGCATGATATCGGCCGGGCCACCTTCGCGGCAAACGTCTCAGTAGCCGCCAGAGCCCGGGACTGGTGCCGGCCGCCCAGACACCGCTCCGCTCAACGACTCCCGGACGATGCGTACCCCAGCGCTGGCACCGACGCGGCTGGCGCCCGCGGCCACCATCGCCTGCACCTGACCGAGATCCCGCACCCCGCCGGCCGCTTTCACGCCCATGCCGTCGCCGACCACGCGGCGCATGAGCGCCACGTCGTTGACCGTGGCACCCCCGGGCCCGAAGCCCGTGGAGGTCTTCACGAAATCGGCTCCGGCGGCCTTCGCCAGCGTGCAGGCCGTCACCTTCTCGTCGTCAGACAGCAGGGCCGTCTCGATGATCACTTTGCTGGTGGCGCCGCAGGTCCGGCACGCCGTCGCCACCCCTTCGATGTCCTGCTCTACCAGACGCAAGTCGCCCGATTTCAGTGCGCCCACGTTGATGACCATGTCGATCTCGGTGGCGCCGTCGGTGATGGCGCGCCGCGTCTCGTAGGCCTTCACATCCGGGGTCGTCGCGCCGAGCGGAAAGCCCACGACCGAGCACACCCCGACCCCGGTGCCCCGCAGGCGACGGGCGGCCAGCGCCACCCAGGCCGGATTTACGCACACGGTGGCGAAGTGATGCTGCGCCGCCTCCGCGCACAGCGTCTCGATGTCGGTGGCGCTCGCATCGGGCTTGAGCAGCGTGTGGTCGATGAGCTGCGCCACGGCTTCCCCGCCCCCGCCTGGCGCATGCATACCGAGCCGCGCCGCGCCTGCGTCGATGACGCCTTGCACGCGCGTCGGACAACAGTCGTGTTGCCAGCCGTGACACGCACAGCGCGCCTGGGGCCTACTGCGATAGCCGGCCAGTTCCTCCGCGATGATGGCCACGAGCCGCCCGAGGTCGACGCCGATGGTGGAGTCGTGCGGTCCGTTCATTGCAGACGCTCCAGACCCTGGATCTTCCCCAAGCGGCGGATGTACCGCGCCTCGGTCATGGCCGTCCCAATCCATGTGTCCACAATCCCCAGCGCGGTCTCGACGCTGACCAGCGTGGCACCGAGCGTGAGTACATTGGCGCCGTTGTGCTCACGGGCATAGCGCGCCAGGGTCTTGTCGCTGCACATCGCCGCCCGCACGCCGTGAATCTTGTTGGCGGCCATCGCCGAGCCGATGCCCGCGCCGTCAATCGCGATGCCGGCATCGGCCTCGCCCCGCGCCACCAGGCGCGCGACGCCCCCGGCGATGTCGGGATAGTCGACCGGGTCGGGCGTGTCGAGCCCGACCTCCTGCACGGCGATTCCCTGGCCGCGCAAGTGGTCGCGCAGCACGCGCCGCAACGCCAGTCCGGTATGGTCGCTGCCGAGCGCGACGCGGCGAATCGGACTCACCGGCGCCAGGCTTCCCGGGTCGCCCAGCGCGCCCTCGCGCACCACCGTGATACGCCGCTCCTTCAGGGTATCGAGCGCGAGCGGCGTGACGTGGCCGCCCCTGGCCAGCGTGATGGTCGACCCGCGCTCGAGCGTGCGCGCGAGGGTCTCGGTGATCATGTCGAACGTGCTCATCGGCAGTCCTCGCGCGGGGCGTCCCGCCGCTGTGCTACCCTCGGCGTCTCATGCCGGGCGCCGTCACTCCGCTGATCTCCGCCGAAGACATTCGCCAGCGCATCGTGAGCCTGGCCCTGCAGATCCGGGCCGATGCGCCCGACGCCGATCTGCACTTCATCGGCGTCCTCAAGGGCTCGGTCTTCTTCCTGGCAGACTTGCTGCGCGCCATGCCCGGCAGGGTCACCATGGACTTCATCGCCGTCGCCAGCTACGCCGGCACCCGCAGTACCGGCGAGGTGCGGCTCATCAAGGACGTGGACTACAGCCTGCAGGACCGCCACGTGATCGTCGTCGAAGACATCGTGGACACGGGACTCACGCTGCACTACCTGCAAGAGATCCTGCGGGCCCGCGGTCCGGCCAGCCTGCGCACCGCGTGCCTGCTCTCGAAGCCGTCGCGCCGCAAGATCGAGGTCCCGGTCGAGTACATCGGCTTCACTATCGAAGACCGGTTCGTGGTGGGTTATGGCCTCGACTACAACGAGCACCACCGCCACCTTCCATACATCGGCGTGCTCACGGCGTAACCGCCGCGCGCACGCGGGTCGCGGCAGTGCGAGCTTCGGCCAGCACCGCCGCCGCATTCAGCGTGCGCACGAGGCGACCGCGCATCAGCACCTTGCCGTTTACGATGGTCGAGTCTACGTCGTCGCCGCGCGTGGTGTAGACCAAGTGCGACACGGGGTCGTACATCGGTGTCTGCCGTGCGTGGTTCATACGCACCACGAGCAGGTCGGCGCGCTTTCCAGGCTCGAGTGACCCAATCTGGTCCTGCATGCCGAGGGCTCTGGCACCGCCGATCGTCGCCATCTCGAGCGCCGTCGCGGCACTCACCGCCCGTGGATCCCGGCTCACGTGTTTCGCCAGGAACGACGCCTGACGCATGGCCTCGAACATGTCGAGGTCGTTGTTGCTGGCCGCCCCGTCAGTGCCCAATCCGAGCGCCGCGCCGGCCTTCAGATACTCGACGACCGGCGCCGAGCCGCTGGCGAGCTTCATGTTGCTTTCGGGATTGTGTGACACGCCGACGCCCCGCCGCACGAGCGTGGCGATGTCGTTGGCTGACACCCACACGCCGTGCGCAGCCAGCGTGCGTGCCCCGGTCCAGAAGCCGAGCGACTCCAGGTAGTCGGTGGGGCTCATGCCGCCTTTCTCGTGTGCCGCCTTCACCTCGTCCTCGGTCTCGGCGAGGTGAATGAGGAGCGGCACGTGGTACTTGACGGCCAAGTCGCGCGCCGCAAGGAGCGTGGCCTGGTCGTTCGTGTAGAGCGCATGCGGCGCCACGGCGGGTACGATCAGGTCGTCGTTCCGGTACTTCTGGATGAAGGCCTCGGCTCGGATCAGCGCATCGGCCGGCGTCTTTGCATCGGCCACCGGGAACTGAATCACCGTCTGCCCGAGCACGCCGCGCAGGCCGGCGGCTTTGGTGACGGCTGCGATCTCTTCCTCGAAGTAGTACATGTCGGCGTAGGTGGTCGTTCCCGACTGGATCATCTCGAGCGCTGCCAGCCGAGCACCGGTGCGCACAAAGGCCGGCGTCACCGTCTTGGCTTCCGCCGGGAAGATGTACTTCTGCAGCCAGTCCATGAGCGCCAGGTCGTCGGCCAGGCCCCGATAGAGCACCATCGGCGCGTGGGTGTGGGTGTTGATGAGCCCGGGCATTACGACCTGGCCGGTGGCGTCGATGGTCGAGCGCCCCACGAAACGGGAGGCGATCTCGACCGTCGTGCCCACGGCCACGATGCGCGGGCCGTCGATCGCCACGGCACCGCGCGGGATGACCCGGCGGGTGGCGTCGACGGTGACGACTGTGCCACCTGTGACCACGAGCGACACTGTCGTGGCCGACTGGCTGAAGAGTCCAGGCCCGGCGGTGACCAGCAGCGCGAGAAGCAGGAGGCTAGGGGAGGCGCGCATGCTCCCGATTGTAGGCGATTCTCTCGCCCCCTCAGCTCGTTGTCCCCGGCGCTCCGACCGTGCGGGCGCGCGTGATATAACAGCGGCACCCGTGGTCCACCTCATCACCCATCCGTTCGTGCACGACGCCCTCGCGACGCTGCGGGACTTCTCCACCCCGCCTGACGTCTTCCGGCGCGTGGCGCGGCGCATGTCGCTGCTGATCGCCGCCGAAGTGCTCAAGGAGATTCGGACGCTGGAGGGCACGGTGCAGACGCCGCTTGGAGCGGCGTATGCGCGCCGGGTTGACGCGCAGGTCACGCTGGTGCCCGTCCTGCGGGCGGGACTCGGCATGATCGAGGGAGTGCTGGAACTGCTGCCCAGGGCGCGGGTGGGGCACATCGGCCTGCAGCGCGACGAGGCGACGGCTCAGGCGTTTCGCTACTATCTGAAGCTGCCGCCGGACATCGCCGATGACGTGGTGCTCGTCACCGACCCCATGCTGGCCACCGGGGGTAGCGCCGTGGCGGCGATCGAGCTGCTGCGCGAGGCCGGCGTCCGCGACATCCGCTTCGTGTGTATCGTCGCGGCTCCTGAGGGCATCGCGGCCATCGAGCGCCGTTTCCCCGACGTCCCCATCTACACCCCGGTGGTCGATCGCGAGTTGAATGCCCAGAAGTTCATCGTGCCAGGGCTCGGCGACTTCGGCGACCGGCTGTTTGGCACGACCTGACCCGCCGGAAGAATCCGCGGGGTTGCCCCGGGACGGTCTTGCGGATAAACTTCGCCCTGAACTTCTGAACGCGCGCTTGGCTCAGCGGTAGAGCACCGCCTTCACACGGCGGGGGTCCCAGGTTCGAATCCTGGAGCGCGCACCACTCCCTGTCTACTTCTTGGCTTCGCCGAGAAGCGCCGACACCATGCGCGTGTAGCGCTCGTCGGTCTCCGTAAAAATTTTCATGTAGTCGGCTTCCGACATCTTGTCTTCGCGCCAGTTGCCGTCGAACCTGAACGACTTACCGGCCGCCTCTCGGGTGTCGAACGGATCGTCCTTCTTGGCCTTCTTCGCCTTCAGGCCATCGGCGCCCAGGTCCGTGACGAACATCCGCGACTCCGGCACCGAAGCACTATTCAGCTCGATGTAGACGTCGCGGTACTCGCGCCGGGCCAGCTTCTCGTTGAGGAGCGGCGGCGCCGCGTATTTGGCCGAGACGACGATGAGCTGTCCAGGAAAGGCGAGCGCCGCGATGAATGTGTCGGACGCTTCGGGATCGCGCACCGCAATCGCATCGAGCTTCTTGGCACTCAGGACCTGCGCCAGCTCTGCGGCGCCAGCCGCCGATTTCGATTCCTGCGCCAGGGCCGGCACGGCCAGCAACAACGCCATCGTCACGCCGCCGAACAACGAGCCGCCGACCGGGACTGTCTGACGCATCTGTCTCTCCTGGCGCGGTATTCGCGCCGTGGTGCTACCCAATGAACAACGACTCCTCGTCGTCAGGCGGCGACCGGTAGGCCTGGCGGCGGCGCGACGAGTCGCGCAGTTCCCGGAACGCCGAAAAAGCCGCACGCGCCGCCGAGAACAGGGCGAACCCATTCTTTGCGGGCCCGCCCACGAACTGGGACGCAATGGCCATCGTTCGCTCGGCCGAAAGCGCCAGGTCGCCGAAGAGGCGGTCGGCGCGCTCAACCTGAGCCGTGGCCAGGGCGACGGCCCGCGATGCCTCGGCCGTCATGTCGGTGAGGTTCTTGATGAGCGGCTTCACGTCGCGTTCAATCTCGGTCGTCAGCTGATCCACCCGGCGACCCAGACGAAGCGCCAACACGATCGCGCCCACCTGGATCGCCGCCATCAAGGCAACCGCCACGGCGATAATGGCTAGCCAGACGTCGGTCACGCCTTGCGCCCTTCTTCGCGCGCCTGCTGGAAGGCCTCGCGGCCGCGGTCGATCGCGCTCGTCACGGTGTCGCGCTGACGCTCGTAGAACTCTCGGCCCTGGTCGGTGGCGTCGCGGGCCGCATCGCGGGCCCGGTCGCGGCCCTCGCGCGCCCGCTTGCCGAGATACTCACGCGTTTCCTCGCCTGCGGCCGGCGCAAACAGGAGCGCGACCGCCGCTCCGGCCACCGCGCCCAGCACGAAGGCCAGCATCACCGAGCCACCGCCGTTTGTATCTCGAGACATGGAGTACCTCCTGAGGTCTGCGCGCCCGGTCAGAACAGACTGACCTTGACGTTCAGGTATTTCTTCGGGTCTTTACGGATATCCGACACCAGCCCGCGCAGTTCGGTGACCGCCGCACTCATGTTCTCATAAAGCTGCCGGTCCTGCAGGAGCATCCCGGCCGTGCCTTGGCCGGACTGAAGACGGCCGGTCAGGTCGTCGAGGCGCTGCGCCGTCGCATTGATCCTCGCAAAGAGCGTCTCGTCGGTCAGAAGCTTCCCCGCGGTGCCCTCGCCGCGCGCCAGTCGTCCGGCGACCTGGTCCACGCTGGCGACCGCGGCCGTGGCGGACCGCGCGAGCGCCGGGTCGTTCAGCAACGCGCCCAGGGTCCCCTCGCCTCGGGCGATTCTGGCGGTCATGTCGTTCAGGGCCGCCGTCGACGCCGCGAGTTCGTTGTAGACCTTCGGATCGTTCAGCAGCCGGCCGACGCTGCCTCGGCCGGTCCGGACGGCGTCGACCACGCGGGTGGCCGATTCCAATAGTGCGTCCATATCGCGGTACGCCGCCTCGTCGGTGAAAAGCCGGCCTATGGTGCCCTTTCCCGCCCGGAGGTCAGACACCAGCTTCGTGGTTTCGCTGAGGCCCCGGCCCGCGACGTCCGACAAGGCGGCAATTGAGGCGGGGTCCACGCCCGAGGGCACGTAACCCCATTCAGGAATCGGGGTGCCGTCGGGCGCCGGGGTAATGTCAATCGCGCCCTCTCCTAGAAGCGAAATGGCGCCGATGACGGCCAGCGACTGGTCGGTCACCAGGGCACGCACCTCGTTCGAGACGTCGAGCCACGCTTCCACGCCGGCCCCGGCGAAACGGACCTCGGTCACCTCGCCCATCTCGATGCCGCCGACCCGCACGGGTGTGCCGCTCTTCACCGTGGCGATGTTGGCAAAGCGAACCTTGAGCGGATACCGCTGCCAGAAGAAACCGCCGGAGCCACCCACGGCGAATACCAGCACTGCCGCCATCACTATGGCGAACACAGTCAGTGCGCCAACTTTCAGTTCCGACCACGCGAGCGATCGCGTCCGCGGCATGTAGTCTCTCTCCTACGACAGGAACTCGCGAAGGTACGGGTCGGTCGAAGAGCGCAGCTCTTCGGCTGAGCCCTCGAAGGCAATGGCGCCCTCGCGCAGCATCACAAAATCGGCCTCTTCCATCTTGTCGGCCGTGGCGCCCACAATCGGCTGTCCGCCCTCCCCGCGCGTGGCGCCATGCGTGGCGACATAGAACGCGTCGCGCATCTGGTGCGTGACGAGCACCGAGGTCACGCCCTCCAGGTCTCGCAGCTTGATGATCTCGGCGTCCACGGTCAGGGCGGTCATCGGGTCGAGCCCCGTCGTTGGCTCATCGTACAACAGCAGTTTCGGCTTGAACGCCATGGCCCGCGCGATGGCGACACGCCGACGCTGGCCGCCGGACAACGCCGAGGGCATCCGATCGACGTAGGGCCCGAGCTCCACGAAGCCCAATACCTCTTCCACGCGGGCCCGTACCTCGGCGAGCGGCAGACGGGTCTCTTCGTAGAGTTTGAAGCCCACGTTCTCGCCGACCGTCAGGGAATCGAAGAGCGCGCCCTCCTGGAACACCATGCCGATCTTGTCGCGCACGGCGAAGAGCTCGTGCTCCGCGAGCCGATCGACCTGTCGACCGTGCACCCAGATTCGGCCGGAGTCTGGGGCGAGCAGTCCCAGGATCAGCTTCAGGACGGTCGACTTCCCTGACCCGCTCGCGCCAATGAAAATCTTCGTAAAGCCTGGATACAGCGTGAAGCTGATGCCCTTGAGCACCACGTGATCGTCGAAGGCCAGATGCACGTCCTCGAACACGACGACTGGAGCGTCCCCCGGCCGCCCCTTGGCTGGCCCGCGCAGGGCGTCAGGGTACGCCACCATCAGAACAACAGTGACAGCAGGAGCTGTGTCGAAAAAAAGTCCATGGCAATCACGCCGACCGACGCGGCGACGACGGCATTGGTCGTAGCGCGGCCCACGCCGGCCGTGCCGCCCTTGGTGCGCAGACCCACGTGGCATCCTACCGTCACGATGATGAAGCCGAGGAAGAAGGGCTTCAACAGCCCCATCCAGACGTCCTGGATGAACAGCGCATCGACGACCGACGACCAGTAGAGGCCCGACGCCACCCGCAGACTCTGCACCGACACGACCCACCCGCCAAGCAGGCCGACCGTGTCGGCCAACACCGTAAGGGCGGGCGTCATGAGGATGCCGGCGAGCACGCGCGGCACGACCAGCTTGCGCACCGGGTCGGTGCCGAGCGCGCGCAGGGCGCTGACTTGCTCGGTCACGACCATCGACCCGAGTTCTGCGGCAATGCCCGAGCTCACGCGTCCGGCAAGCATCAGGGCCGTGAGCACCGGCCCCAGCTCCTTGATCATCGAGGCCGCCACGAGCCGCCCGACGAACGGCCGGGCGCCAAACTGGTCGAGGGTGAAGCCCGTTTGCAGCGCCAGCACGGCGCCGGTGAAGAGCCCCGTGAGGATGACCACCGTCATCGACCCGATGCCGATTTCATCGAGCTGCTCCACGAAGTCGTGCCAGTAAAACGGCCGGGACACCGCGCCCCGCGCGGTCGCGGCGGTGAGCTTCGCGTACTCCTGCACTTCGAGCAGCGCTCGCTTGAGCCACTCGGAGAAGGCCGGTGTCACGCCGACCCCGGAGGCCGGCTCAGCCCCAGCGCGCGCGTTTTGGTCGCCACGACCTGATCACGAAGCGCCGCGGCGGCCTCGAAGTCCAGATTGGCGGCGGCCTGCCGCATCTTCTGTTCCAGGCCGGTCACGCGCGCCTCGAGCTCGGCGGCGCTCGCCACTGGCGCATCCGTGCCATCCGGCCCCGACCCGTAGTCGCGCTCGTACACGCTCTGCAGTATGCCGTCGATGTCCTTGATGATGGTCGTTGGGGTAATGCCGTGTTCCGCGTTGTAGGCCGCTTGAATGGCTCGCCGGCGCGCCGTCTCGCTGATGGCCACGCGCATGGAGTTGGTCATCGTGTCGGCGTACATGATGACCTGGCCGTGCACGTTGCGCGCGGCGCGGCCCGAGGTCTGAATGAGCGAACCTGCCGACCGCAGAAAACCCTCCTTGTCGGCATCGAGGACCGCGACCAGCGACACCTCGGGCAGGTCCAGTCCCTCACGCAGCAGGTTGATGCCCACTAGCACATCGAACACGCCTCGGCGTAAGTCGCGCAGGATGTCGATTCGTTCCAACGTGTCGATGTCCGAATGCAGGTAGCGCACGCGCACGCCGAGCTCGTGATAGTACTGCGTGAGGTCTTCGGCCATTCGCTTGGTGAGCGTGGTGACGAGCGTCCGTTCCTTGCGCGCCACGCGTCCTCGAATCTCCTCGAGCAGATCGTCGACCTGGCCCTTCACCGGCCGCACCTCGATCGGCGGGTCCATCAGGCCGGTCGGCCGGATGACCTGTTCCACCACGACGCCGCCGGACTTCTGCAGCTCGTAGGGTCCTGGCGTGGCGGACACGAACACCGTTTGCGGTATCCGCGCCTCCCACTCATCGAAGCTGAGCGGACGATTGTCGAGCGCCGACGGTAGACGAAAACCGTACTCGACCAGCACCTCCTTGCGCGACCGATCGCCGAAGAACATGCCTCGCACCTGCGGCACGGTCTGATGGCTCTCGTCCACAATCACCATGGCATCGGGGGGCAGGTAGTCAAGCAGCGTCGGCGGTGGTTGCCCGGGCGAGCGGCCGGTCAGATGCCGCGAGTAGTTCTCAATTCCGTGGCAGTAGCCGATCTCCCGGATCATCTCGAGGTCGAACATCGTGCGCTGGTGCAGCCGCTGGGCCTCGAGTACGCGGCCTTCTTTTTCGAGGAACGTGCGCCGCTCGGTCAGCTCGGCCTTGATGGTCTCGGCGGCCTCCTTGAGACGATCGCGTGTGGTGACGAAGTGGGTCTTGGGAAACACCGACACGCGGTCGTGCCGCTGCACGGTCTTGCCAGTGATGGGGTCGAACATCGCAAGCTCGTCGATCTCGTCGCCAAACAGGCTGATGCGCAGCGCCATCTCGTCGTAGGACGGGTGTACTTCGACGATGTCGCCACGCACGCGAAACGTGCCGCGACCGAACTCGAGATCGTTGCGTTCGTACAGGATCTCGACGAGCTTCCGCAGCAGATGGTCGCGCGACATCCGCTGCCCGCGCTCGAGCGGCAGCACCAGGCCGTAGTACGCCTCGGGCGAGCCCAGCCCGTAGATACAGCTCACGCTGGCCACGATAATCACGTCGCGGCGTTCGAAGAGCGACCGCGTGGCCGACAGACGCATCCGGTCGATCTCGTCGTTGATCGTCGCTTCCTTCTCGATATAGGTGTCGCTCGACGGCACGTAGGCCTCGGGCTGGTAATAATCGTAGTAGCTGACGAAGTACTCAACCGCGTTGTGTGGGAAGAACCGGCGGAACTCCTGGTGGAGCTGTGCGGCCAGGGTCTTGTTGTGCGCCATGACCAGAGCGGGCCGGTTCACGCGCGCGATGACTTGCGCCATCGTGTAGGTCTTGCCCGAGCCGGTGACGCCGAGCAGCGTCTGATGCGGATCCCCGCGCTCCAGCCCGGCCACCAACTCGGGCACGGCGTGAACCTGGTCCCCACGCAGCTCGAAGTCTGAGACGAGGGAGAAACGGTCGGCGGATGCGGGCATGGGAAACCCTGGCGGTTACGCCCGGCACACGGGCATGGCAGGATTGAACTGGCAAATCGTACCACAACGGTCCGCGGGCCGAGGGCTCCGCCCGGGCGCTGAGGGCGCTATAATCGACGATTGTCGATGTCGGACTTCGCGAGAGGAACGGTCGTTCGCCCGTGAGGTGCCTGGCCGTCTGCCAGACCGAACTGGTCGGCCGTCTGCTGTACGCGGTACTCAGCCCGCGGGTCGACCTCGAGCTGATCGTCGAGAGCCGCGCCCTCGCCAGACGACTCCACGATGCCGGTGCCACGGTCGTCACGGCCGACCCGAAGCGGGTCGACACGTTCGTGAAGGCCGACCTGCTGCCGACGACGTCGGTGATCGTCGAGGACGCGCACCAGCGCGGTCTGCGCAAGGTGCTCGACGCCGTGCGACACGCGGGTGGCGCACTCGTGTATGTGCTCGGCATCGGCGGCGACGATGCCGCCCGGGCCACCGCCTTCCGCGCGGAGTTTCCGGAAGTGACCAGCATCACGCTGGCCGAACTCGTCGAGCCGCGACTGGCGACCGAGCTCAATCGCTCGCTGACGCGGCAGCGCGTCCAGCAGTACCAGCGCTACTTCAGTGACGCCGACCGCGTGCTGATTCTCACGCACAACGACCCCGACCCCGACGCCATCGCGAGCGGCCTCGCTCTGAGAACGCTGCTCAGACGCACGAAGCAGACCGCCATCATCGGCACGTTGCAGCCCGTCTCGCGTCCCGAGAACCAGCGGATGCTGAAGCTGCTCGAGATTGGCGTCGACACGGTCACGCCCGACCAGTTCGCGTCGTACGAGAAGATCGCACTCGTCGACGTGCAGCCGCACTACTTCGGCGATGCACTGCGGCACGTGGATCTGGTGGTGGATCATCATCCCGAGACGACCGGCTACACCGCGATGTTCAAGGACATCCGTCCGGACTTCGGCTCCACGTCCACGATCCTGACCGAACACTTGCAGGCCGTCGACATCGACATCTCCGAGCGCACCGCCACGGCGATGCTCTATGCGATCAAGTCCGACACGTTATTCTTCAATCGCCACGCCAACCGCGCCGATCTCGAGGCCTTCTCGTATCTGTACCCGCTGGCTGACGCGAGCCTTATCCGGAAGATGGAAGGCGCCGAGATCACGCGCGAGCGGCTCGACTACGTGATCAAGGCGTGGCAGCAGGGGCGGATGGTCGAGCACGTCTTCTGCGCGTTTCTCGGGGAGCCACCGCGGGAAGACTTCATCCCCTACGTGGCCGACTTCTACCTTCAGCTCGAAGACGTGCAGTGGACGGTCATCTCGGGCGTGGTCAACGACCAGATGATCGTGTCGGTGCGCAACTTCGGCTATTCGCGCAACGCCGGCGACTTCGTCCGACGCTGGTTCAGCGACATCGGCAGTGCCGGCGGCCACCGGACCATGGCGAAGGCCGTCGTGCCGCTCGAGGCGTTCCAGAGCAAGTTCGGCGTGCACGAGGGTAGCCGCATCAACCAGCGCGTGCTCGACCTCGTGCTCGACTTCCTGCACGAGCTCAGCGGCAAGAAGTAGCGCGCTGCCTACGCGATGGCCTGCCGGAGGTCGTCGATCAGGTCGACGGCGTCTTCGAGCCCGACCGAGACCCGCATCATGCCCCGCGTCACGCCGGCCCTGGCCAGCGCTTCGTCGCCCAGTCCGTACTGCGACGTCAGGATCGGCAGGCTGCACAGGCTTTCGACACCGCCCAGGCTGGCAGCGCGCTGGATCACCTGCAGACGGTCGAACGCACGAAAGGCGGCGGCTTGGCCGCCCGCCAAGTCTAGGCAGAGCATACCGCCGTAGCCGAGCATCTGAGCCTTGGCAATGGCGTGATCGGGATGCGACGCCAGGCCGGGATAGTGCACGGCCGCGAGCGCCGGATGTCCCTCGAGCGCCTCGGCGAGCGCCATTGCATTGGCGTTGTGCGCGGCGACGCGCAGCGCCAGGGTCTTCATGCCCCGCCCGAGGGCGTAGGCCGGCTGCGGGTCGAGAATGCCGCCCAGGAGGCGGCGGGTTTTCGCGAGACGGTCAATCAGTCCTTGTCGGCCCGAGAGCACGCCGCCGGTCACATCGGAGTGTCCGTTCAGATATTTCGTCACGCTCTGCATCGAGAGGTCAACGCCCATCGCCAGCACCGGTTGGTTGAGCGGCGAGGCAAACGTGTTGTCGGCCACCGACAGCACACCAGCCGCCGTGCAGGCCGCCGCCACCTGGCGCACGTCGATGATGCGCAGCGTGGGGTTGATCGGCGATTCAAACCAGACGATCCGCGTCTTCGGTCCGATCAGCGTCTCGGGCGCACGAAACTCGTCGAGTGACGCCCAGCGGGTGGTCACGCCGAAACGGGCGGCCAAGCCATTGAGGATGTGGAACGTACCGCCGTAAATGGCCGTGCAGCACACTACTTCGTCGCCACTCTGGAGCAGGCCAAACAGTGCGGTGGAGATCGCCGCCATGCCCGACGCAAACACGAGCGACGCCTCCGCGCCGTCTACCGCCGCCAGCTTCGCCTCGACGGCCACCACGGTGGGGTTGTCGTAGCGGCTGTAGAGATAGCCCGCCGCGCGTCCCTCGGCGTAGGCTTCGACCCCGGCGGCGGAGTCGAACACGAACGTGCTCGTCTCGTAGATCGGCACGGTGAGCGAGGCGGCAGCCGGGAGCCGCTCGCCGGTGTGGATCAAGGTGGTGGCGGGTCCGTGCGCGGAAGGGTTGGTCATGGGCATCACCAGGTGGTTCCAGGCACGCGGTCTCCGGCGGCGCCGAGGGCGGGTTCAATGAACAGCCGGTGCGCGTCATCGTAGCCGCGCTCGAGCAGGTCCTGCAATGTGCAGCGCCGGTCGGACGCGCGGTCGTCGGCGCCCTGCAGGTCGAGCGGCGTGACCGGATTGTGCGCCGGGCGAATCACGAACACGGTGTGGAAGTGGGCCTGGGCGTAACGGACGGCGTCCCTCACCGCGGCCGCCTCCTCGCCCGACAGCCACTCGCCCACCCGGCCCCGCGGGTCTACGCGCGGCGGCTCGAGTGCGTGTGGCCCGCCTGGTTCCGGTGCGGCGGTCACGACGATGGCCTGCTCCATGCCCGCCGCGGCAGCTTCCTCGAGCAGCCGCGCCAGCGAGGCTGGGCGGTCGGCGAGGCGATGCACTTCTCCACGCCAGATGCTCTCGCCAGAGAACCGCATCGCATGCGGCTCAGAGACGCCCGGCAGGGTCAGCGCGCCGCTGAGCACATCGACCAGGGCGCCCCGGGCGGCGCTGCCCAGGTCGAACGCCTCTGCGCGCCGGCTCGCCGTCCCTGTGGGACCTGGAAACAGGCGCTTCCCTGGCTCGCCCGCGACCGACCCGAACACCAAGTCCCTCCGGCCGTCCAGGTCGTGCACGGCAATCAGCAGGTCTCGGTGCCCTGGCTGGTTCACGCTCGACGCGAGTAGTTCGGCGGCTCGTTGACTGAGGTCAGCGGCGCCGGGCCGGGCCACCGCGGCGCCCCCCCTCATCAGGTCCCAGAGGGTGCCGACGGCAAGGGCGGCAAAGCGCGCCGACCCGACCGGCGCGCCGAGCAGCCGCCACGCGGCGTTGCCCTGTTGACGGCGTGGCGAGCGCAGGGCGGCCACTGTGGCCCCCGCAACGAGTGCCATCGCCAGGCCCGCCGCCACGAGCAAGATGAGCCGCGCCACCCACGCGGGCACGTGGTCGGGTGCGAAGGCCCAGGCCAGCACCTCGGCGTACCACTGCGCGAGGCCCCGGCTAGACTCGAGTCCAAGGAGACCCGCGCCCATGGCCACAGGCCACACGGCAAGCGCGCCGACCAGCAACATGAGCGGGCTGGCCAGAATGCCGCCCGCGAGCGCAAGCGCCCACCCCGTCAGACGGTAGGGCCAGCGCAAGCCGTACGCGGTCGAGGAGCCGACGCGATGCCAGAAGCCGCGCGGCTCCCACAGAGTGGCGGCGCGGTCAATGGCAAACAACAGGGCGGCAAACGCGCCGATGCCCCGGCCCGCGACGAGGTCGACCTTGACGCCCGCTTCGTCGAGCGCCTTCAAGACACCGGCGTGATAGGCGCCGTCGGCGCCCGTGCCGCTCAGAATCACGGCCGTCGGCCGCTCGGGAGAGTAGAGATCGTGCTGGGCGCGAGTCCCTCGGGCCACGAGCTGCCCTACTCGCTGTCGTGCAGGGTGACGAGCTTGATGATCTCGAACTTGCGCGCGCCGGCCGGCGTGGCAACCGTGACCGCGTCACCCGCTTCTTTATTGAGCAGCGCCCGGCCGACCGGCGAGGACGTCGAAATCAACCCCTTGGCCACGTCGGCGTCTTCGGGCATCACGAGCTGGTACGTGAACTCGGGACCGCCCGATTCGCGGAGCGTCACGGTTGAGCCAAATCCGGTCTTGTCGCGCGGCACGCGGTCGAGGTTCATGATCGCCACTTCATTGCGGCGGCGCTGCAGCATCGCAATCCGGGCCTGCACGAAGCTCTGCCGTTCTTTGGCCGCAGAATACTCGGCGTTTTCGCGCAGATCGCCGAACTCGCGTGCCCGCTGGATCTCTTTAGGCAGGTCGTTGTACAGCTCGCGCTCGAGGGCGGCGATATCGTCGTCGAATCGTTTGAGAAGGCGCGCTTTCATTGGTCCAATTCGCGCTAACTGTAACACACACAATGCTATGCTCCGGTCTCGCGGCCGCGGGTTGCTCCGCTCCCCCAGCTGAAGAGAGATGTCCCTGCCCATGCCGTCCATCACTAGCCGCCGCCACCCCCTCGTGCTCGCGTGCCGCGAGGCGCGGGCCGGCGGCGACGATCAACCACTTCTACTCGACGGCTGGCACCTGCTCGTTGAGGCCCGCGCCGCCGGCCTTGCGGTGGATGCCGTGGCGCTCGGCGTCGATCCGCCCGGCGAAGCGGAATCGCGGGTGGTCGAGGCGCTGGCCGACGCCGGAACCCAGGTCGTCACGGTCAGCGCCGATGTCCTGACAGCCATGAGCCCGGTGCGCACCTCATCGGGGGTCGTCGCGTTGGCGCGTCGCCCCGCGGGCGGGTTGGCACGGGTGTTCGACGCGATGCCGTCGCTCGTGGTCGTGGCGATCGACGTGCAGGACCCTGGCAACCTCGGCGCACTCGTGCGGGCCGCGGACGCTGCCGGCGCCACCGGCTTGATCGCCGCCGGCGGGTCGGCCGATCCGTTTGGCTGGAAGGCCTTGCGCGCGTCGATGGGCAGTGCGTTCCGCCTGCCGCTGGCGCGGGTGACCGCCGTGGATGACGTCGTCAGCTCCGCCCGTCTGCTCGACGTGAACCTGGTGGCCTTCGTGCCGCGCGGCGGGACGCCGCTGGCGCGCGTGGACCTGCGTCGTCCCGTGTGCTTGCTGCTCGGCGGCGAGGGTCCGGGCCTGCCGGCCGGTCTTCTCGACCTCGTCGATGTCTGCGCCAGTATCCCGATGGTGCCGGCGGTGGAGTCGCTCAACATCGCGGTCGCTGGCGCGCTCGCGGTGTACGCGGCGGCGGACCAACGCGGTGTCTTCAAGTGAGCGGCCTCTTCGATCCAGCCGAGGCGGACGCCGTCGCGCCTCCACCGGCGCCACTGGCCGAGCGCATGCGTCCGCGCACGCTCGATGAGATCGAAGGCCAGGATCGCCTGCTTGCGCCGGGCCGTCCCTTGCGCGAAGCCATCATGCGCGACGCTCTGCAGTCGGTGATTCTGTGGGGGCCGCCTGGTACCGGGAAGACCACCCTGGCTCGCGCGATTGCCGATGTGACCGACGCCCAGTTCATTTCCTTCAGCGCGGTGCTGGCCGGGATCAAGGAGATCAAGGACGTCATGGCCGCGGCCGAGCTGCGTCGCCGCAACGGACGCCGCACCATCGTCTTCGTCGATGAGATCCACCGGTTCAACAAGGCGCAACAAGACGCCTTCCTGCCCCGCGTCGAAGCCGGCGACATCGTGCTCATCGGCGCCACCACGGAGAATCCGTCCTTTGAGGTGAACGCGGCGCTGCTTTCGAGGTCGAAGGTATTCGTACTTGAACCGCTCGACGAGGACGCGATCATCCGCATCCTGCGGCGAGCGATCGCCGATCCCGAGCGTGGCCTGGGCAAGATTGCGCCCGAGGTGGCCGAGGATGCTCTGGCGACCCTCGCGCGGGCCTCGGACGGGGACGCCCGGCGCGCACTCAACTTGCTGCAACTCGTGGTGGCGGCGGCGCCGCAGCCCGTGGGCCGCCCGAAGGTCGACATGGCACTGCTGCAGGAGACCCTGCAACGCAAGACCCTGCGCTACGACAAGAACGGCGAGGAACATTTCAACCTCATGTCGGCGCTGCACAAGTCGATGCGCAACAGCGACCCCGACGCCACGATCTACTGGCTGGCCCGCATGGTCGAGGCGGGCGAGGATCCGATGTACATCGCCAGACGGCTGGTGCGCTTCGCCTCTGAGGACGTGGGCATCGCCGACCCGCAGGCGCTCGTGGTGGCCATGTCGGCGCGCGACGCGCTGCACTTCATCGGACTGCCCGAGGCCAATACCGCGCTCGCGCAAGCCGCGTTGTATCTGGCCACGGCGCCCAAGAGCAATGCCGTCTATGCCGCCTACACTGCGGCGGCCGAGGCCGCGGTGATGGACGTCGCCGACCCAGTGCCACTGCACCTGCGCAACGCACCTACCCGCCTCATGAAGTCGCTCGACTATGGCCGTGGCTATCAGTACGCGCATGATCAGCCCGACGCCGTGGCGGCAATGGACTGCCTGCCGCCCCGTCTGCAGGGGCGACAGTTCTACGTGCCGACCGAGCGGGGGTTCGAGAAGGAGATCAAGCGCCGCTTGGAGGGATGGAAAGAGATCAAGGCCAAGCGGCGCAGCGGCTAGGTTCTAGCCGCTAGCCGCTAGGTTCTAGCCGCTAGCTATATGCGCTCGAACCGCCGCTCCAGGTCGCGTCTCGACAGCCGGAACATGACCGGCCGGCCATGGGGGCATACGGTCGAGTACGCCGTGGCCCGCAACTCCCCGAGGATGTGCGTCATTTTCTCCACGGTGAGCGGGTCATGCGCGCGCACGGCCGCGTGACAGGCCATCGTCGCGGCAATCTGCTTCACGGCCTGTTCGGCGGCCAGACCTCGATCGAGACCATCGAGGTCGTCAGCCAGCGCCCGCAGCGTCCGATCGATGTCCTGCACGGCCAGTAGCGCCGGCACCGCTGTGACGCGCACGCTGGCACCGCCGAAGTCTTCGAGCGCAAATCCGAAGCGCGCGAGCGCTTCGCCCCGCGCAAGCAGCGTGTCGTGACCTGCGCCGGGCAGCTCGAGCACCATCGGCACGAGCAGCACCTGACTGTCGAGTCGAGCGGCCGTGAGCCGCTCGAGGATGCGCTCGAAGAGCACACGCTCATGGGCCACGTGCTGGTCGACAATCACCAGTCCGTCGTCGTCCACCGCTACGATGAACGTGTTCCGGAACTGACCAAGCGGGGTCAGCCCGCGTTCGAGGCCGACCGCTGACGCCGTGCCCTCGCCCATCAGGCCGGAAGTATCCAGGGGATCTCGTGGGCGCCACTCCGCACTCGGGTCGCGCGCCACCCATCCGCCACCCCACGGCTCTCCAGCCAGCCTGCCGGCGGCGCCCGGGTCGTGGCGGCGGGAACCGTCACCCGCAAAGGCGGCCGGCGTCTGCCCGCTGCGGGCTGGCCAGCCCGTTGCGGCCGGCAAATCAGGCATTCGGGCGCCCCCGAGCGCCTCGGCCACGCCGCGCCGCACGATCTCATGAATCAGCGACTGGTCGGCAAAGCGCACCTCCGCCTTGGTCGGATGCACGTTGACGTCGATCCGGTCGAGCGGCACGTCAAGGAACAGATGGACCTCGGCGCTGCGCTCCTTGATCGACGCCGAGGCATACGCGTCGATGATCGCGTGAGCGATCGTCTTGTCCTTCACGATGCGGTGATTCACGAATACATGCTGGGGGCCGCGCGTGGGCCCCGTGTCCGCCAGGGCCGCGACCAGGCCGGTGAGCCGTACCCCGTGCGACTCGCGCAGCACGGGCACCAGGTCGGGGCGGTCCCCGTAGATCTGATAGACGCGGTCGGCCAGCGTCGCCGCCGGCGGACACTCGAGGAGGCGACGTCCCGCGCTCGTCAACGTGAAGCCGACAGCGGGATGGCACAGCGCCATCTGCGTCATGAGTTTCGACACATGAGCCGACTCGGCGCCGTCGGACTTCAGGAACTTCCGGCGCGCCGGCATATTGAAGAACAGGTCCTCGACCGTGATGGCCGTCCCCTCGGGCGCGCCGACGGCCGACATGCGCTCGACCGCCCCGCCAACGACCTGGATCTCCGTGCCGCCGGCCGCGCCCCGTGCCCTGGTGCGCAGGGTGAACCGCGACACCGAGGCAATGCTCGGCAGTGCTTCGCCACGGAACCCCAACGTGCTGATGGCCGCGAGATCCTCCACCCGACGGATCTTGCTCGTGGCATGGCGTTCGAGCGACAGTCGCGCGTCCTCGGGTCCCATGCCCAGCCCGTCGTCCTCAACGCGCAGCAGCCGCTTGCCGCCGTACTCGATGATGACGGTGATGCGCCGCGCATCGGCGTCGAGGGCATTTTCGACCAGCTCTTTGACGACCGAGGCAGGCCGCTCGACCACTTCGCCGGCCGCGATCTGGTTGGCCAGATCGTCTGGCAGTTTCACGATCCGGGTCACGGGGTTCACCACCAGCCCGATCGCCGGAACCAGGTGAACATCGCCGCCGAGGACGCGACCATGAAGCCCACGACCCACCAAAACTGCATGTCCGGCCCGCCCGGCAGGTGCGGCAGCGGCACGTTCATGCCGTACATCCCGGTCAGTACGGTCAAGGGGCCGAAGAGCGTGGCCACGACGGCAATGAGCTTCGAGGTCTGGGCCAGCTGAATCGACACGCTGGCTAGATGGGCATCGAGAATGCCAGTCACGCGATCCTGGAAGATGATGGCGTCGTCAGAGAGTCGCACCAGCTGGTCGTAGACATCGCGGAAACGATAGGCCAACTCCTGGCTGATCTGATCGAACTCACGGCGGGATAACCTCCCCATGACATCCCGTTGCGGCAAGACGATGTGGCGCAGGCTTCGGATGTCGCGCTTCACCGCCAGGATCTCACCCATCAGGTGCACCTTCGGGCTTTCGAGCACCTGCCGCTCGAGGTCATCGAGCCACTCCTCCAGCTCGCCCACCTCGGGATGATAGTGTTCAACCATCGTGTCCATGATGCGGTGCATCAGAGCCATGGGTCCGTCACCCAGAATGTGCGCGCTCTTTGCGCACAAGTCGGCCACATGTGCGATGCTGCGCCGCTGCCCGTCGTGCACGGTCACGAGGAACTGCGGCGTCACGAAGAAGTCGGTGTCGTGCGTGTCGAAGGCGTGTTCACTGGCGTGGAAGTTGATGCCGTGCAGCACGACGTAAAGCAGATCGCCATAGGCTTCGACCTTGGGGCGCTGCGACTCGCAGAGCGCGTCTTCGACCGCGAGTTCGTGGATGCCAAAGACCTCGCGCAGCGCCACGCCGTCCGCTGCCACCGGCGCTGACAGGTCGGCCCACACATATGCGCCGCTGCCCGGCGTGAGCCACGCCGGGTCAAGCACGTCCACGGTGCTCGTGTGGCCGTCCCGATACACGAAATAACGAATCACGACGGCTCCTGGAGGTGAAGCGCTTTGAGCAGGGCGCGGAAACGAGGTTCGGCGCGCAACGGATCAGCCGCTGGGTGCACGGCCAGCAGCTCCATCCAGGGGCCCCCCTTGGCGGTGGGCGCGCTCGAGCCAGTCGAGCGCCTGCATGCGCTCACCCACTGCGGCCAGCAAGAACGCCATCTCTACGGGCGGCACGTAGGTGGTGACGGCTCGCGCCTGCACGGCGCGGAGCACTTCGCGGGCCTCGTCGAGTCGCCCAGCGCGGGCGTGCAGATAGCCCACCATCCAGGTCGGCGCGAAGGCCATCGCGCGACGTGACGTCAGCGCCGCCTGCATGGCCTCCTCATGGTTCCCCAGCTCCGCTAGCACAAGGGCCCGCCAGTAGTGGGAGTTGCTGTAGCCCGGATCGATCTCGATGCTGCGATCGCACGCGGCGAGGGCGGTCTCGTAGCGGCGGGCCAGGTACTTCACGATGCAGTTCGACGCGAGGCGCACGGGCGAGACGCCGTCGATGGCCAGAAGGCGGTCGCTCTCGGCGATCGCTTCGTCCAGCCGACCGATGCCGACCAGGAGGTGCGCGTAGATCACATTGAACGGCGCCGACAGATCGAGCGCGATGGCGCGCCGGTAACTCCGTTCCGCCGCCGCCCAATCCCACTCGCCTTGCGTTTGCACGTGGGCCAGGGCCTGCCATCCCGCGGCGAGCGTCGGGTCGAGGGCAACGGCGCGCCGCGCCGACGCCCCGGCCAGCGGCAACAGCTCGAGGGCCGGCTGCACGCCGAAGCCGGACTGCAGCACGAGCACATTGCCCAGGGCGGCGTGCGCGGCGGCGTAGGCCGGGTCGAGTGCAACGGCCCGTGCAAAGCGCTCTCGGGCCCGCTGCAGATCGGTCTGGGCACGCGAGACGCGGAGGAGGGCCCGGCCCGCGTCGAGCTCCGTTTGCGCCTCGGCATTCAGTGTGTCCTGCAGCGCGGGCGTCGCCGGTTGTCCCGCGCGCAAGCCAAGCGCCGACACTGCCGCCAGCACCGCCAGCAGGGCGCCGACGGCGACGGCCGTAAAGGCCCATGGCCGAGGTGCCCCCGTCCCAACCGCTGGAGCTGCGGCCGGGGCGGTCCCCTCGGACGCCGACAACCGAGCGACGCTGCTGGCCGTACCCATGGGCGGCATCTCGCCGTCGAGCAGGTAGCCACGGCCACGCACCGTGCGAATGGCGAAATGCCCCTCGCCGAGCGCCCGGCGGATCTCGACCAGGCACTGTACGAGCGAATCATCGGTCACCGCGACGTCGCCCCACACGGCCTCGATCAGCCGATGCTTGCTGACCACCTGGCCCGCCTGGCGCACGAGCATCGTGAGCACGTCGAAGGTCTTTGGACGCAGCCGGATCTCGTCGGCGCCGATGCGCACCACCTGACGCCCCAGGTCGAGCGTGACGTCACGCACGCGGAGCACGTCGGCGGCGGCCGTGGAAGTCGGCGTCATTTCGGCAAAGCTTCGTCGTGGTTTCGGCTGGCGTTCGTGACCGGGCGGGCGCCTCGCCGCTACAACAGGCAGAGTAAGGGCGCGGCGGTGCGGTCGGTTCCGACCGGATCCCGGCGCCATTATATGCCACGGCATTCCGGTCCCCGACTGCGGTCCGGCCGGTGTGCGCGCAGGCGCAGGAGGCACGATGCGGAGAATTGTCGACTCGCTGGTCATCGCGGGAGGGCTGGTCGCGGCGGCCAGCGCTCCGGTCACCGCTCAGACGGTGCAGGAACATGTGGCGGGCTTGAAGGCGCCGGCCAAGCTACTGGCGCTGCCGGCCGGCGAACTGCTGGTGGCCGAAGCTGGCGACGGGCCCAATACCGGCCGAATTTCCTACATCGATCGCGATGCCCGCCGGTTCACCGTCATCGACGGCCTGCCGTCGGCCCGGTTTCTGGGCCGGGATCCGGGTGGCCCCAACGGGCTGCTGCTGCTCAACCGGACCCTCTATGTCACGATCGGCGCGGGCGACACCACCATCACCGGCGCCGGCCAGGGCAGCGAGATCCCCAATCCGCAGGTGTCGTCGCCGCTCTTCAGCTCGGTCCTCGCCCTGGAGTTCCCGGACGCGGCCGGACAGTTTTCCCTGGGCTTCACCCTGCAGCGGCCCAGCACGACGTGCTGGCGGCCGACCGCGCCGTCTATCTCTACAACGTTGACGGCGAGGCGGTGCGCGTGGCGCGCCTGGTCGACTTCCCCAGCTACGTGCCGGAGCCGCGTCCCGACGAGCCGCGTCACGTACGGATCTCGAATCCCTACGGACTGGTCGGGAGCGCGTCTGGCCTGGCGGTGGTCGACGCGTCGATGAACGCGCTGTGGTCGATTCCGCTGGCGGCGGGCGGCCCGGCAACGCCAATTGCCGCGTTTGCGGTCGTGCCGAACCCCCTCTTCCCCAACGTCGGGGGACCGACCAGCGAGGCCGTGCCGGCCGGTGTCCGGGTAGGGGGTGACGACCTCGTGGTGTCGCTGCTCACCGGCTTCCCGTTCGGGGCTGGGGCGGCGCGCTTCGTGAGGGTGTCGCGGGCAACTGGCGCCGTGACACCCATCGTGAGCGGCCTGCAGACCGCCATCGACGTGCTGCCGTTGTCGAGCACGTCCGACCAATACTACGTGCTCGAGTACAGCTTGGCGTTCCTCACAGGCGGAGCCGGCCGGCTGATCTAAGTGGACGCCACCCGCGGGACGAAGCTTGTGCTGGCCGACGGACTGCGCACACCAACGCACCTGGCCAAAGACACTCGCACCGGAGATCTGTTCGTCACCGAGTACGCGGGGGGGCGGGTCTTGCGCGTGCTCGTGCCTCGCTGACGCTCGACACGAGCACGGGCGGGGCTGGGTGCTGGGGGCTGGGGCGCGTTGAACTGGGGACTGGGGCGTGCCGACGTCAGTCCCTAGACAATATGGAATGACCGGCTCACAGTCGCGATACCGTCGGCGTGATGCGAAGCACGCGACTTCTCGCGGGTTAATGCCGAGGCCTCAGAGCCGCAGGCGACAGGAGCCGGTCATGAGCGAAGTTATCACGTCCGTT